>JANXXL010000041.1 GCA_025350625.1 Bryobacterales bacterium | reverse complement strand
GCTGTCTTTATAATGCTGGCGCAGCACTGCCAATTGGTTCTCCCAATTGGCCACTTCATGTTCGGCATCGACCAGGCGCTGGCTCTTGCGCTCCGGCGAATTCTGCATTTGGGTGGCGTCCTTGGTCAGATTCGACATCTGATCCTTCATGATCCGTATGTTGGATTCCATTTGCAGTTTTTCCTGATTGGCCGAGCTGATGCGCGCGCTCAGATAGGCCGCTTGCGATTGCAAGGCAGCGAGCTGGCGCATGTTCGAATCCACCTGATCGGGCAGCCTGCCATTATTCTGCATACGGAAAGAAGCCACTTTATCTTCGGCGGCGTTCAGTTCTTTCTTGGCATCGTCCAGTTGATCTTTAATGAATTGGGTAGTCTGGAACGTCGCATTCGAGCGGTTGCGGATGTTCTCGTCGATGAAGCGGCTCACCAAGTCTTGCACCACGCGCTGCGCCAGCAAGCGGTTCTCGTAGGAAAAGGAGACCGCAAAAGCAGGTATGCGGTCAGCGGTTCCGGTCGAAGAAGCTACCGGTGAGATCGAAATATTCTTCTTCATCTGCTCGATCACGTCCTCGATCGGCATACGGCTGCGTTCCCGCTGGTATAAGCCGAAGGAATTGATGATAGTTGTCAGCACGGTGCGGCTCATAATGGTCTGGGCCATCGAATTGATGCGGTCACTCATCTGCTGGTTGATCGCCGACTGCACCATGTTCTGCGGGACTTGCTGCGGGACTATCTTAATTACCGCCTGCGAGGAATAGCTGTCCGGGTAGAGATAGACGCCGACGACGCTCGCCACCAGCGTGAACAGAAAAGGACCAAAAATCCACCCCTTGTGACGCCGCACCAGATCGATATAATCTTCGACGTCGAGCGCTCTTCGGGGCGTGCTAAAGTTTTCAGCGGGCTGCATGCATTCTCCGGTTATGGAACTACGATGGTGTCGCCGTTTTCGAGCAGGATATTCTGTTCCAGGCTCTTGCCCCTGAGTATGTCCTGGTAGTTGAACTTGAGTCTGTCGGATCCGCGGATGATAATGATTTTCTTTTTGTTGGCGAAATCGTGAAACCCGCCGGCGTTCGATAAGGCATCGAATACCTTAGTAGGGGTTGCCAGCGAATACTCTCCCGGGCGGTTTACCTCGCCGGTAATGAAAAACTTTTTGCTGTTGACGGTCTGCAGGCTCACGCTGACATCGGGAGCGTTGATATAGGCCGACAGCGCCTGTTTTAACTGTTCACCCAAACGTTCTGGCGTCAATCCGCTGGCTTGCACATCGCCCACCAGGGGAATGGTGATTTTACCGTCCGGGCGCACCGGATAGGCCCCTGTGAAATCCTGTTCCCGCCATACTCTGATCATCAAAATGTCCTGCGCGCCAATCACATAGGACTTGGGGTCCACTGCCACGCTGGTTTCGGCTTTTATAGGGGCCGTTGAAGAAGCGTCGCTGCGTGTGGGAGCCGCCGCATCCGGCTTTTGTGCCATCAGGGGGGTTAAAACCACCCATCCAACCGCTAGAGCACAGAGTAAATTCAGCCTAGAAAATACTTTTCGTAGCACGGTTAGGGAACTCCTTCCCCAGTTTTCTGTAGCAACTGGGCAGCCGTTCTCCCCTATTATAGCTTGATAGAGCTGAGTGGGGATTCTCAAACCCGCTCCGCAGAAAGGGCAAAATGGGTTACTTTTTAGCCAAAACCGACCCCGAGACCTATTCCATAACCGACCTCGAGCGGGAGCGGCGGACGCTTTGGGACGGCGTCAAGAATCCACAGGCCGTCAAGGCCATTGGGGAAATGCAGCCGGGCGACCGGGTTTTCATATATCACAGCGGCGGCGCAGCCGCGGTCGTAGGCCTGGCGAAAGTGTTGTCGGAAGGCCGCCCGGATCCCAAAAACCCCAAATCGGCGGTGGTGGATCTGGAATTCGCGGGGAGCCTGGCGCCGCCCACGACACTCGCGGATATCAAAGGCTCGCAGAAGTTCAACGATTGGGCGCTGGTCCGTCAGGGACGGCTCTCCACCATGCGCGCCCCGGACACGTTTGTCGCCTGGATGCGTGCCCGCTACCCGGGAGTGAAAATCTGACATTGCGGACCGAATAAAGTCGCTATCGAGTCTGTTTTTCGGTCCTCTGCGGTAGACTAAAGCTTGCCGCAACTCGCTCGATCCATCGCAGACTTGGCGGGCTCAACGGGGGGACGCGCATGTCTCGATTGGTTCCGCCGCGAGCGGAGCTGGATCAACGAGCAACACCTCAAGTTATGCCGCATCGCGGCCCCTACCTTCTTTGAGGAAAAGCGCGCCACTTGGATGGCTGCGCAGTTTCAAGCGCTGGGATGGGAAGCCCGCTTGGATCGCGCAGGCAACGTCGTAGCCAGTTGGCCCGGAGGTACCGCCGCCCCGCTGGCCGTTACCGCGCATCTCGACACGGTTCTCGCGCCGCGCAATCCCGACGATATAAAGCTCTTGGGAGACGGACGCCTGGCCGGGCCGGGAGTGGCCGATAACGGTCCCGGCCTGACCGCGCTCTTGGCGCTGGCAGCCGCATGGAAGGCTGTGCCGCCACTCAATGGATCGCCGCTGGCTCCGCTGCTGATCGCCAACGTCGGCGAAGAGGGCGAAGGCAACCTGAGCGGCATGCGTTATGTCTGCCGGCCCGCTGCCAATCAATCGCGGGCTTTTCTGGTGCTCGACGGCCCGGGTACCGACCATATTACGTCGCGAGCGCTCGCCAGCCAGCGTTTCGAAGTAACCATCGCCGGACCCGGCGGCCATAGCTGGCGGGATTCCGGCCACGGCAATCCGGTCCACGCCTTAAGCCGCGCGGTGACATTGTTCACGGCGCAGGCCGGATCCGCGGAGACAACTTCGCCCAGCCCCCGCAGCAGCTTCAATTTTGGAATCTTCGAAGGCGGATCGAGCATTAACTCCATCCCCACCGAGGCCCGCGCCAAGGTCGATCTGCGTTCGGAAAGCCTGGAATGCATCGGCCGGCTAGCCGCGCTGCTAACCTCAGCCGTCGACCAGGCGGTGGATACGGAGAACGCGCGCTCGAGCGGGCCGCGGGTCTCCGCACGGATCAAGGAAATCGGCTCGCGCCCCAGCGGGGAACTGCCGCCCCATGCGCCTATGCTCGAAGCGATGCGGGCTGTGGATGCCTTTCTCGGTATCCGCAGCCATCTGGACTGCTCCTCGACGGACGCCAACATTCCACTTGCGCTCGGCCTGCAAGCGGCCTCGATCGGCGCCGGAGGTCAGGGAGGGGGGGCCCACACGCCCGACGAATGGTATCTGCCCGATGGCCGCGAGCTGGCGCTGCGCCGGATTATGCTCGCCGCATGTGTATTGTTAACTAACCAGTAACGGTTCCCGGTACTTTTCGTCTGTTGTTTTAGTACGTATAATGAGAAACGAAGGCGTCCGCCTGAGGTGAGGTAGATTCATGAAACTGCTCGACAAGATGCGCCAGCAGAAACTGCTATCGATGACCCTGCTCCTGTTTACGCTTTCGATCGGAATCGTGATCGGCACGCTGGTCAATACCGGCGTTCACGCGCAGCGCAGCGGATCGGCCGCTCCCGACGCGGCTCCCTTGGTAGTGCCCAAGGCGACGGCGATCGGCAACGAGTTCACTAAGCTGGCGAAGATGCTCGAGCCGAGCGTGGTGAACATTACCGCCGATTACACGCCTAAGCTGCAGCAAGGCAAAAACCGCAAGCAGACCGCGCCGGGCGACGATGACGGCGACGATGACTCGAGCAGCGACCTGTTCCGGAAGTTTTTCGGGGGTCAGGGTGGCGGCGATTCGCCGCAGTCCCAGCGCCGCGAGCAATCCGGTACCGGATTTGTGGTGGATAAGAACGGCTACATTATCACTAACAATCATGTCGTCGATGGCGTCGACCGCATCAAGGTTAAGCTGCATGGAGACGAAACCGAGTATCGCGCCCGGCTTATCGGCACCGATCGTGAGACCGATCTCGCGGTGATCAAAATCGATTCGAAGCATCCTTTAACCTCGGTGACGATTGCCAATTCGGACAGCGTGCAGGTGGGGGATTGGGCGGTTGCGATCGGCTCGCCCTTTGGACTCGAAGCTTCCGTGACCTTAGGCATCGTCAGCGCCACCGACCGCACCACCGTCGGCCAGCAGTTCCAGCGCTTTATTCAGACCGATGCCGCCATTAATCCCGGCAATAGCGGCGGTCCGCTTCTGAATATCAAGGGAGAAGTGATCGGAGTGAACACCATGATCGCCACGCAAAGCGGCGGTTCGCAGGGAATCGGTTTCGCACTGCCCACTAATTCCGTGGTGCGAGTGTATAACGACATCATCCGCGAAGGACGGGTGACGCGAGGGTCCATCGGTATTTCCTGGGCGCCAGGCACCAAACTGGAGACGCTCAGAGCTTTAGGAGTGGATCACGGGGTCATCGTCGGCGAAGTGAAAAAGGGCGGCCCGGCGGACAAAGCCGGCTTGAAGCCGGATGACATCGTGCTCAGCATTAACGGACAGCCCATCAAGAACGGCGACGAGTTGGTCGCGCGCGTCGCGGACCTGCCGGTGGGCACACCGACTAACCTTACGGTCGATCGCGACGGCAAGAAAATGGAAGTCAAGCTCACCATTCAAGACCGCGCCAAAGTGTTTTCCGACGATCCGCGTGTGGTGGGTGAAAATGCCGCTCCGGGAAGCTCTCCCAGCAAGGAAGAATCCACCCAGGTCAAGTTCGGTATCAGCATTCGCCCCACCAGTGACGAGGAAAAGGAAACCACGCCGGACAAGCGCGGCATTGCGGTGACACGGGTTGAGTCCGGTTCCTTCGCCGACGATATCGGTCTCATGGAACACGACATCATCATCGCCGTCAACCGGCAGGCGATGAATTCGGTGGATGACATCCGGAAAGTCCAAGGGAACCTGAAGCCGGGCGATCCGGTGGCATTCCGGGTTGTGCGGCAGATTCCTGGCGTGCGGGCCAAGGGCGCGCAGCCGCGCACAAATACCATATTCCTCAGCGGAACTTTACCGCAGAACTAGGAAACGGACATAAATTTGCGCTGGCTTGCGGTATCGATAGTGGGGTTGTGGCTAGTTACCGCCGCTGGGGCCGGACAGTCGACTGCAAAGAAGAAAACCGCGCCTGCCGGAACCAAACCTGCCGCAATCCGGCGCAGCGTGTCCGCGGCGAAAGCGGCGCCTAAAAAGCCGGCGGCCGCGGCCGCAGCAAAAACCGGGGCATCAAAGGCCGGAGCGAAATCTCGAAAGGTAGTGGTTGCGCGGCGGCCTCCGGTGCAGCAGCAGCCGAGTGCGGAGCGTTACAAGGAAATCCAGCAAGCCCTGGCGGACAAAGGCTATTATCGAGGAACCGCGGATGGAGCTTGGAACGGAGATTCGAGCGACGCTCTGAAGCGGTTCCAGAAGGATCAAAACCTCGACCCGGACGGCAAAATCGGGGCGCTCTCGCTGATGGCCCTGGGATTGGGGCCTAAGCACGGGGTCCCGTCGGCGCAAGCTGCGAGAGGCGTCGAGTTGATCGATCCTCCCCCTGTCGCGCAACCCCCTCCGGCGCGCTAGCCTTTGGCGAAGTACAACGCCGTCGCGCGCTCGAGTTCGGATTTCGACATCACCGGGCCGCGTCCTTCATAACGTCCGATAGAGGTCAAGATGGTGCAGATATCGGCCGGATAGCAGGCGCGCAATTCGGTGCGTCCCTGGCGCAGGCAAAGCTTTCGCAGGTACTCGGCGCTGTCGGGTTCGGTGTCAATGTGGCGCGATTTCACCACGCGGTCGAAGATCTGGTCGAAGGCGGGCGCATCCACCGCTTCGACTAGAATCTTGTTCTGAATGCGGCGCAGGAAGGCTTCGTCGGCCAGATCGGAGGGCTCCAGGTTGGTGGAAAACACCACCATGGTCTCAAACGGAATCTGGAACTTCACGCCGTAGCGCAGCGTGAGGTAATCCACGCGGCGGTCGAGCGGCACGATCCAGCGGTTCAGCAAATCGCGCGGCGACATCAACTGGCGGCCAAAGTCGTCGATCAGCAGGATGCCGTTATTGGCCTTCATCTGCAGCGGCGCGGCGTAAATGCTCGAGGACTCATCCAGGCGCAGTTCGAGCATGCTCGGAACCAGTTCGCCGCCCACCAGAATGCAGGGGCGCTTGCATACCACCCACCGCGGGTCGACGTCGGTTTCGTCGTTATCGAGCGGCTGGTGAACCACCGGATCGAAAAGACTGATGATCTGGTTATCCACCTCGACCGCATACGGAATCAGGATGGCGTCTTTGTAAACCCGCAACATCCTCTCGGCCAAGCTGGTCTTTCCGTTGCCGGTGGGGCCATAAATAAAAATAGAGCTTTGCGAAATGATGGCCGGACCAAGCTGGTCAAGCATATGATCGGATACGATGAGGTCCGAAAACGCGTTGCGGAGCACGCTCCGATCGACACTGACTTTCGCGGACTGCGCTCTCACGGCCGCGCCGTATTCCTTGATCGACACCGGGCAGGCGCCGGCGTATTGGGAGACCTGAAACCGCTCGTTGGCCATCTGCTTGCCCGCTCCGGACAATGTAAAGTTGTAATCGTTGCCGGACATGCCCTTTACTTCCACCAGTTGCTGCTGGCGCATGTGCTTAAAGGCGATATCGATGATGGGCACTGCCAGACGCAGGGACCGACCGAGGCTGGCCAAGGTGCAGTTCCCCTCGATTACCATGCGGCGCAGCACCAGATCCAGCACCAGGTTCTGTGAAATCCCCAATTCCGCAAAATTCTGCGGGATGGCGGGACTAAAGGCGGTTCGAACCGGTGCAAACGTGGCCATGATCGTGGATCTCCTAACCAGACTATCGGCAGATGGGTTAGGCGAGTTTAACGGCAGCGCTAAAGCTCTGCCCGTTCGAGCATCCGCGGCGTCATACTTTAGTTAGACCAACATCATGCTGAAGTGTCTGCGAATCCTGTGGCTTGTGATAGTCGCGGCCGCCTGGTCTCCGGCGGCGGACGAAGCGGCGCGAGCGTTTGCAGCAGGCGAAAAAGCGGTGCGCGCGGGGGATACTTTGCGGGCCTATATCCTGTACTCGGAAGCAGCCCGTCTCGACCCCGGCAACGCCCGCTATGCGCAGAGGCAGGCGGCCTTGCAGGGAGCGGCGGTCCTCTCCCAGCCGGCGCAGACACAAAAGATGGATCCGGCCATCGAAACATTGGAGGCCCAGCTTAAGGCTGACGGAACCGTCGACGGCGTTGAACTGGCAGCCGCTCCGGCGCCCGCGCTCTCGCCTGCGTCGGGTCGGCAGAGCTTCGATTCGCGAGAAACTCCGCAAGTCCTCTGGGAAAAGATTGCCGGGGCGTACGGCATTCAGTTGACATTTGATACGGCTTACATGCCGGCGTCGCCTTCCGTGACGTTTCGTATTACGGACGCCACCGCCGTCGAGGCGCTGCGGGCGCTTGAAGCCGCCACGGATTCGTTCCTGGTTGCCTTAGACGAGCACTCCGCTCTGGTGGCGCGCGACACGGCGCAGAAACGCACCGAACTAATGCCGGTGATGGCGGTGGCGGCGCCCATTCCCGAGCGCCTATCCGCGCAGGAGGCGCAGGAGATTTTGACCGCCGTGCAGCAAACACTCGAAATCCGCCGGATCACCCTCGATTCCGCCAAACGGGTAGTGTATTTTCGCGATACCGTGCCCAAGGCGCTCACGGCCCGGCAAATGTTTGTGAATCTCTCGCGGGGCCGCGCGCAAGTGGAAGTGGATGTCGAATTCTTGTCCGTCGGAAGAACTTCCAACTTAAGTTATGGCCTGTCCTTGCCTAACGCGGCGGCGATCGTAGATTTTGGCAAGGTATTCCAAAACGTGCCGTCGTCGGCAATTACCAGCAGCTTTTTTACGTTTGGAGGCGGGGCCACGCTACTGGGCTTGGGCATCGCTAACGCGGCAGCCTTCGCGACCCTGAGCAAGTCGTCCACTCAGACGCTGTTGCGCTCGCAGATCGTTGCCTTAGACGGACAGGCATCGACGTTGCATGTGGGCGATCGCTACCCGGTGATTACCGCCAGTTTTTCGGGCGCCACGGTGCCGCAGGCGCAAGACCCCAGCCTGTCTTCCTCCATCCGTTTCGAGGACTTGGGACTAGTGTTAAAGATCACCCCCACCGTGCACGAGGGGATGGAAGTTACCCTCGATGTAGACGCTCAGTTTAAAACTTTGGGAAGCGGCAGCTTCAATGGGATTCCGGTAATTGACAGCCGCCAGTATCAGGGGAAGGTCCGGTTGAAGGACGGCGAATGGGCAATCGTTGCCGGCTTAGTGAGCGCCACGGACGCCGAAACCCCTACGGGAGTGGCGGGTTTGTCGAACTTGCCGTTGATCGGCGGCTTATTCACGCATCATACCCATCAGCAGGATCGAAGCGAGACGCTGCTGGTATTAAAGCCGCGCCTGGTTTCACTGCCGCCGTGGGAATTTGCGGCGCCCGCGCTCTGGACCGGCACCGAGACGCGCCCCGTCAGCCCGTTTTAGGCCGCAAGCCAAAGAGCGCCGTGCCGACCCGGATATGCGTTGACCCTTCCTCAATCGCGGCTTCGAGGTCGTTCGACATGCCCATGGAGATTTTCGCGAGGCCGTGGGTCCGCGCCAGTTCCGCTAGTCTCCGGAAGTAGGGCCGGCTCTGTTCGGGATCAGCGCTCCAAGGCGGCATCGTCATCAGACCCGTGAGTTGCAGGTTCGGGCAGGCGCGGATGGCTTCAATCAAGCCCAGCAGCGCGTGGGGTGCGGAACCGGCTTTGGAATCCTCCTCGCTCAGTTTCACTTCGATCATCACTTGCAGTGGGGTGCCGATTTGATCCAAACGGCGGGCCAGTTTTTCGGAATCGACAGTTTCGATCACCTGAAACAATTCCGTGGCAATCCGGGCCTTATTGCTTTGCAGATGACCGATGAAGTGAAACTGCGCACCGGCATCGCTGAGATGGGCCAGCGCGGGGTGTTTAGCTTCGAATTCCTGCACATAGTTCTCACCGAAGTGGCGCAGGCCTAAAGCGAAGGCTTCGAGCACTACGGCCGCTGGAAATTTCTTGGTGACAGCGACGAGCGTGATTTCGGAACGCTCGCGTCCCGCACGCTTCACTGCGTTCCGGATGCGTTCCTCGACTTGATTCAGGCGTTCGCGAAGCACTCTGCTTCTCGCAGTATAACCGCCGCTGCCGCCGCGCCTAATTCGTGACCCGCCTTTTCAATGGTCACCAGGTTATGGCGTGACGGAATAGCGCCGAGCGCGGTAGTCATCTCTTCGATGGAGCCAAAAGGGTCGCGCGTCCCTTGAATAAATAAAGCCGGCGTCCAGAGTTGCGGAAAGTGCTGGGTTCGAAGCTGTTCGGGCTTGCGGGGTGGATGCAAAGGATAAGAAAGCAGGAGCAGCATATCGGCTACTGCGGGGGTTTCGGCTGCCAGTAGCGTCGCTTGCCTCCCGCCATAAGAATGTCCGCCCAGGATGACGAACCCGGAGGTGATTTCGCGCATCGCTTCAGAGGCGCGCTGCAGTCCTTCGCGATCGCGCGCGGCCGCGCCCGGAAAAGGCGGCCCGGTTGGGCACTGCTGCCGGTAAGGCAGGTCGCAGCGAAGCACGAAAAACCCCGCTGCGGCAAATGTCTCCGCGACCGCGCGCAATAAAGGCGATTCGCAATTCGATCCCGCCCCGTGCGTGATCACCAGGCCTTTGCCGGAGGCCGACGCCATTGGTTCATGCAGCCGGCCACGCACTAAATCCCGTTCAAAGCGTTTCGTAGGCGATTTCCCCTTTGCCCCAGACGGTCTGCCGGCCGACGCCAGTCCAGCGCGCGATTTCAAGGTAAGGCAGAAACTCGCTTACATCGCCCTCATATTCGGCGAGGCCGGTGAATCCACCCAGGGAATGTCGTTGACCGGTGCTGCGGCTGGCGCGTTCCGCGGCGACAGGAACCAACTCGCAGCGCGTCATCGACACGCGGCGCGCGCGCTCCCCGAACGCCTTGAAGTCGATCTCGATCGGTCCTGCGCCGTAAAGCTCGCGCAGAGTGCTGACGCGATCGCGAATTCGCGCCATCAGGATTCCGAATTCCGGGCGGTCCGCGCCTTTGATCTCTGTCGGCGTCAGGAAGTGTAGCCGCAGCCGGTGAACCGGACGCGCCGCAGCGGACAAAGACAGCCGCAACAGTTCCGTTCCCGCGACTGACTGCAGCGACCCCAATTCCGCCATTGCTTGCTTAAAGGGTTCGATCCCGGGTTCGCGGGTCAGAAACAAATTCAGTCCTGCTTCCAAAGGACCCGCCAGCCGAAACACGAAAGGGCGCGGCGGATCACCGAGTCCGCTCGGTCCGGAATTCGCCTCCGCTCGGGGAGAGAAATATCGCGCATACGCTTCCGCATTCATTTTTTTAAGAGCGCTACCAAACGCCCCGCGTAACCCGTTGCCCGAAAACTCCCGCAGCTTACAAGTTTCGAAACGGAAGCGGAGCGGATACAGATCGAATGTCGCGGCGGTGCCGGGGGTGCCCACTTTTGAAACCTTAACATGGGTGAGCGCTTCGCGACGGTCTTTTATAATAGGGGCATGGCCTTCCGGCTTGGGATTGACTATCAGCCGAAAGGCGATCAGGCAGCCGCTATCGAAGCGCTGTTGCGCGGCCTGCGCGACGGCGATCAGCACCAGGTTCTGCTCGGGGTCACCGGCTCCGGCAAAACTTTCACCATGGCCAAAGTAATCGAAGCCAGCGGGCGTCCCGCGCTGGTATTGGCCCATAACAAGACCCTGGCCGCGCAGTTATATCAGGAATTCAAAAGCTATTTTCCGTCCAACGCGATCGAGTATTTCGTCAGCTATTACGACTACTATCAGCCCGAAGCGTACATACCCGCGGGCGACGTTTACATCGAAAAAGAAGCCACCATCAACGAAGAATTAGACAAGCTGCGTTTGTCGGCGACGAAGTCCCTATTCGAGCGCCGCGATTGCATTATTATCGCCAGCGTCAGTTGCATCTACGGTATCGGATCGCCCGAGGCCTACTACGGAATGCTGCTGATGCTCGAAAAAGGCCAGAAAATCTCGCGCGAAGAGATCACCGCGCGCCTGGTAGCGATTCTTTACGAGCGCAATGAAGGCGACTTCAAGCGCGGCGCGTTTCGCGTGCGCGGCGATATCATCGAGCTGTTCCCCACTTACGACGATTCGGCCTATCGCATCAGCATGTGGGGCGACGAGATTGAATCGCTCGAGCAGATCGATCCTCTCACCGGCCAAGTAAAACAGACTTATTTACGCCTGCCCATCTATCCAAAAACACACTACGTGATGCAGCCGGAGACTCGCGACCAAGCGCTGCGCAGCATCGAAAACGAGCTGCACTGGTGGAAAGGCGAGCTCGAAAAGGAAGGAAAGCGGATCGAAGCGCAGCGTCTCTGGCAGCGCACCAAGTTCGATCTGGAAATGATCAAGCAGATCGGCTATTGCCACGGGATCGAGAATTATTCGCGCCACTTTTCGGGGCGGCTGCCCGGCCAGGCCCCGCCGACGCTGCTGGATTATCTGCCCCACGACGCGCTGATGTTTCTCGACGAAAGTCATCAGACGGTTCCACAGCTACGGGGGATGTATCATGGCGACCGTTCGCGCAAGGAGCAACTGGTCAAGTATGGATTCCGCTTGCCGAGCGCCCTCGACAATCGTCCGCTGACCTTCGAGGAATTTGAAAACCGGGTACATCAAGCGGTGTATGTTTCAGCCACTCCAGGCCCCTACGAGCTCACGAAAACCGGCGGGGTCGTGATTGAGCAGATCCTGCGGCCCACCGGCCTGGTGGATCCCGAAGTGATCATACGGCCCATCCGCGGCCAAGTGGACGATTTGCTGCACGAGATTCGCCTTCGCGCCGAGCGCAACCAAAGGGTGCTGGTTACGACGCTTACCAAGCGCATGGCGGAAGATCTGTCGGAACATTACTCCGAAGCAGGCGTCAAGTGCGCCTACCTGCATTCCGAAGTTTCCACTCTCGATCGGGTAAAAATTCTGCGCGACCTCCGCCGCGGTACCTTCGATGTGCTGATCGGCGTCAATTTGCTGCGCGAAGGTTTGGACCTGCCGGAAGTCTCGTTAGTGGCCATACTCGACGCCGACAAGGAAGGGTTTTTGCGCTCCGCCGGCTCGCTGATTCAAACCATGGGGCGGGCCGCGCGCCACCTGGAGGGACAAGCGCTGCTTTACGCCGATGTGATGACGGATTCCATGCGCCGTGCCATCCAGGAAACCGGGCGGCGGCGCGCACTCCAGCGCACCTACAATGAAGCCAATGGAATTGTGCCACAATCCATCATTAAGCCTATCGATATGAACTTGGTGGCCATCGCGGAAGGGGATTACGTGACGGTGCCGCTCGAGACGGAAGAAGACGACGCACGGGTGGTAGCCCCCGAACAAATGGATCAATATCTTGCTGAACTCGAAGAAAAAATGCGCGCCGCCGCCCGCAAGTTCGATTTCAAACAAGCGGCTGCTTACCGCGATCGCATCAAGGAGATGAAGACCAAGGCTGTGACGTGTGCCGCTCCCGACCTGACCATGACATGAAATCTCGCAAACCGACGGGACTGGTGGGCGCGGGAGGCGTCAATCAGTCATTCCTGGCCCGTATGCCGGCACTGCTGGAGCAATTGGGCCCCGTAAAAGGTTCTTCCCTCAAGGTGTCGCGCCGGATTGCGAACGGACTGCGCGCCGGTTCCGGCGTGGCGGAGTACACGGCGCTTGAGCCTTGCGATGTTATCTGGATCTATGCCCCCGAAAGCGTCTTAGATTGTGTCACCGCTCAACTGGCATCCGCGATTCCGTTGTCGGGCAAAATAGTGGTCCTGTGCGATGCGCTTCGCGACAGCCTCCGGCCGAGTCCGCTGCGGATGGCGGGGGCCCGCGTGGCCACCTTGAACTGTGTTCCGGAATCGCATGAACGAAAGTTCGTTGGCGAAGGACATCCGATGGTGCTGACGGAGCTGCGGAAACTGCTGGCGGAAGACCGCCGTAAGCTATTCGAACTCCGGCCGGCGGCCAAGCCCTTGTATCTCGCAGGCGTGCATTTGGGGTCCTACCTGTTATTGCCCTGGATAGCGGGGGCGGCAGAAAGTTTGCGTGCCGCCGGCCTTCCGCGAACCGAGGCCGTCAATACGGTGGAGGCTTTAGGGATCCGGGCCCTGCGAGCGTATGGGAAGGCGGGGAGTAGAGCATGGAACCGTGCCGATGCGGAGCGTTCCGACCGCGCCGTTGCGAACGATTTCGAGACCCTCAGGCTTACCGATACCCGCTTGGCCGCCCTCTTCACCGAAGGCAATGAGCGGATGCTGCGCTACTTCGCGAAGCCAGTCACCAGAGCTAGGTTGAAAGTGTTGGCGCAGCGTTCCGGGTAGCCGCTCTAGCGTCCGCTAAACCTTCTTTACGTCGCGGTGGGTTTCTTTAATGCGATAACCCGCAGCCGCCAGACGTTTACGGATTTCGCTCGCAATCAGCACGCTGCGGTGATGGCCGCCGGTGCAGCCGAAAGAAATCGTGAGGTAACTCTTGCCCTCGGCGATATAGTGCGGCAGCAGGTAGATCAACAGATCCGAAATGCGCTCGATAAACTCGGTGGTTTGCGGAAAAGATCGGATGTAGCGTGCCACGCTGGGGTGCTTTCCGCTGAAGTTCTTGAAGGCGGGAATGTAATTCGGGTTTGGCAGAAAGCGCACATCAAACACCAGATCGCTGTCTGCAGGCACCCCATGGCGATAGCCGAAGCTAGTCACCTGCACCAGGATGTCCGGCGTTCCTTTTTTCCCCCCGAAGGTGCGGTGGATGGTTTCCCGGAGTTCATGAACGTTGAACTTGGTGGTGTTGATGATGGGATCGGCCAGCTTTCGGATAGGCTCCAGGCGCTCGCGTTCGCTGCGGATGCTGGCGCTGACGCTCTGCGCGGTGCCGAGGGGATGCGGACGCCGGGTCTCGCTGAAGCGGCGAATCAGCGAGGAGTCGTCGGATTCTAAAAAGATCAGCCGCGTCGGCACCTGCCGGCGAATGCGCTTGTAGAGAGCCGGGAAGCGCTCGAGCGCCGCCCCCTCGCGGATATCCACCACCAGGGCCGCCCGCCGGATAGTGGGCGCGTCCTTGGTAAGCTGCGCGAACTTGGGGATCAGATCGATAGGGAGATTGTCTACGGAATAATAGCCCAGGTCTTCGAGCGCCTTGAGCACGGTCCCCTTGCCTGACCCGCTAAGGCCGGTGATAATGACCAGCTCGGTCTTAGCCGCGGCCGGCGTAGCTGTTTTCATCGCTCCTCTTGTGGGTGCACGCTAGCGGCGCGTCCGCTGCCCTAGGTTTCGATTAAATCATAATGGCCGTCACGGCGGCGGATCAAAATCGACACCACTTGCTTGTCCGCGTCGCGATAAGCCACGTATTCGCGTCCGTCTTCCATTTCGAGCAGCGCTTCTTCAAGGGTGATGGGTTTCCGTCGCTCATGCTGATTGGGCCGGAAAACCCGGGTGCCGGCACCGGAAGATGCCGCAGGCGCCGCCGCGGTTTTGCGCTTTGCGGTTTTGACCGGCACTGACGGGCGCGCCGGAATCTCCGGTATGTCCTTAGCGGTGGCGGTCTTCATCGGCTCCGACCGGCGCGTAGTATCGCGCCACTTCGCGCCTTGCTTGACGGCCTGCTTTTCAATGCGGTCGAGCGCCGCGCTCATGGCGTTGTATACGTCGCTGTCGGTGCCGATTCCCACCAACTGATGATTATGAACGTGCAACGTGACTTCAGCTTTATGAAGATGGCGTTCGCTGGTCACCACCACGTGCGCTTGTTTTTCCCCTCGCCCGTCCACTAACTTGGATAGCTTCGCAAATTTGGCGTCTAACTTCTCTTGTAACTTTGGCAGGAAATCGTTCTTGATCCCCTTGTAGTTTACCTTCATGACGCTACTCTCCGTATTATTTGCGAACGCGTCTTTGATGCGTGGAGGGGATGCGCATATCCTCGCGGTACTTAGCTACGGTACGGCGAGTCACCTGTATGCCTTCGGCCTGCAGGCGCTCCGTAATGTGTTCGTCGGTGAGTGGATGAGCCGTATCCTCCTCTTCGATCATCTTTTTGACCCTGCGCTTCAAGATCAGCAACGGCGTGCCGCCGCCCGAGGGGCCCTGCACGGCTTCGGAGAAGAAGTAACGCAGCTCGAACACGCCCTGCGGGGTATGCGCGTATTTACTCGAAACCGCCCGGCTGACTGTCGAAGGATGCACGCCAATCTCTTCGGCGATTTCCTTGATCATCATAGGCTTCAATTCGTCAATACCGCCCTCCAGGAAATCCAACTGGCGCCGCACGATAGACTGGCAGACTTTAAGGATGGTCTGCTTGCGCTGCTCGATGTTTTTCATGAGCTGAATCGCGCTGGCATACCTTTCCTTGACGTAATTGCGGACTTCTTTATCCGGCTCCTGATTCCTGTCGAGCATGCGCCGGTATTGAGGATTTAGGCGCAGCTGCGGGACGTCCTCGTCATTGATCTGGATCAGATAATCTTCGCCGTCTTTAGAAATATAGACGTCCGGTTCGACCTGCCGCGCTCCGGGGCCTGAATAGCGCAGTCCGGGGCGTGGATCCAGGTGCCGGATGACATCGATCGCAATTTCGATATGCTCCGGCGGGCGGCGCAGAACTTTGGCCAGTTCTCTGAACTGTTTCAGCTCCACCATCTTTAAATGGCCGGAAAGAATTTGCCAGGCTACTCCACCGTGTCCATTGCGGCTCTCAATTTGGAGCAGCAGGCATTCACGCAAGTCGGCCGACCCAACCCCAGCCGGGTCGAGCGTATGGACCACCCGCAGCGCTTCCGCCATGGCCGCGGGATCGTGTCCTTCGGCGGTGGTGATTTCCGCCGCCGTCGAGGTCAGGTATCCGTTTTCATCCAGGTTGCCGATGATGCCTTCGGCCGCGTCGCGCACTTCTTCGGTCAGCGCAATCAGCGCCAGTTGCGAGTGCAGATGGTCGCTAAGAGTTACCGGTGACGAAAGAAACGTTTCGAAGGACGGTTTCTCCGAAACTTCAGACGCCGGGCTCTTGTAGCCGGGATCCAGATAATCGTCGAAATAGGAACCGAAATCGATTTCGTCGAAAGGGTCGGCGGCTTTGACTTCGGGATTTTCAGTCACGCCGGGAATGGAGAGATCGGTGCTCGAATCGTCCGGTATCACGAGCCCGGCGGCGGCAGCGTCAATCGCGATCGATTCCGCCATGGCACGGGGTTCGAATTCGGCGTCGGTGCCTTCCATCTCGCGGGGCCCTGCGGTCACTTCGAGGATGGACTGATCGGCCGGATCGCCTGACCGCTCGCCCTCGGCTTCGAGCAAAGGCTGCAATTCCTCGGGCGTCAGCTCTTCGCCGCCCTCAGTGGCTTCCTCGAGAACCGGGTTCTGCGCCACCTCGGCCGAAATCATATCTTTCAGTTCCAGCCGGTTTAGCTGCAGCAGGCTAACCATCTGAACCAAGCCGGGCGTAAGAATCTGTTTCTGTGCGACCCGAACCTGAAGCCGTGGCGATAACGAGCCCATAACTAGTCCCATCCTAACACCGGATGCTGAAATCAAAACGCGAAAAATACACCATCCGCCGTGTGATGGGGTACTGCAAACACGCTATAATAGAGCGTTTCCGATGCGCTATCTCGCGGCCCACGCGCAACACATCGGAGCCCGCCGCTATCAGCAGGATTCCCTGGGATTGGCGGATCCGCTCAACCGCACCTTCATGGCTCACGGAGGTTTCCTGGCCGTCCTCTGCGACGGTATGGGCGGCATGGAGCACGGCGACGTCGCGAGCGAGACGGCGGTCCGCACTTTTTTGGACGCCTACGCCCACAAGACTCCCGGGGAAAGCATTCCTGCGGCGCTTGAGCGCAGCGCTCGCGCGGCCAATCAGCAGGTTATCGAGGCTGCTCTGAAACTTGGATTGAAGGAAGGCGTCGGAACCACTCTGGTGGCGGCGGCATTGCACTCGGGCTCCTTATATTTCATATCGGTGGGAGACAGTGCGGTATATCACGTACGCGGCGGCGAGTTAATCATGGTCAATCGTCCCCACGTTTTTGCGAATTTGCTGGACCAGGCGGCCGACCGGGGCCAGATTTCCCGCTCCGAGGCCGCGCGCCACCCGGAGCGGGAATCACTCACCAGCTTTATCGGGATTCACGATCTGCAGGAGATCGACCGCAACCTCGAACCTCGGCCCGTCGCAGCAGGAGAAACCGTTCTACTGGCGAGCGATGGCATGTTCAAGACCCTCGAAGCACCTGAAATTCTGGCCTGCTTGAGCGGCCATCCGCAGTCCTGGCCGCAAAATCTGGTGTGGCGGACACTCGATCGCCGTCACCCCGCACAGGACAATGTCACCGTGGTTTCGATTACACCGGATTCCGGAGCGCTTGGCGAGTGGGCGCCTCAACCTCCGCACACCACGCCGATGGCTCCTCCAGAAGCTGTGCCCGCCGCAGCGGTCCCCGAGAAAAGATGGGTTCTCGCGGCCGTATTCCTGCTATTGATGGCCGCGGCGTTCAGCGGGCTGTGGTATTTTTCGGCCCGCTAGGAAAGAGAGACAGCGTTATTGGCTGCGCGCTTCTCCCCGTGTGACCTGCGCCCGGCGACGCCCCTGTTCCAAGTTCGCCGACGCGGCCGCTTTCGCGGCATCACTGATCTTGATGTTATTCACGACGCGCCGGGCTCCGGCGGTTCTCGCCATACGTGTGGCGGCGCCCTTGTGCTGCACAACGCCGGTGGAGCCTTCCCAGAAAGCCACGCCTCCCTGCACACGTACCGTGAATCCGTCCTTGCCAATCTTCGATTTGTCGAGCTTGGCGCGAATCACAGCTTCCATCTCCTTGTCTTGCTGGGCGCTTGCGCCTTGACTGGCAATGGGCTTTGAGGGAGGCGCCTTGGTCTGCGCATGCAAGGTCGCCAGAAGCAAAAAAAAGGCCACGATTATAGGACTCACATCTGTGAAGTACGGAATCGCAGCCGAAATTCTCTAGCCGGTTCGACTAGAAGTTATATCGTAGTGAGAACTGGATTTGGCGCTGCGCCCCCAGTCCCACGTCCTTGCTTACGGTTGAGTTAGCAATACCAAAGGCGCTTCCGGATGCCGCGGAAGTAAACGGCTGACCCGGCTGCAGATTGCTGCCGCTGATGCCTAGCGCGTTCGAGAGGACGGCCGGCGGGTTCGCGAAATTGGTGTGGTTGAGAATGTTATAAATCTCTGCTCGGAACTCCAGGCTCTGCCTCTCACTAAGGTCGAAGCGCTTGTGGAGGGTGAAGTCGAACTGCGTTAACCCTGGACCGTGCAAAAGGAAGCGGCCCAGGTTCCCGAAGGTTCCCGGTTGCGGAATCGAAAAAGCGGCTGGATTCAAAAATACCTTGCCGTCAGCGGTGTGCAGGAAGGGATCCACGCCCGCTACCAGGTTGGGGCGGCGATTGTTGCGGAATGCGCCGCCGTAGGGGTTGTTAATGATCGCGGTCGCCGTCTGGCCTGCGGGAACGTTGCTTAAGGCATTGACATAGGTGTTGGTGCCGTTGATCTGCCAGATAATATCCGGGCGTGAAAGCGTGACGTCCACCGGCAAACCTGTGCGGGCGTTCATAATGCCGCCCGCTTCCCATCCGCCCAGCACTGACTTCGCAACCTTGTTCTGGAACTTGACGGGAACCGCATACAGCACCGACAGATTGGCGCTATGGCGCACGTCAAACGCATTGTTACCCCTATCCTGGTTGAAATTGAAGGGATTCTGCGTGGTCTGAGCTTCGTTCGATCCGCCGGTATCGCCGATGCTATGCGCGTACGTCCACTGGAATCCAGTAGTCAGGCCTTTCGCGAATCGACGGTTGAGAGTGGTTTGAAGGGAATCGTAGTGGTCGGTACCGCCGCTGGTCTTGTAGTCGATCTGGGCAAATTGGGAACCGTATTGGAGGATCGGTGAGCCGGTAGTCGGGTTCACTCCAATCAGGCGATTGGTCCACGAGCGCAGGAACAGGTTGCGGCCCTGGCTGCCCACGTAAGCCACAGTTAGGATGGCGTTGCCAGGGAGCTGTTGTTGTACGGACGCAGTGTAAGACAGGATCTTCTCGGGAAGCGTGTACTCGTCGGGCGGGTAGGCGCGGGGTTGGTAATTGGGGTGGTTTGTCGCCGTGAAACCTGCCAGGACCTGCGACGGAATTATGGGGAACGCGCCCGAACTCAGGTTCGCGCTGGCGCGGTCGGAGTCGATCGGCTGGATCTGGTCCTCCGTTTGGCCCGGCCCATAGAAATAACCGGCTCCGATGCGGAACACAGTCCTGTTCTTGAATATCTCGGGCGCCCAGCTAAAGGCCATACGGGGTCCGAAGTTGGTTTTCTTGCTCTTATACCACGGGGTGGTGTTCGGCATGATCTGGCCGGTGTTGGCGTTGAACAGCACTGAAAGGTTTCGGTCTTCGGTGAGCGGGTGGTAATACTCGTAGCGCAGGCCATAGCTCATGGTGAAGTTAGGGCGGATCTTCCACTCGTCCTGCGCGTAGCCGACTAAATAGTATTGTTTTACAAAACGATTTCCGGTCGCACCGCCATTGAACGGGTCGGGCGCGCTGGTGTCGCCGAGCACCTGAATTCCCGTCGGCTTGTTGTTTAGCAGACCGTCCAGATTCGAGAACGTGTAAGTAGCGCCGCCCAAACGGTCCGTATAAATCCTAACCGGACGTAGCTCGAAGCCGAACTTCATCGCATGGCTCCGATGTGTGACGTTCAGGCTGTCAATAAAAGACAGCGTATAGGTGGTGTAAGGCTGGGAACGTCCGTTCTGCGTGCTGTTGCTGCGAATCAAGTTGCCGACGGACGAAGCGCCCGCAGAAGCACCCTGGCCTCCTACGCCCGGAATGGCGACGGTACCGGTAAAGCTGATCGCAAACGCGCTGGTGTCTATACCCGGAATGGGCGGGGCAAAGCCGGCAATCCGAGTCTTGGAGCCGTTGAATCCCACCTTGGTTTCATTAATGACTGAGGGCGACAGGATCTGCTGAATACCCAAAACCGCATTCTGAGGAACTGCGGTCACCACCGAAAAAGAGCCGCTCACATCGAGGGGCGCGTGCAGATAGCCCTGGTCGCGATTGTAACGCAGGTAGGCATTCAGCTTGTCGCTGATGTGGTAGTCCAAGCGCATACTGCCAAAGTATTCATCCTGCGCAACGGAAGTCGAGAGCCGCGCCAGGTCCAGATCCGGATTGCTGGTGGGAGCACCGTTCGGGTAACCGGCCAGCAGCGGTTTGATCGAAGCCACGGCACGCGCTCGCGCTGCAGCGCTGGGCACCGTTCCCACCAGGTTCACGCCTGCTCGCTGTGTCAATATTTCCATTGCCGCGAAAAAGAACAGCTTGTCTTTCTTGATGGGTCCACCAATCGAGCCGCCGTACTGGTTTAGCCGCAGGGGCGACTTTTTCGCGCCATCGAAGTAGTTACGGGCATCCAACGCGTTGTTTCGGAAGTATTCGAACAAGCCGCCGTGGAAGGTGTTGCCTCCAGACTTGGTGACCACGCTAATCTGGCCCCCGGTTCCTGTGCCGAATTCCGCTGGGTAGTTGCTGGACTCCACCCGAAACTCGGCCACCGTTTCCAGGCTGGACTGCAAGCGGAAACCCGTTGAAATTTCACCGTTCAGATTGCCCGGCGAGGCATCGATAACCGAGCTCGCCTCAATGCCATCGAAGCGCACGGCATTCTGCTGATTGGCACGTCCGCTAAACCGGATATTGTCGAACGATCCGCCTCCGGCCGTCTGCGCGCCCGGCGTAAGCAGATAGAGTTGCGAAAGTTGCCGACCGTTGAGCGGCAAGGTCGCCACTTCGCGCGAGTTGACGTTCGCGCCGATGGCCGCTGAGGAGGTCTCCACTTCCGTCAATTCGCCCGAAACCACATTGACTTCGGTAGCCACGCTTCCGGGTTGCAAGGATAGGTTCAGATTGCGTTCCTGTCCAGCGCTGAGGATGTAGTCCCGCACTTCGGCCGGCGCGAAATTCACCGCTGTTACGATCACTGTATAGATCGAAGGAGCCAGATTAGTGATAGTGTAATACCCTTTTTCGTCTGGCGCGACCTCGCGCTTGGCGCCAGTCTTGTTTTCTGTAACAGTTACCACTGATTTTGGAAGCACAGCGCCCGAGGAGTCGGTCACCGTGCCCACTATGCGTCCCTGGCCGGATTGAGCCAAGGCATAAACGGAAAAGAAGAGCAATAGCAGCAGGGGTTTCATCGCTTTTCACCATAACAATCGAGCCATTACATTTCGATGAACATTGCGTCAATCTTGAGCCACAAATCCCTACCGGCTACAGGAATCTTGCTAGGCTGGATGCGGACGCGTTCAATGAGCAGTTCCTTGTTTCGACGGCTTGTGGCCACTGCCATCGCGCTCGTTGTGCTGACGCTCCTGGCGCTAAATTATGCGCTGACCACATACGCAGTAAGCATCGGCGCCCCGGTTGCCTCCGTGGTTCGATCCCTGGTGCTGGAGATCTCGGCAGGCGCAGCCCTCCTGGCCGCAGCCGTTGCGCTTTTGGTTTCCCGCTTGTTGACCTCTCGTGTCAGGCGTCTGAAGCGAACGGCGGAGGAGTTACTCGGCAGTGAAACGAACCGGCGTGCATTCTCCGAACCGAACGACGATCTAGGATCGCTAGAACGCTCGCTGACGGGCGTCGGCCAGGAATTGCGCGGCCTGGTGAGCAACCTTCGTTTCGAATCCGCGCGCCGCGAGGCAATTCTGGCCGGCATGGCCGAGGGAGTACTGGCCGTCGATCCCGAATTAAAGGTGACCTTCTGTAATCAGGCTCTCCTTGGCGCCACGGGATTCCGCGGAGACCGCTATCAGGGGATGGGACTGCTGCAAATTGTTCGCGAGCCGCTGCTTTACGAGCTTATTCAAGCCGTGCGCACGACTGGCGACCCCGGCAAGCTGCGCTTCCATCTTTTTTCCGACACTCCTCACACTTTCGAGGTAACCGCCACCCAACTGGCGATGCCCTCCGGCCGTGGCGTCATCGCCATTTTCCACGACATTACCGATCTGGAGCGCCTGGAGCAGGTGCGCAAGGACTTCGTCGCCAACGTTTCCCACGAATTGCGGACTCCGCTTGCCGGCATCATCGGCTACGCCGACACCCTCCTCAATGGTGCACTTGACGATACTGAAAACCGTACAAAATTCGTCGAAATCATTCGCGCAAACGCGGTTCGGCTAGGCAGCATTGCGGCCGATTTGCTGGTGCTATCCGAACTCGAATCCGCGGCAGACCAGGAAACGGAAATCGTCTCCGTGCGGGGCGTGCTCGAATCCGGATTGCTCACTGTGGACGCCGAAGCCCGCGAGCGCCAGGTACGGTTTGTCCGCGAAGAGATCCAGGACTTATATGTAGCCGGCAGCCGTTTGCGGCTGGAGCAGGCTTTTCTGAACCTGCTGGCCAATGCCATAAAATTCAACCGGCCTGACGGGGAAGTCCGGGTGAGAGTGGCTCAAAACGACGACGGCCGCGTAGCCGTGGTCATCGCCGACAGCGGCGTCGGCATCCCCTCCCAGGATCTCCCCCGGATCTTCGAAAGATTCTACCGCGTGGACAAAGCCCGTTCACGCCAGGTGGGAGGCACCGGGCTGGGACTGTCGATTGTGAAGCACGTAGTGGAAAGAATGAACGGGGTCGTAACCGTAGAAAGCCAGGTCGGTAAAGGAACCACCTTCCACGTTCTGCTCCCCTCCGCCTCGTCTGCTGGCAGCAAGCGGCGACTGTAGCGCAATTGTAACGTAATGTTCATAAAAACGTGACCAGGCAATTGTTAAAGTCATATTTGATTTGTGACACCATCCACCCCGACCATTAAGATTGAGACCCTGGATAGCATTTCCGGCGCAATAATTTTTAAGCTTACCGGACCCCTCACGATCCAGACTCTCTTCGACTTCCAACATCTGGTCCGCCAAGAAACCACAAGGGCCATCATCCTCGACCTTTCAAACGTTGCTTACATGGATTCTGCCGGATTGGGGTGCCTGGTCAGCGCGTTTACGTCGTGTCAGAGAACCGGGCGCGGATTTGCGATTACAGGGGTCGCCGAGCGCATCCGGACATTATTCGCGGTGACGCGCGTCGAAGGATTGCTTCCTTGCTTTGAGTCGGTGCAGGCGGCGGAGGCAGCGATAACGAATCGAGCGGGCTAATCCATTCGTAGGCTCATATTCATTGCGAAATAATCGCGTCAAGTCATCCTTCAGCGTGAGGCTATCAACAGGGAGCAAATCGATGAGATACATGAATCAGTCCAGCGGAGGCGTGTTTCTAGCCTGCTTTCTCTGTTCCATTCTTCCGCTTTCGGCGGCTGACGAAGCGGCTGCTGCGAACAATTCACCGGCGCCGCCGGCCGGGTCGGAAATTGAACAGCTCAGGCAAATACTGGCGGATCAGCAGCGGCAGATTAATGAACTTCGCCAACTGCTGGCGCAGCAGCAAAGGAAGGATGACCATGGCGTTACCGCTTTTGCCGAAGCCCCGCCACTGAGTGCTTTCCCGAATTTGGGCCAAGTCGCCAGCACGGCCGGGGTCCTGCCCGCCGGAGAAACCGCGGCAATCGTTCCGCTAGCCTCCGCCCTGGTGGTCAATCCACAGGCGCCCGCTGCCGCTCCTGGCGCCGGTCCGACGATCGCGGACCTCAGCAGGCGGGTGGAGGGCATCTTGCGAAATCTAGGCGGATTCCGCTTCTCCGGCGATTTCCGTTACCGTTTCGACTTGCAGGACCGTGCCGCAAACTCGACCGCCGCGGCCTTGCAGAACGCCCGCTCGCGATATCGGGCGAGATTGAATTTTGACAAGGATCTGCTTTATAGCGACACTTCCGACCGGCCTCTGGCTCACATCCATTTTCAGCTTTCGACCGCGCCTTACAGTAACGCTTTGACCAACGACACGGACTTCGCCGGGTTCGGAACGAAAGCTCCTTTTTCGCTGGCCGAAGCCTATGCCGACTTCATGCCGCTTAAGGGTCTGACCTTGCGCATTGGACGGACCCAGGAAATTTTCGCCGACAACCGTCAGTTCATATGGGACGACGACGTTCGCTTTAACGGCTTCCACGAGACTTACCACTTTGCCGGCAAGAACGGTTTCTTCGCTGAATTCCGAGGTGGGCAGTATATTTTGGCCAACCCCAACGTACAGATCGTACCGGCGGGGTCGCCTTATTTGAGCGCAGGCTATTTGCAGGGTCAGCGAGTGCCGTCGCCTGATTTATTCGACCAGGGCGTAGTGGTCGGCAGCAATTTGGGCAAGAAGTGGCGTATGGATTTTCAAGCCGGCTACTCCACCGTTCGGGAGGCTAACCAAATCCAACTAGCCTCATCCGCTGGAACCGGATTTGTTGCCAACCCGGTGCTGGGTGCGACGCTCATCGGTAATCTAACGCAGGTCGGCAACGCGACCACCACCCCCGGCGGCGCGATCTACTATGCGGGCGGTTTCGATGTGATCCACTACGGCGGAAATTTGTATTACTCCGGTAGGGAGTGGAAAGGGCACAGCTTTCCGTTTGTGTTGTTCCTGCAGGGTTCCCACAATAAAGCCGCTAGTATCCAGAATAACGGCTACATGTTGGGAGCAAGCATCGGCCAAGCGGCAAAAATGGGCGATGTCCAATTCCAATATGCCTACTTTTTCAAGCCCGCGAACGCTTTCGTCTCGCAGTTCACCGACGACGACGTCGGAACCGGAGCCGGTGTGAACATTAAAGACAACACTATTCGCGTCAATTTCGGCATAACCCGTTGGCTGGCTTGGGAAAACCGCTTATTTATCCAGCATGGAATCGCCCGGAATGACCCTGCCCACAACTTTTTTGTCCCGCTCCAGCAGGGGTATAACACCACCTTCCGGTATCAATCTCATCTGGCCTTTACGTTCTGACGTTGTAACAGGTTTGTAATGCAAAGGTGTCAAACTTAAGGAGGATCAATTATGAATCGTAGAGTGCTTTACCTGCTTCCGCTGGTCCTGGCCGGAGCGGCATGCGCCCAGCAAATCCTCATCAACGCAGCCGGCGCCACGTTCCCTTATCCGATGTATTCAAAGTGGTTTGACGAGTACCATAAAAAGTTCCCCAATCTCCAGTTCAACTATCAATCCATCGGTTCCGGTGGCGGGATCAAGCAGGTGACCGAAGGCACGGTCGAATTTGGAGCCAGCGACGGCCCCATGACCGACATGCAGCTCAAGGAATTTCACGATAAGCACGGATTCGGAATACTGCACTTCCCGACGGTCATGGGCGCTGACGTTCCGGTGTATAACGTGGCCGGCGTCAATACCGCGCTCAACTTCACGCCCGAGGCCCTGGCTGGAATCTTTATGGGCAAGATCACCAAGTGGAACGACGCAGAATTGGCTAAAGCCAACCCCGGCGTCAACCTGCCGGGCAACGGCATTATTGTGGTCCACCGTTCCGACGGCAGTGGTACTACCTATATCTGGACCGACTATCTTTCCAAGGTCAGCAAGGACTGGGAAACGAAAGTCGGCCGTGGAACCTCTGTTAATTGGCCGGTGGGACTCGGCGGAAAGGGCAACGAAGGCGTATCGGGCCAGGTAAAACAAACTCCGAACTCCATTGGCTATGTGGAGTTGATCTACGCCGTCCAGAACAAGATGAAGACCGGCAAAGTCAAGAATCTGGCGGGAAATTTCGTCGAGGCCAATCTCGCGGGCGTGACCTCAGCGGCCGCGAGTTCAAAGGAAATGCCGGACGACTTTCGCGTGTCGATCACGAATGCTCCGGGTAAAGATGCCTACCCCATTTCCAGCTTCACTTGGTTGCTGATTCCGGAAAAGATCGCGGATAGTACTAAAAAAACCGCCATCAAGAATTTTCTGACCTGGATGTTGTCGGACGGCCAAAACATGACCGAGGTCCTCGCCTACGCCCGTCTTCCGAAAGCAGTCGTGGCGAAGGAACAGAAAGCTATCGCCAAGATTCAGTAGCCGCTCTCCTGGTATGGCCGCCTCTTCCACCACCGTTGCGAGCGCCACTCCGTCGCGCCCCGTTCGCAGTTACCTGCAGCGGCTCCGCAGCGGGGACGAGGTCGCTTACGTGGTCACCTTCATGGCTTCGGCGACTATTCTGCTGATTACGGGTCTGTTGGTATACGAGCTTTTCATTAATTCGGCCGAGTCCCGCTCGAAGTTCGGCTGGAACTTTCTGGTCACTTCCACTTGGGATCCGGTCAACGATCAATTCGGCGCGCTGCCCTTCATCTATGGAACTCTGGTCAGTTCTGCGCTGGCGCTCTTGATTGGAATCCCACTGGGCGTCGGAGCCGCCATCTTTCTGGCGGAACTCGCTCCACCGAAGATCTCCGACGCACTCACCTTTTTGATCGAGCTGCTGGCTGCCGTACCCAGCGTGATTTACGGCCTGCTGGGAATTTTCGTATTGGTTCCCCTCTTGCGGCAGGTCGAACCGGCCCTCCGCGCGGTGCTGGGATGGACTCCGTTTTTCAGCGGTCCTTTCTATGGAGTCAGCTTGTTTTCGGCAGGTGTGATTCTCTCGGTGATGATCATTCCCTTTATTATTTCGATTTCCCGGGAAGTAATTTTGGCGGTTCCCGGAGATCAGCGTGAAGCCGCTTTAGCGCTGGGCGCGACCCGCTGGGAAACCACTTGGGATGTGGTCGTACCTTACGCTCGGAAGGGCATTATGGGCTCCATCTTCCTGGCGCTCGCGCGTTCGCTTGGCGAAACTATGGCGGTTACTATGGTGATCGGCAACGATCCCAAGATAAAAGCCTCTCTATTCGCTCCGGGGTACTCCATCGCCGCCGTGATCGCAAATGAATTTACGGAAGCTACGGGCAAGATCTACACCAGCGCGCTGATTGAATTAGGTCTGGTTCTATTCGCTCTCACCATCGTTATCAATGGAGCCGCGCGCCTTCTGGTCATGGATTCGGACAAAGGTCATGCGTAACATGCCTGACCTGCACAACTTTCGTCGAAACACTGTGAACGCAGTGATGCTAACCATTACGGGTTTATGTACTCTGGTGGCCGCGGGAACCCTGGTGTTTATTCTCGGGTACTTATTCGTGCACGGCGCAACTAGTCTGACGCTCAACTTCTTTACGAAACTTCCCACGCCGGTGGGCGAAGCCGGAGGCGGTATGGCCAACGCCATTGTCGGCAGCGCCAAACTGCTGCTGCTGGCTAGTGTGGTGGGTGTTCCCCTGGGATTCCTGGGCGGCGTTTATCTCGCTGAATTTGGCGGCACCACTTTCTCCTTCGTGGTCCGTTACGTCGCGGATCTGCTGAACGGAGTGCCTTCGATCGTCATCGGTATCTTCGCCTACACCATCATCGTGCTTTCGCAGAAACATTTTTCGACACTCGCGGGCGGTTTGTCGTTGGGCGTAATGATGATCCCTATTGCCGTCCGCAGCACTGAGGGATTTCTGCGCGCGGTCCCCGATTCCCTGCGAGAGGGCGCCATGGCTCTGGGCGCTTCGAAAACCCGGGCTATCCTTTCGGTAGTGATTCCAGCCGCGAAAAATGGCATCATGACAGGGGTGATGCTGAACTTGGCTCGCGTGGCGGGAGAAACCGCTCCGCTGCTGTTCACCAGCTTCGGCAACCGCTATTGGAGCCCAGGATGGGAACAGCCTACGTCGGCTTTGCCGGTGATGATTTTTACTTATGCCATTTCCCCCTACGAGGACTGGCACCAACAGGCGTGGTCGGCGGGTTTTGTCCTTCTCACCCTGGTTTTAGCAGTGAATGTGATCGCACGCGCCGTGCTCTCAAAAAGGAAGCACGTTGCCAGGTAATTTATGGTACCCACTCGACGACATCCCGAACTCCACATTCCCCCGGCTGAGGGTGATACGCCCCTAATGACTGCCGCCAAACCCTTCACCGCTGCTAGCTACAAGCTGTGTGTCGCCGATTTGAACTTCTTTTACGGCGATTTTCAAGCCCTCAGCCATATTTCCATGGGGATTTTTGCCAATCAGGTGACCGCCTGCATCGGGCCATCCGGCTGCGGAAAGTCCACATTTCTGCGGACCTTGAACCGGATGAATGAGACCGTCCGCAACAGCCGCGTCGAAGGGCAGATTTTGCTCGATGACGTGAATATTTTTGAGCAGGAAGTGGCATACGTGCGCCGCCGTGTGGGCATGGTGTTCCAGCGCTCCAACCCATTTCCTAAGTCCATTTTCGACAACATCGCGTACGGTCCGCGCATCAACGGCACCGTTTCCAACCGCGTCGAACTACGCGAGAAAGTGGAGCAAAGCCTGCGCCGCGCGGCGCTGTGGGATGAAGTCAAGGACAAACTGAACGAATCCGCCTACGGGCTTTCGGGGGGCCAGCAGCAGCGGCTCTGCATTGCGCGCGCGCTTGCCGTCGATCCCGAAGTGCTGCTGCTCGACGAGCCCTGCTCCGCGCTCGATCCCATTGCAACCGCCAAAATTGAGGACCTGATCTTCCAACTGAAAAGCAGTTGCACCATTGTGATCGTCACCCACAACATGCAGCAAGCGGCGCGCGTCGCGGATTATACCGGCTTTTTCCTACTGGGCCGCCTGATCGAGTTCGACCGCACCGCCGTGATCTTCAAGAATCCGGCGAAACAAGAGACCGAAGATTACGTGACCGGGCGGTTCGGATGAGACACTTCGTCGAAGAATTAGAACAGCTGAAGACCAAGCTGCTCGAAATGAGCGCGATTGTGGAGTCCTCCATCCAGCGCAGCATCAGCGCCGTCACGCAGAAGGACCGCACCGCCGCCGAAGAAGTCTTCCGCACCGAAGTGCGCATCAATTCCATCGAAATCGAGATCGACGAGTTCGCCATCAACCTGCTGGCCCTGCACCAGCCCATGGCGGCCGACCTGCGCCTGATCGTAGCGGCGCTTAAGATCAATACCGACCTTGAACGCATGGGCGATCTGGCGGTCAGCATTGCCGAACGCGCCACCTCGCTGATGGAAGGGCCGATTATTACGCCCATGATCGACATTCCTCATATCGCCGGCTTGGTGCAGTCGATGGTGCGCAAGTCGCTCGACGCCTTTGTCCATCGCGACGCCGATCTCGCCCGCAGCGTACTCGCCTCCGACGATGCCGTCGACAGCCTGCGTACCGCCTGCTACCACGAATTAACCAGCTTCATGGAAAAGGATCCCCACAATATTCAGCAGGCGCTAAATCTGATGGTGGTGATCCGCAACCTGGAACGCATTGCCGATCACTCGACTAACGTGGCCGAGGACGTCCTGTTCCTGGTGAAGGGTATCGATGTCCGCCATCACGCCGAAACACGGCCCTCAGCCGTCGGCTAATTCAACTTAGGCCCGCGGCCGAGCAATCGACCGAGGCGGAGCCACTTGGAACCTGCGGCTATGCTGATGGTTCTCTCGAGGTCTGCAACTTTGCGGTCTAATTCATCATTCTGATCCCGCAATCTGAGGATCTCCGCGCCGGCGTTCTGGTGGGCCTGCAGTAGCGACTCGTACCCAACACGGAACGCTGGCGGCAACTGCCCAAAATCGACCGTGTTCGACCGGGGCGGCCGGGCAATGAGAGGATGCGTCCAGGGACCTTCAAACGCTATACCAAAACGTTCCGCCGGATCGTCAAGAAAAATGACTTCGGAGAAACCTGCATTGCTGAGTTTTTTGGCAAGGTCCTTGCGCGAAAATACGCGCATTTCGAGCGTCGTGCCGTTCCCGCCATGGAATACGGGGTTCTCATAAACCTGGATGGATCCGTCTTTTTTCCGATTTACAACGATCGAATTTCCATTGAGTTGCGCGATCGTATACTGATGCAGTTCCGGGTAGTGCTCAATAGTTACCTCATCTATCGTAGATGGCACGGAGAGAATCAGTGCTCCCTCGGGCTTCAGCAACTTTAAGACTTCTTCCATCGCCCGCTCGACAGGCGGCGCGATATGTTCGAAAACGTCGCTGGAAATGATGAAGTCATAGGTTCCGTAGAGATCGGGATGAGTCTCCGTAACATCGAAAAAAGGTTCGCAGTGATAGAAGGTATTGGTGTAGTCGAATTTCTCGGCGAGCATAGCAGCGTAGCTCGCGTCGTCGGTCATGCCCAACCCCCGGTGATTTTTCAGCACCGGGAATTCGGGCAGCGGCACGGCTTTGCCCAAAACTTCCATCGATAGCATGTAGATGAGCGCTCGCATGCGCGTGTTCGCCCGGCATTGCGAACAGATGGCGCTCTCCCAGGACAAGGTCTCGGCGCTGTTGGGCGATCCACAGATATTGCAATTAAAGGCGATCACAAGGTGAGTTTTCCACAGATGAGAAGACAGTACAAGTCCTCCTGGAAGAACCTGCACCGAGCGAGAGACCATCCCTCCGCTCACGGCCCGATACTTGGGGTCAGTCGAGCCAGAAATTAATTTTCTCAGAGACGCCACGAACAGCACCGTCGAAGGGGATGATGATTCCGAAATCTCTCACATCGGTAAGCGAAACAAAACTGTGATCGACCGTAAATTCAAAATGAATCGGCTTGCTGCGATCTATGTTCGAAGGAAAGTTCGCGTCAAAAAGTTTTTCGTTCGAGCCCGCGTAAACTTGCGTCCCCGCTGGATGGCCATTAATCGCGCAAGACATCGTCACCGGTGATACGTCTGAGATGACATCGGGAATAACAAACTGGAGCGAAAACTTAGGCGGTCTCGTCGAATCTAGCAAGGTGATCTCGAAACTGAACCGTTTCATCGTCCAGGCCCACCGAAAATCCGAAACCTCCATCCATCCCTCTAGCAGACGAATCGTTGCGGGAGCCGATAGCCGGCGGCTGCGCAAGAAAAGAAACTTGCGGGCGTCTTTATCTGAATCAATCGGATTGGAAGACTGACTGCAACCGAGCGTCAAGGCGGCAATGATCCGCCACCCACTTCGTTTGACGATTCTATCGAGGCCGGCGGGAGAAAAAATCCATTGATTCGAAGCGTCATTGTTGGTTTCGCGGTGATCCAACAAATAAGCAAGCGGTTCGTCTTTAATGGGGACGCCGGATTTCGTCAAGTCCGCGACGCGAGTGCTGAGTACACAATACCGCGACTGATTAGCCAGCGTTTCCAGTGCCAAGTATGGATTCTTCAGGTGATACAACACCCCCAACGAGAATGCCAACCCATAGGTCCCCCCCCCGGCAACTGAGTGGCCGTGTCCGCGTCCAGCTCGTGGATTTGGATCGGAAGATTAAGACGGTCACGCAACGCTCGCACGCCCGCCATCCAGTTGTGGTTACTTTGAGGGTTATCCGCGGCGGCAACCTCACATCCGAGACTTGCGAAAAACAACGGAATATCGCCATCGCCGCAACCGAAGTCGATCACAGGTCCGGAACGGAAGGCTCGCTCGAAATCATCAAAATGCTCCCGGAAAAACGGCTCCATATGGTCAATAGAAGACATGCTGTCATATGGGTACCAAGACACTGGCGGCGGCAGGGGCTCTTTTTTGGCCTCCGCTAGTCGATTCGAGAATTGAATGCGGCGATCGATGATTTCCTGAGCATTCGCGGGCATTCGAGGTGCGCTTAAACTCACTCTTTCGATTATCGTAGAACTGGCACCGCCAAGCGGCGATTGTATCAGGGCGCTGGGGGCGGTGATACCGGCACATCTAGCGCGTATGCCGGAGACAATCGCGTGCCCGTGCCAACCATCACTGGCGCCTTCGGACTGCCCGAGGTTATATCCACCGCCAGCGATTGCGGAAGGATGAATCTCACATAGGCGAAGTCGAGCGGTGGAGGGGTGGCCTTGGGATCGGGGGGCACCGCGACTACCGCAGTCACCGGGAATACGGTTCCTCCAATATTGACCCAGACCGCGCCGGGCCCGGGCAGGTAGCCGAGTAAAGCCGAAAGCCCGTAGACCGTCAGTGTCACGGTGTCGCCCGGCTGGGCTGGCGTCGCTGCGCTCACGGCAAACGTCACCGGAGGTGGCGCGGCAGGAGCGGTCGACTTAATAAGCGGCGTGTCGACAGCCGCGAGAATTACCGGCGGCGCCGGGTCCAGTTGCAGAATCACGCGCGGAACGATCGCCGCCGGAGGATTTCCGGGTGCGGTCAACTGCACCGGCTGTGCCCCTACGGCGAGAGCCGTCGGCACGTTCACCGTCAAGCGGCCGTTCTTATCGGCAGTGAAGGTCGCGTTAAGGGGACCGATCGAGAGCGTCCAGCCGTCCAAATTCGCAGGCAGCCCGGAGGTCGCGATCAGTGCCGTGCCGCCTGCGGGAACCCCGGCCAGTCCCGTGACGGCATTAAGAATGGGCACCCGCAGGCTGATTTGCTGCGGGTCGGCTGCAAGAATTTGAAGACCGTCCACCTGGGTTAGAATCTCGAGACCGGTGGCGGCTGAAATGTAAGTGGTGCCCGGCTGCGCCCCCGCATCTACGCTCAGACTTAGGATCACCATGTGGGGACCCACTACCCAGGATCCTCGCACCGAGATATCGCTCGACCCGAATCCGATTACAGTTTCCCCTTCGGCAAAATGGGCGTCGATCCCGCTGATGACCATCAGCGTATCGGTCCCGGCGATTACGGAATAGGGCGTGGGCACAAGTTTCGCCTGCTTCAACTGCGGATAGGTGTAGAGCGGCCGGGGAGCGGCGCCGAGAGACTGCAGCGAACTTTGCCCATCCGGATTGACCGCCTCGACGGTGGCTTGGCTCCCGCTCAGGCCCGCGGGCTCGGCGATGGCGAGCGACCCGTCGGCGTTGGCCCGCAATACTTTCGCGGGCGAACCTTCGAATAAGATGCGGGTGTTGCCGGTCAAGTTGGTCCCGCTAATCGTGGTCGCCACCCCCCCGGGGTATGCAGCCTGCGGGGTGACCGCGGAAATGGAGGGCGCGGCGCCCGGAACCACCGTAAACGCCGCCGGCAAGACGTAGAGATCTCCGTTCAGCGTTACCGCCAGCGCAACCGGTAAATTCACCGCCGTTTTGGCGGTGTCTACGATCATCTCGATGAACCCGGCCCAGTAGTATTTGAGACTCCCCGGCTCAATGCTGGCGGTGGCGCCGATTACGCTTACGTTGAGTCCGGGTGCCATAGCCGATTGCGCATTGACGGTTGCCCCGGTGGCGTAAAAAACCATGCCATTACGGGTATTGGCGACGAGCGGAGGTGCGGCAATCGGCACTCCATTGGGATAACCGTAGGTCTGCATGCCATAAACCGCGGGGCCGGACCTCGCCGTCACGATAAAGTCGATTTGCCCGATGCTCTTGCCTGCGGCCACGCCGATTACCGCCGCTTTGGTCCAGTCCTGCGTGCCCGGGTAAAATTGGGTGGCGAATTTGGTATTGGCGGAAAAATCGTCGTTCTGGGCGTCTACCGGAGGCATGATATTCGCCGGTGTACCTTCGCCCGCTTGCGCCGGCGGAAGAGGATGCACATATATGAAATATTGGCCCGGCGGGATGCCGTCGATGCGGTAGCTCCCGTCCGGACGCGTCATGCCGCTGATGGCCATCCCGTTGGGCGATAGCGCTACCACGCTCGCCAGATTGATTCCCGTGCCGTCGGCGGCCAATACCTGCCCGGTGAGGCTTCCCGTTGAAGCGCGGTAACTCCCCGCGGGATAAAGCAATGAGATTCCGCTCACGTCGTCGGCAGCAAGCGGCAGACCCCGCGTCGAAGCCCGAGTAATCGCTGTCGACATGGCCGAGGAGGTGAAAGTATGCTGCAATCCCAGCGCGTGCCCGAATTCGTGAACCAGCGTGGTGAAGAACTCATCCGAATAACTGGGTTGCTGATAGCCGGGCGCCGTCAGATCTTTGCGGAGCTGTATCTTCGCGCGCAGAATGGGCACGAAGCTGGTGCCTTTCGCGCCGAGGAATGTCAGATCGGCCGGAAATGTCAGTTTGGTCTGCGCGATAATGCCCGGCGGAATATTGTCGTCGAACACCACGTCGATGCCCGGCACCGTCTGCGGCGTGTTCATCTTCCGGATCCCGCCAAGATGCAGGCGCAGAGCCGAACTCGCCACGTCATTCCACACCGCAGCCGCTTGCCGAATTTCGCTATAGATCGCAGTGACGTTGTCGCCGGGCATCAAGGGCCCCGGCGCCTGGTCGGAAATGAAATACTGAACCGTGTTGTCCTTGAGCGCGTTCATGTCGTAATGCGCCGCGAGCGGAGTATACGGACCGGTGCCGTTCGCAAAGAACATCCAGTAGTAATAAGCCGACGCCGGGGGCGACACGGCGGCCAGCGCCGTTAGCAGAAGAAGCACGCGGCCCATCGCGCGGAATCCCATCGTCATGGTCTCCCCGCAGCCATAGTGCCTGCCTTCAGCGCCTGAATCACCTTCGATCTCAATTCCGCCCACGGCATCGAAAGCGCTTCATCGCGAGCCGCATGGCCCGCTCTATCGAGCATCCGCTCGCCTGCCGTTCCCCGCGTTGCGATAACGTCACCCGCTGAAGACCGTTCGACGGCAAACAGTCCTTGTGACAGTCCGATCACTTGGGCCAGCCCGGAGCGCCCGGTCCACAGAAATAAGACATACTCGCGACCCTGGCGTAACAGGGGCGCGCCCGCCACAACTTGCCGAACTCCTCCGGCGATTCCACCCGGCACTCCAACCTCTACCGGCGGTGCGCCATTTTGGCTCTTCACGGTTTCCAGGGTTTCGAATTGATATACCGTGAACACATCCGTGCCGTGCCAAACTCCGCTTGAACCCGTTACTTTGGCGCGGACGATGGCAGTCGACTGTTGAGCCATCTCTTCCAAAGTCAACTGCTGGAGCGTAGTGGCTTCCGCGGCCTGCTGCAGACAGGCGGAGAATACAATGATAGCGAGCGCACGCATTAGCGGATGACCGGCGAGAGAAGAGCACGGGAATACCCAATTTATACGATTGATACAGAAAGGCTTAGCTATACATCAAGCATTTGCCCTGTGGAGGTTCGACACGTACTGGGGACACAACGAAACACAAATCCAAGGCCCGTTGCAAAACCATAAATGCAGTCACACGGATTTCATGTCAATCACACCATGATCGGCGAACCCTGTACCCTGTTGAAGTAAAAGGACCCTCTAACCTCAATTCCGCTATGACGCCGACCGTCCTTCGCCATAATCGCGGTGGCTCGTGTTAGCATTCTGGGCATATCACGGGTGCAGACATTAGAAATTTTACCGTCTCCAGCGACCCGTTTTGGCGGCGACGCATCACGCCAGCCAGTTAACATCTTGGTTCTTAGCGGTTTGGATGTGGCGGACTGTAACCGCTGCCGAATCCACGTAGTCATTATTTTCGTAATGGTTTATGACGATCAAGCCGATATTTAAGGTCACTAGTCGGGATAGCGCCGACGGGGGGCTGGAGTAAGAATCGTCTCAGCCTCGATATTGGCATTGCGATTGCTTGCATGACGGAACAGTGATGTGCTACTCTACTTCAACGAACGAAAGAGGCACTTGGGCCGAGACGCTCAGGGCGCTTCCAGCCTGCAACTTCTTGACAGGCGCTCCCTTCGAAGTGGGTGGTATCCAGTGAACCTTTTTGGTAATCTCTGCGTCTAATGCCATTGACGACGCAGGAGCGGTGAGAGTACGCAAGGAAAGAAAGATAGTAAACGACAAAGAGACGAGAGACAGGAGAGAAAGAAAATGACAAAAAACGAACTAAAGAAATTCAAAGAAATACTGGAGGCGAGGCAGGCGGAGCTGGAACTTTTTGTACGCAACCGCGAAGGCATCGCGATCGAAAAGAGTCCGGATGCTCTCGACGAAGTGCAGCATGCGGCCGAGCGCGAGCTGGCGATTCGCAATCTCGATCGCGAATCGAATCTGCTGCGCAATGTGCGGGGTGCACTGCGCCGCATCGAAGAGGGCACCTTCGGGGTGTGTCTGCATTGTGAAGAGGACATCAGTCCCAAGCGACTTGCTGCTGTGCCATGGACGCCTTTCTGCATCCAGTGCCAGGAAATCGCGGATCGTAATCAGGCTGAAGGCACCGAAAGCTTCGACGACCTGATGGTCCACGCCGCCTAATCGAATCCAATCTCTCGTCTTTTTCGGGCGCGGCGGTCCTCTCGACTGCCGCGCCCGAAGTGTTTCTAAAGTCTGATAAAAGAAATCATGCGCCCCGCGCGTTCCTGGTCGCGCCGGAATGAATGGAAGCGTTGGACGTCGCACTTGGTGCATCCGCCCAGAACTTCGATATGAGTTTCGAGTACGCCCATTTGAACCAGTTGCTGGTGGTTGATCTCGGCCAGATCGATTCGTCCCGCTTCTTTCAGGCCGAACTGCCGCGCGACTTCCACGCCCACTTCATAACAGCAGAGTCCGATGCCCGGTCCGATTGCTACCCACAAGTCGCGAGCTTCGGTGCCGAATCGCGCCTGCATTTGCTGAATGGTTTGGCCCACAATCCCCGCCGCCGTGCCACGCCACCCGGCATGCACCGCCGCTACTGCCCGCTTTCGCTCGTCGGCCAGCAGAATGGGATAACAATCCGCGGTGCGTATTGAGACAGGAACTCCCGGATGCGCAGTTACCAGCGCGTCGCCTTCGCCCACGCAGCCCGGCTGCTCCGCCATCCAAACCACCGCTGAATGAATCTGCTTCAAACTCGCCAAATTCTGCTGCAGGGGAGCGTCGTCGCGCGTGCCGAATCCGTGTTCGATCCACGCCAAGTCCGAGAGCAACGAGGAATAGATCACGCGGGTTTAATCGATGGCTTGATCCAGCAGCAACGACAGGTGGCGCGTTTTCTCATCCACCCGTTCTTTGAGTGAGGAGAGGTCGTGCTCGATGGTCCGCAGCCGGTCGGCCAGGTGGAGGCACGCGAGCACGGCAATGCGCTGCGAATCCATGTTACCGGCGCGTTGGGCGATCGAAGTCATGAGTTCGTCGACCGTCTGGCCCAACATTTCTACTTCGCCGGCCTCGTCGGTCGCGGCCAGGGTATAGGTTTGGTTGAAGATGGTGACGCGCACCGTCTTGCGTTCGGCTTCCGAATCCATTCCAGCGCCTCCCCGCTTTACTGGCCGCTCAGCAGATCCATCTGTCCCAGGAGCTTTTCGATGCGCACGCGAACCTGCTTGCGTTCCGCGCGCAGCCCGCCGATTTCCTCTCGCAGTTGTTGCGCCTCGGCGGCGGCCTTTTTGGCAGGAGCGAGTTCTGAGAGCGCCGCCCGAGCATCCGCAAGTTCGCTCAATGCCGCATCGCGCTCTACCTTTAAGGACGCGACCAGTTCCACCGCACGGCGAACGCGTTCTTCCAGATTCGCTAATGAATCCAACTCGGATTCGGGTTGCGGCGTCGACATTTTGCCCTACGCCGCGGTCTTCTCGAGCGCAGCCTTGGCTTGATTCACCAGCGCGCCAAACGCCGGAGGATCCGTCAGCGCCATATCCGCCAGCACTTTCCGGTTCAGTTCGACGCCGGCCTTCTTCAGGCCGTCCATGAACTTGCTGTAGGAAATTTCCGCAGCCCGGCACGATGCCCCGATGCGCACAATCCACAACGAGCGGAAATCGCGCTTCTTGAGCCGACGCCCCTTGTAGCCATAGCGCAGCGATTTCTCAACCGCCTCTTGCGCCGACCGGTACAGTTTGCTCTTGGTGAGAAAAAAACCCTTGGCGAGGGTGAGTGTCTTCTTGCGGCTATTCCGCCGCTTGGTACCGCGTTTTACTCTAGGCACGTTTCATCTCCTTTGGTTTTAACCCAGGGTTTTACCCCGGGTTTTAACCCGTGTGATAGCTGCTGGCGAATCAGGCACGTGCGGCGCACTGTTCACCAAAATCATTTCGCTCCGCTACCCGCGCTGGAAAAGAACAGCGCGCCGGGAGCGGCCCGGTGGGCTAGTACGGAATCATGCGGTGGATTTCAGGCGAGTTAGCCGGATCGGCTATCGACGACTGTCCCAACCGCCGCTTCCGGGTGCGCGACTTCGACGTCAGAATATGTCGGGCGAACGCATGCCGGCGCTTGATCTTGCCGGTGCCCGTCTTCTTGAACCGTTTGGCCGCACCCTTATGGGTCTTCAACTTTGGCATATTAAACTTTCCTGGGTGTGTCGGTCATCCGCCACTTTAGGGACAACCTTTTCGATCATAACACAGCTTCGCCGGGCGCCTAGTTTGGCGCCTGCACTGGAAATTTCGCGTCCGGCCACTTCGCCGCGAACTCCTTAGCGTGGGTATTGCACACCTGTTCCGGATTCGATCCCCGCGGCTCGTTCTCTCCGAAAAACTTGTAATCTGTTTCCCACAATGCAGGCTGGCGGCAATGATCGCACTTATTATTAGGATTCGCGTGGATGGCCGTGATTCTGTGGCCGTATGATTCTGACATGAGGCTCCTTTGAACTCGATTAGGGTTACCGGAACCCCACTTGAGAGTAACATGCCCTTGTGACGACACTTCGTCGCGATAACGCATCCGCCCTCTTTTGCTATACTGATTTTTACGCCTATGAGTCCGCGTGTGCGGTAATCGACGCGGATCTTTCCCCGCATTTCCGTTGGCTAGATTGGCGGGAGCGTGTGGCGAGTCGGACAGGTGGCCGAGTGGTTAATGGCAGCAGACTGTAAATCTGCCGCTCCTTGCGAGCTACGGAGGTTCGAATCCTCCCCTGTCCACCATTAGTTTTTGCAGTTGATTTTGGCCGTTGTAGCTCAGTTGGTAGAGCGTCCGTGATCGGAAGGTCACCAGGTCAGCTCCCCGGAGCAACTGGCAATCGGTTAGGCCGTTGTAGCTCAGTTGGTAGAGCGCGTCCTTGGTAAGGACGAGGTCACCAGTTCAATCCTGGTCAACGGCTCCAGAGTTTGAAGAGCCGAGCCTGGAAGCGGCGCTGAGTTGGTAGAGCGTCCGTAACGGAAGGTCACCAGTTCAATCCTGGTCAACGGCTCCAGAGTTTTGAAGTTTTGGCTGTATGTTCTGCGCAGTCTTCCGACAGGTAAAAGTTACATCGGAATCGCCGCTGACGTTGGAAAGCGTTTGCAGGAACACAATAGCAAGAGTGGCCGTTGGACCAGTGCATACAAGCCCTGGGTGATTTTGGCCAGCGAAGAGTTTCCGGATCGTGCTTCGGCAGCACAACAGGAACGGTTTTTGAAGAGTCGTGCAGGGATTCAGGCACGAAGGAGTTTGGTAGAAAAACATGGCGAAGGAAAAATTTGATCGCAGCAAGCCGCACGTAAACGTGGGAACGATCGGCCACATCGATCACGGCAAGACCACTTTGACGGCGGCCATCACCAAGACGTTGGCGAAGCACAATCCGAAGGTGCAGTTCCGGAGTTTTGATTCGATCGACAACGCGCCCGAAGAGAAGGCTCGCGGAATCACCATTGCGGCGTCGCACGTCGAGTATGAAACCGCCAAGCGGCATTACGCCCACGTCGATTGCCCGGGCCACGCCGATTACATCAAGAACATGATCACAGGCGCGGCGCAGATGGATGGAGCGATCTTAGTGGTCGCCGCGACCGACGGTCCCATGCCGCAGACGCGGGAACATATTCTGCTGGCGCGCCAGGTGGGCGTGCCTTACATCGTGGTGGCGCTCAATAAAGTGGACATGGTGGATGATCCCGAGTTGCTCGAACTAGTGGAACTCGAAGTCCGCGAGCTGCTGACCAGCTACGGCTTCCCTGGCAACGATCTGCCGGTAGTGAAAGTCAGCGCCTTGGGCGCGCTCAATGGCGAAGCGCAGTGGGAAAAGACGGTTGACGAGCTGATGGACGCCGTCGACAAGTACGTCCCCATGCCGGAGCGCATCATCGACCGCCCGTTCCTGATGCCGATTGAAGACATCTTCTCGATCCAGGGCCGCGGCACGGTGGTGACCGGGCGTATCGAGCAGGGCATCTGCAAAGTGGGCGAGGAAATGGAAATCGTAGGTTTCCGCGACACCCGCAAGACGGTAGTGACCGGCGTCGAAATGTTCAAGAAACTGCTCGACGAAGGCCGGGCGGGCGATAACGTCGGTCTGCTGTTGCGCGGCATTGAAAAAGACGACGTCGAGCGCGGGCAGGTGATCTCGAAGCCGGGTTCGATCAAGCCGCACAAGAAGTTCAAGGGCGAAGTCTACGTATTGAGCAAGGACGAAGGCGGGCGGCACACGCCGTTCTTCAAAGGCTACCGGCCGCCTTCGTCCTTGCTCAATACGTAGACTTCGCCCTTGAACTTCTTGTGCGGCTTGATCGAACCCGGCTTCGAGATCACCTGCCCGCGCTCGACGTCGTCTTTTTCAAT
>JANXXL010000018.1 GCA_025350625.1 Bryobacterales bacterium | reverse complement strand
CTTAGGCGAACCGTTTGAGAGGATAGTCAGTGGGCCGCTGCGCGCAAGGGTGTCCAAGGCCGGTCTCACGTCTGGAAAGGTCGCCGGGGCGAGGAATGCTTGCATGAGTTCACCAATCTGCACCTCGCTTGCTTCAATCTGGAGTTGCCGGAGGCTCGACCGTAGCGCCGCGTCGGTAACATCCCAAAAATCCTCGTAGCGTTGCATGAGCGCTCGCAACCATGTGTATTCCAATTGTTTCTGTCTCCACAAGGTCGAAAGCGCGTGCAAATCCCCGGGGACGTTGCCTGCTCGAAAGACGACGGAGTGCACATCAAACAATGTGCCGTAGGCGTCGAAAACAAAAGCGCGGGGTTTCAATTCGCGTCCCTAAACAGCCGGACCCTTATTTTGTGGCGAAAGTCCAGCTTACCGCGAAGGTTTGATCCGCAAGTTTGCGAATGCCTGTTGGGCTCGGCCGTCCAAGACTCCTTAGTGCCACTGCAGCACGAACCCTCCCGTGGCGACCACGTTGTGTTGCCCGCCCGAAATTGCCGCGACGTTATAGGCAGGCGCGCCGTCGTAAAAGTCGCGAGCATCGCCTCGAAGGGCGATGGATCGCCAGAGGCGAACATCGACGCCGGCGCCAAAATCGAACACCCCGCGAGCAAGCTGTCGAGAAACGGGGTTCGGCCGGCCGTCGATCCGCGCGGTGCTTTGTTCATAATCCGCATAGCCGCCACCAACGAGGGCGTAAGGCGAAATCCGCGACGCGGGGCTGAACTTTAGGCGAACGCCGGGAGTGAGATAAAGGCTGGCGAAATCGTGAGTCGCTGTCGGAATAGAACTCGAGACATTACGTAGCGGACTCGCCAAAAGGTTGAGTTCACCATAGAGGGCCACTTTGTGACGGCTAAGAAATCGCCGGCCATAATTCACTTGAAACGCCACGCCTGAGCCGGCATCGAGACTCGGAGTGTCGCTTCTGGACAAGGCCGGTATTCCGCCGAGTCCGAAAGCAAGTTCGTTTTTATGCGCTGAATCCTTCTGGGCGAAGGTAGTAGCGGCAAAAACCGGCAACAGCAGCAGTGTCAATTTTGTATTCATTGTCAGATATCCCTTTGTTAAAGTTTTTGCACAGCGACAGCGAGTACGTGACCGGATCTGGGGTCTTGCACGAATGCCACCAGCCGCGACCCACTCGACCCCGCCTGAAACGGAAGAGCGACCTCCGTCGCGGTGCCGTTGCCGAGATCGATCGTCGCCACCTGTTTGAGGACTCGCGTCACCGCAACATGGGACAGGGACCGTCCGGAGTTCTCGCCCCGCGCCACGTGGGATTCCGCTCGATTATCAGCGATCGCCAAGTATAATACGCCGCGCACGCCCTTCAAACTCTGGCTTGCCGGCAAATCGATACGCGCCGTGACCCGTTTGCCGTCGCCGGAAACCTTGGATATAGCGATCGGAATCTTTTGCTCTCGAATCGCTTTCTGGATCGCGGACGACACCTCACGTCCGTCGCTTCCGACTAGCCCATATCGCCCGTCCACCACTAGTTGCGGCGTGTACACGCCACCGAGATTGTATTTGTTGGTGTAATCTTGCTGGCGGGCCGTGTTCAAGGCGGACGAAAACGGATCTCTCCAGCCGAGACGATCCCAATAGTCGACATGCTCGCTCAGCACGATCAAATCGGCGCCAGCCACTGGTTGCGTTCGGTCGAGATTCTCAAGCAGTCGATCCGCAGGCGGACAACTTGAGCAGCCCTCTGACGTAAAGAGCTCCAGCAAGACCGGAACGCGAGGCACAGCGTTCTCGGCAGCCGTAACCATGAAAGCTCCAACGGTTAGCGCGAACGCCGTTGTGCAACAAACTAGTTTGATCATAGTTTCCTTCCAGCTATCCTTTCGAATAAGCGAGTCGAAAAGTTACGCAATGATTGCTGGCCTGATTTCGGGTAGAAATAAACTTTCTGCGCCGTAACTTTGAACTCTCGCGTTGCGAACAAACAGTGGTAGGTGGCCACGAGGCCAAAATCCAGTTTGACGAAGGAAAAACATGTTCAATCGTGCCCTGATACCGCTGTTAGCCCTTGTAGCCGCGCTTCCGCTTGCCGCCGCTAGGCCACCTATGGTCGGTGAGAAGGCTCCGGATTTCGCCCTCTCCACGCCAGAAGGCAAAAGTGTACGGCTTTCGGAAATGGCTTCGAAGGGTCCCGTCGTTCTGGTCGTGCTACGCGGATATCCGGGCTATCAGTGCCCCTATTGCAATCGTCAGGTCCAGGAGTTTATCCAGAAGTAACAAGGCTTTTCGGATGCTGGAGCCCACGTAATGCTGATCTATCCCGGTCCTCCGCAGGATCTGGGAGTCAGAGCAAACGAATTCCTGGTGGGCAAGAAAATTCCGGACAATTTCGATCTGCTCGTGGATGCGGGCTACGCGTTCACGAACATGTACGGACTTCGCTGGGATGCCGCGCAAGAAACGGCCTATCCATCGACCTTCCTGATCGATCGCCAGGGAGTCGTATTTTTCATCAAGATCGTGAAGGAGCACGGAGGCCGAACCGCGGCCGCGGAGATCCTGGACGCCCTGCCGAAGCCCAAGCACTAACCAGGAAGAGATTGTGGAACTGCTCGGGAATGAGCCAATGAGAAGGCGACTGTTAGAGTAAACCACATGGGCAAAAAGACTCTCTCCGCCTGGCCCACCCGCACAAGGATGTGCAAGGCACCCGTCCGTACGTGCCTCATTCGAAGCAGCATGAAAGCGGCAGCAATTTCGCAGCGGAGATACGATCCCGCCAACCACGGTGTGCTACGACGGGCGAGAATACCGGCTCCAGGACGGTTTCCATCGCGTACCGGCCGCGCTGTCACTGGGCCGCAACATGATCGAGGCTGAAGTTCTCCCCCCTACACTTGTCGATATTCAAGCTGAGTTTGCGCCAATGGTACGCGACAATCGAGGGAGATGGGGACCCGCGATCCCCGAGCTGATCCCCAACCGGGCGACAACTCGCGGATACCGCTGGCAGGTTGCGGAAAAAAGCAGATTTCGGTGTGACGCGGGATGACTGGGCATCGTCTTGTATACATGCGAGGCGATGACCAAGGGCAGAGCGGGGTATTCAGCTACATTTCGGCGGAGCAACGGGTGCCTCAAAATCATCCGCTGAGACCGCTGCGGAAGATGGTGGACGAAGCGTTAGCGGAACTCTCGCCGCGCTTGACCAAGATGTACGCGAAGCGAGGCAGACCGTCAATTGCTCCCGAGAAATTGCTGCGAGCGCTGTTGCTGCAGGTGCTCTATACCGTCCGCAGCGAACGGCAACTCATGGAACAACTGGATTACAACCTGTTGTATCGCTGGTTCGTGGGGCTGAACATGGACGACCCCATCTGGGATGTGACGGTGTTTACCAAGAATCGCGAGCGGCTGCTGAAAGGCGACATCGCGCAGGCGTTCTTCCAAAAAGTTTTGGAACAGGCGCGCGCCCAGAGTCTGCTGTCGGAAGAGCACTTCACGGTGGACGGAACTTTGATCGAAGCTTGGGTGGCAGCGAATCCAAGCTGAGCTATCTGGGGCATGTGTTGATGGAGAACCGCAACGGATTAGTGGTGGACACGCGGCTCACGCGGGCCACCGGAACCGCCGAGCGCGACGCGGCGCTGGACATGGCGGCGCGGATTCCGGGCGGCACTCGGCAAGTAACGTGGGGGGCGACAAGAACTACGACACCAGGGATTTCGTGAGCAAGTTGCGCGAGGCGGCGGTGACTCCGCACGGCGCAGAACCAACATGAGCGGCGCACCAGCGCCATCGATGAACGCACCACGCGGCACGAAGGCTACTCGATCAGCCAGCGAAAGCGCAAACGAGTTGAGGAGATCTTCGGTTGGATCAAGTCCATCGCGGGACTGCGCAAGACCCGGCATCGCGGCAAAGACAGAGTCGGACGGATGTTCACCTTCGCGGCGGCTGCTTACAATCTGGTGCGGATGCGGAATCTAGCCCACGCCGCTGCTTAAAGCTCAGGAAGGTGCCCGGCCACGTGCCCCGGCACCTCACCGAGTCACGAAACCATTCACAAAACAACGATCAAGGCAAGGGGATCAAGCCCTCAGACTGGTTTTTCCGCATCCTGCTAGGCTTGCCCGCCTCCTACAACCCAAATCCGCCGCTGCTGGATTGGATGGAAGTGCCCGGTTTGTCTATTTCGCTTTGTCTATTGTAGGTATGATGTGCTGCAAATCCTTCTCGTTCTCATTCACGACATAATCCAATAAATCGGTGTCCAGCCGAATCGTCTGATTTAACTTAATCGTCCAAGGTCTGGTGTATGCTTTGGGATCGTCCACGGTGAGTTCAATTTCAAGCTTTCCGAAGTTCAATCGGCGGAACCGCTCAGTAATTTTCGCGGCCTCCGTCAATGGGTTTCCCGCGGCATCCAGCCAGGTGCCTTCGCGTATACCGTTGGTCTGCACCACCAACACGTCGCCCTCCCACTTGCCCGACGAATAACCGTTCCATGTCGGGTTTGGATCGGTTAGCAGCGGACGGCCGTCGGTGAAGATCTGGCGGAAGCTGGAATTGGGCTCATTTAGGATCACCAGCAGTCCGGGAATCTGAATCATCTTTCTTGGTTCCGGATAGGTATGGAGCCGCACCAATCCCATAGGAAGGCCGTTTGTAAAAGGGTCGTGAATTCGACCTTCCGTGCTGCGGGCTTTGATTAACGCCGCAGTCGACGGTTGATAGGGCAGGCCTCCTGGCAGGTACGTTCCAATGTTGATGAACTCGCGCCTAACCGGCAGGCATCCGTTGCCAATAGGCGGGATTAAGTCGTCCTGTACCATTTCCCAGAGGCCCGTAAAGTCCGGCTTACCATCTGCCGTTCGCGGAGCCGGTGCGGACAGGTTCGGTTTTCCGTCCGGCGTCCTGGGAACATTGGGCGTCGGGTAATTCAGCCACTGCCCGTTTGCCGAGAGGCAGGAAAGAGTCAATAACAAGATCGGAAGACGTCCCATGTCAACCTCCGGCAAGACAATACCACATAACCGGTGGATTGTGAGGCGAGTCTCGCTTGGATAGGTGACGACTCCCGAAAATCCGTCAGCCCGCTCGGCGGTTGCTTTCGACCGTTGGCGGTGTCCGCTGAATAAAGATCTGCGAAACGGGTAACTTAGAACAGCCTGTTCAACCCCCGATTGGTGGGCCATCCTTCCCCTAACTGTCCGACGGTGCGCTATTCGCTCTTTGGTTCGATTCCGATTCGGTCGTTGACGGCCGACCGTATGCGCTGCTTGCAGCCGAGATATCGCTCCGTGGTCTGGATCGAGACGTGGCCAAGCAGGAACTGTATCTGCTCCAGTTCACCTCCGGCTGCGTGGCACAGTCTCGCGCATGTCCTTCTCAGGTCATGCGGCGCCAACTTGTCGATTGCAGCTTTCGCGGCGAACTCGCGTACGACATGCCAGACAACCTTCTCGGTAATGCTTTCACCCCAGACCCGCCCCGCTCTGTTCACGCAACGAAACAGTCTTCCAAACGTAAGACCTGCATCTTTCAGCCAAACGTCAAGGACCGCTTTGACCCAGTCTGGCATCGGCACCGTCCGCGTGTGACCGGCCTTTCCCATGAGATCGACGATGGCCCAGTGTTGTTCTCGTTGCTGAAGGTGGGAGAAGTTCAGCTCAACGGCTTCATGCCGCCTCAAGCCACAAGCAAGCAATACAGCCAGAAGAGCCCGGTCACGTTTACCCTTCCGTCGCTCGGCATCGGGAGTTCGCCAAAGCGCTTCGCCCTGTTCGGCGGTTAACCAGTTTCCCAAGCGCACGCCGAGTTTTTTGACGCCTTTCACCCGCCGGATACCGGCGGCAAAATCAGGACTAAGGAGACCGCAATCGGCGGCTTCATATGCGAGCCGGCGCACTGCACCGAGGCGCAGATTGACCGTTCCGGGTGCTAGCTTCCGGGATTCCAAGTGCATGCGATAGCGGACTACAACGGTTCTGCTGAACGACAATCTCGGCTCCGAGCAGTACCATTCAATGAACTCATCAATCGCGTGGCGGTAGCCGCGCTGAGCGTCGCGAGAACTCAGGCTGTTCAGAACAGCCGATTTCGCCTGATCGAGATCTGGCAGGCGCAATACAGTCTTTGGGACGGGCCGCCTCTTTTTGGGGGAGGGCTTTTTTGCCATCGCTTGCGGTCCTCCTCGACCGCCAAACGATGATGCAATATCGCCAGGATTCCGTCCGGATGCGCCGTGATTCAGGCGCTATCCGCTTTCTAGTCGAGTAAGCCTAGCTGAATCAAACGAATGCGTGATGCGCGGTGTCCCAATAATGACTCTTCGGTACACCATTAACTAATCATTCAGCGCCCGCATAACACCCCCTATGCCGCAGGCCACCGCCTACTTCGCCAGCGCGGGCAGCGTGGTGAAAGTGAGCGTGGGCGGGATGCGGATGCCAAGCGCGCCAATCTGTCCCCCGGAAGGTGTCGCGAACTCGGTTCCACGCTTATTGCCGGTGAACGTATACTTGTCGACCCCCAAAAGTAAACGACGTGTGTGCTTTGGCTGGCAGTGTCGGCGTAACGTCGTCGATCTGGTTGCCCGCGTCATCCCGCACAATCACTGGCACGCTCACCGGGTGTACAGATACGCTGTTGACCGCGATCCCCGTCGCCCTGCCGGACGTGTTCTCAAAAGCAATCAGTAAGCTGGCGATTACGCGCAAGAACTTGGTTAGCCGGTTACCGTCCGTTGTTAAATTTCGGCGCTTGAAACAAGAGACCATAAAAGCGTCTGACATGCGATGAGGGTCTGTGATAACTTTTTAGCATGTGATTCACCGTGACCGCCCGGTTGCGCTCGTAAGTTTCTCGATCCTAGGATGCCCCGGCGCAGTAGGTTGGCTGATTCGAGCCGCCGCTTACTGCGGGCAAGAAGGAGGGGATATGAAATACAGAGAGGTGCTGATGGTTCTCCTTTCGGCGCTGGCAGCATCAGCAGCCGGCCGTTTCCCCGGGGTAAGCGCCGTTGCGCTGAAGGCGCTTGAGCGCGACGGGAAGGAACTTGCGATCCTCGATCCCAGGGAGGAAGGCACCTACGGTCTAAATCATCTTCTGCACGCCGTCAATGTTCCGCTGAGCAAGCTGGAGCTTAATATTGACATGCTCGTGCCACGCAGATCCACGCGGATCGTGCTTGCCGATGGCGGGGAAGGAACAGCCGAACGCGCGGCTGCGAGGCTAAAGGAACTAGGCTATACAAATCTCGCGGTCCTGGAGGGCGGATATCCGGCATGGAAGCAGGCCGGCTACGAAATCTTCAGCGGCATGAGCGTGCCAGGCAAGGCCTTCGGAGAATGGATCGCGCTGCGCTACGATACGCCGGAGATAACAGCCGAGGACCTGCACCGCAAAATCGCGGCCGGCGAAGACATTCTGATCCTCGACAGCCGCCCGGCCAACGAGTACGCCGACATGAACATTCCCGGCTCCATCAACGTGCCGGGGTCGGAGCTGGTCTACCGTTTCACGGCACTTGGAGTGAAGCCGGAGACCCTGGTGGTGGTGAATTGCGCGGGGCGCACGCGAAGCATCATCGGGGCGCAAAGCTTAATCAATGCCGGAGTCAAGAACAAAATAGTGGGGCTCAATGGCGGGACCATGGCCTGGCTAAACAGCGGCTTTGCACTGGAACATGGGTCTAAGAGGCATGCGCCGGAACCGTCGGGACCACATCTCCAGCAGGCGCTCGAGGCCGCGCGGAAAGTTGCGGATCGGTACGGAGTGAAGACCATCGACGCGCAGACGCTGGCGAAATTTAAAGCCGAGAAGGATCGCACCGTCTACCTCATCGATCTGCGTACACCGGAAGAATACCGCGCGGGACATCGGTCCGATTCTGCCTACGGCTGGGGCGTCCAATTGGTGCAGGGCATGGACAAGTACGCTGCAACCCGGCGCAGCCGTATCGTTCTGGTGGACAACTACATGGTCCGGGCCCTTATGACCGCCTCCTGGCTGGTACAGGCAGATTGGCCGGAGACCTACGTCCTAGCCGATCCCTTTCAAGCAGTGGAGCTGATGACCGGCGACTACAAACCCACGATCCTCGGCCTGGGCAAACCCGCTCCTCGCGCTGTCGATGCTGCGAAGGTCGCTGAAATGCTGAAGATGAACAGCACCATCGTGGTTGATGTGGCCGGCAGCTCCAGTTACAGCAAAGGGCACATTCCGGGAGCCTGGTTTGTCAGCCGTGCACGTTTGGGGGAAAGCATCAAGGAGATGCCACCTTCGGCGAGCTTCATCGTGACAGGGAATGAAGCCGCTTTGGCCGCCCTCACTGCCCAGGACCTGGCAAAGCTTACCGGCAAGCCCGTCGGCGTTCTGGATGGAGGCAACGCTGCTTGGCGCAAGGCCGGACTTCCGCTGAATTCCGGAATGGAGAAGCCCGGGACTGCGGTGGATGATATTTTCGTACAGCCGTTTCTTTGGGGGCAGCTAGACCCGGAGACCCCCGAGTTCCGCAAGGCGGCTGACGATTACATCACATGGGAACTCCAACTCCCCGAACAGCTCAACAGGGCGAAGGAGACCGACTTCAAAATGCCCGTCAAGTAGCGAGGGCGCCGCACGCGCGAGCCGCCTGCACTGGCCACCTGCATCAGGCGGGCTGGTATTTCGGCCTTCCGTATTCCTGCGCCAGATGCGCGAATTCGGCTGTGAACACCCGGTCCGCCATTGCCTGGCAGCGCTTGATCAGACGCGGTTCATCCGCGCGATAATCCGCTTCGGCATTGTGCAGCGTGCGCAGATTGTCCCACACCAGGACGTCGCTCTCGTTCCAACGATGCGCATATTGGAATTCCGGCCGCAGCTGATGGCGG
>JANXXL010000408.1 GCA_025350625.1 Bryobacterales bacterium | reverse complement strand
TTTTCACAGACGCCTCGCGACGATGTGAGTCTGATTCTGCGCGCGCCGCGCAGGGACCCGCGTGGCAACGGCGGCCAAGAGCGCGCCGCCGCGCTAAAATCGCTGGGCTTCGATACTTTTCCCGTTCTCGAAAGTTTTCTCGCGGATAACGATCTGGGCGCCGACGCCGCTTACGCCATGCTGGCCGCCGATGAGGAGCGGGCCATGCGCGCGTTATTCAAGTCGATGCCGGGCTCCGGCCCGAACATTCAGCACATCGGCTTGCTTTGGTACTTGAGCCATTACAACCCGGCAAAGAAGAACGCGGCTGCCGCCGAGGCCCATGCGGCCGCCCTCCGCTTGCTGGCAAATCGGGGTTCCAGCTCGGAGACGGTGGAACTGGCGCTCGACACCATCGGCCTGAGCGGAAGCGCGGAAGATCTGCCGCTGCTCGAACAGCGCTTTCAATCGCGCAACTTCTGGTCGCTTCGCATTCAAGACGCGAGCGAGGCTGCCATGGCACGGCTTGGCTCCGGCACTCACTTGGAAAATATTCGTGGCGAGCTGGCGAAGACAGTCCCCGCCGAACTCAAGCCCGAGCAAGCGGTACGCCTCACGCAAATCTTGGATAAAGCCGGATTCGCCGCCCGGAAGGAGTTGCTTCCGGTGCTCTGCCCCCACCTCGCCGATCCCGCTGCGTTCGAAATCGACGTAACGTGGGACCCCAAGCCCAGTGCGGTCGCGGCGCTCAACGCGATCGTGAATCAAACCACGCCAATGGCCCCGTCGCCGAAGACACTCGACGATTGGAAAACTTACTGCCGGCAATCGCAGTGAGCATCAACGGCTTTACGCGATGGGGTGCCGCAGCAGACCTGCCGAATTGGTGGCCGACTCTCGCAGCTCGGTAATCGCCTCGCAATAGTAACACATCAAAATTTGCGTTACGGACCAACGCGGTACGGGTAAAGTCGTTCGCCGATTGAGTTGATCTAGAACGAAAATACTATACCGCCGGATAGCAACGAATAATCCTCCAGTACCTCCTCTAAGTCGGGTTTTCTTTCTATAGTCGACCTACGAGGCCGTAACAAACGAGCCTGCGTATGGAGGAATATGCGACGTTCTATAAATCTGGGACTCTCACTGACACTGGTTTCGATTGTAGCCATCCCGGCGACAGCCCAGATTACCGGATCCTTCGCGGGCACCAGTTTCGCGACCGTGAGTCTGACGAATATTAACTTTTGCCCGAACGGACTAACTCCCAACGGCCCTAATCTAGTCAACGCTTGCATACCGGGCAGCGGCAATATCGACCTCGCGGCGGGGTCCGGATCTTTCGCGGGCGTCTCCGGAAACCTTAATCTTATCCAAAGCCTTAACCAGGTCCTGGAACCGACCGGCACCATGGTCGCGATCCCGAACTGGATGGTGTTCAATCCGCCTGTCAGCGCGGGACACGGACCCATATCTCTGGTCCTGACGGAAGTATTACCGGGCTCCTTCAGCGCGGGTCAATGCGGACAGGCCGCCGCAGCGGGCCAGATCTGTACGCCCGCCGGTTCGGCGTTTAACTTTACGAATCAAACCGCGAATAGCTCTACCGCATGTTTTGAGATTGCCGGATACGCGGTGGATAAGAAAACGGGAAATAAAACGCCATTGGTGGCGATCTTCACATCGCAGTTCACCATTTCCTATCAGGCGGTTCTCGCGGCAATCGCCGCTAACGGCGGCGCCGGGAATTACTCCAGTTCGTATAGCGTAGCCGTCGCCATGGTTCACCCGCTGGTCGACGGAAGGATGACCGGCGGAGGTTGGTTCCCGGTAGGTTCAAATACCGTTACTCACGGCTTCGAGCTGCATTGCGATACCAGCGACCGTCCGAATAACCTTGAAGTCAACTGGAACGGCAATCACTTCCACCTCGATGCGCTCACTTCGGCGTCATGCCTTTATGAGGATGGTCCCCCCGCACCGCCGGTGGCGCCAATCACAACGCTGACTGGGGCCGGCACAGGCTCGTATAATAACGTCCCAGGCGCATTCGCGCGCTTCGTACTGACCGACCACGGCGAGCCGGGCAGGAAGGACACGGTAAAGATTTCAATCGTTGACGCTAACGGAAACGTGGTGTTAAGCGCAGGACCGGTGCTCCTCGGCGGCGGCAACCAACAGGCGCATTTCGATAACAAGTAGGAAGTCTTTCAGTCCCATTGGCGCACGCTCAACACTCTTCTTTGGCGGATAAGGGAGTTGTGGCGGGCGCCAATGCCGAACCGGGCATGTCGGCCCGGTTCTAAGGTATTTACTCACCCTCCTGCTCGGGATTCGGGCCGCCGATGGTCGAGTATGAGAACCATACCGATCCTGGTGCTGATCTCTTTGCTTGGAATTGCGGCGCCGGTCGAAGCCGCCGATTACTACAACCTTCCCGACATTAAGCTTCTGGAAAAAGATTTATATCAGTCTTCGACCGTGATTCTGGAAACGCGATCCTGCCGTCATCGCGCCGCCGGCGAACAAGCGCTACTGAAGTATGAAGGGCCAGGAAAATACCAGATCATCTGGGAAGATCATTCGATCTGCGACGTGGAGAAAGTCGTCGCGTTAGAAGAGTCCTCAAACAACCTGCGGCAGGCCGCCCTAAGGACCGGCATTCCTTTCGAGTATCTTCATCGGATCTGATCGTTCTCCACCCGAATTCAATCCGTTCCTAGCGCATCTCCCCAGTCCATCCAAACCATTCCTGACACAAGCGGGTTGTGGGTACTTGACTAGCCGCCTTCAACACGGTACAAACTATTTACATCACCCGTCTACTTATGATGAGTCCCGCAACCGGAGCGTCGGGGGCAGCATCGGCTACCAGGCCGCAGTCCCCGTCACTGGCGGTGCTTTTAGCAACCCTCGCCCACGAGTTGCGCCAGCCGCTCAGCGCCATCGATTCGATCGCGTACTACCTGAATCTTGTCTTGCCGCAGGATGGCGGTACCGGGCGCGCGCACGCGGCTCAACTTCAGGAGCTGGTAGAGCAGTCCAACTGGATTCTTAGCTGCGCGTTGCAACTGGCCGATCCATCGCCTTTAACCACGGAACTGTTGGATCTGGAAAAGCTGATTACCCGGATCGTGACAGCGCGCTTGCTCTATGATCGACCACACACCTTCCGCCTGGAATTGACGGCAGGCTTGCCGCTGGTCCGTCTCGATCCGGGGCGAGCGCGGAATCTTTTGGAAAATCTGCTGAAGCTATTCGAGCAGCTATCGAGCGATCTTTACCCCGTCCGCCTCATCACTTCGGCGGAGGAGAAAGGGGTGAGGCTGAGAATAACTACCGCGATCCCGGGTTACCGCTCAGAAGCATACCTCGGACCGGGATGCGGCCTCAGCCTGGAAAGCGCGCGCCGGATTGTGGAAGCCCACGGCGGCAGCTTCCGTATTCAAGTGGATGCCGCGGCCGGGGTCGACGTTGAGGTGGTGCTACCATGAAATTTCCCCTTCATGGCAGTGGCAGTCCCAGATATTCTCGCTAGAATTGTCGACCATAAGCGCACCACGCTAGCGCGCGCACAACCGGGGTACCGCGCCGAGTTGGAACGCCGGGCGGCGGATCGCGCTCCTGCCCGGGACTTCAGAGCTGCCGTCACCACCGCGCTTCCGGCGATTATTGCCGAGATCAAGCAGGCTTCGCCGAGCCACGGTGTATTCACAGCGAACTTTGATCCGGCTGCGATCGCCAAACTGTACGCGGCGGGGGGCGCGGCGGCGTTGAGCGTTCTCACCGATGCGGTATTTTTCCAAGGTGAACTGGCCGACCTCGAAGGTGCGCGGGCTGCCGTCACCATTCCGGTTCTGCGCAAGGACTTCACCATTGACGAGGTGCACGTTATCGAAGCCGCTGCGCACGGCGCCGATGCGATTCTGCTGATCGCGGCGATCCTCGATGTTCGGCAGATGCGCGGTTTTCGCGAACTCGCGGCGGAGTACGGCATGGCGGCCCTGGTCGAAGTCCACGATGACGGCGAGCTGGATGCGGCGCTTGATTCCGGCGCTGCGATCGTCGGGGTGAATAATCGCAACTTGCATAACTTTGAAGTGACGCTCGATACTTCGCTGCGCCTGGCCGAAAGAATTCCGGCCGGAGTGGTGAAGGTAGCCGAGAGCGGCATTCATTCGCGCGCCGACGTTGAGCGGCTTAGCGCCGCAGGGTTTCACGCGTTCCTGGTGGGCGAGCATCTGATGAAATCCGCGGACCCGGCGGCGGCGCTACGGGAATTGCGGTCATGATGATTAAAGTCTGCGGCATCACCCGGCGCGAGGACGCACTGGTGGCTGTCGAGGCCGGTGCCTCCGCCATCGGTTTCGTCTTTTATCCGGGGAGCCCGCGTTGTGTCACGGCAGACCGCGCCGCCGCACTGGGCGAGGGGTTGGAGGTTTGGAAAGCCGGTATCTTTGTCGATGAATCGCCCGCGAATATCGAAGCAGTTATGCGGGCGGCGCATCTCGATATCGCGCAGATCTATGGTAGTGCGGCTCCCCAGCACGCGCGAAGCTGGAAAGCGTTCCGCATCGCCGGGGCCTTCGACCGTGCGCTCGGTGAGGGCGCCGAAGCCGTGCTGCTCGACGGCGCGCAAAGCGGGATCCCATTCGACTGGAAACTGGCGCGCGGTGCCGCGGCGAAGGTGATCGTCGCCGGGGGCCTCGATGCCACGAATGTGGCCGAAGCAATTCGCATCGCCGAGCCTTGGGGAGTCGACGCCAGTTCCAAACTCGAAACCGCGCCCGGCATTAAAGATCACAATAAAGTGCGGGCATTCGTCAAAGCTGCGCGGGAGGCTGCATGGTAATTTCCGAACCCGACGCAACCGGGCACTTCGGGCCCTACGGCGGACGATTCGTTCCCGAGGTTTTGATGGCCCCGCTCGAAGAACTGGAGCGCGCTTATCACCACGCAGCGGCCGATGCCGCGTTTCAGGCCGAACTGGCTGATTTGCTGCATAACTACGCCGGCCGCCCCACGCCGCTCTACTACGCCAAACGGTTGAGCGAAACCCTGGGTGGCGCGAAGATTTATATCAAGCGGGAAGATCTGTTGCACACCGGAGCGCATAAGATCAACAACTGTCTGGGGCAGGCGTTACTCGCCCGCCGCATGGGCAAGAAGCGCATCATCGCTGAAACCGGTGCGGGGCAGCATGGCGTCGCCACCGCCACGGTGTGCGCCCTGTTTGGGCTCGAATGCATCGTCTACATGGGCATTGAGGACATGCGCCGCCAGCGTCTCAATGTGTTTCGCATGCGCTTGCTGGGAGCGAAGGTGGTCGGCGTCGCCAATGGAAGTCAAACTCTCAAGGATGCGATCAGCGAAGCCATGCGCGATTGGGTGACCAACGTCCACGACACCTATTACCTGCTCGGTTCCGCGTTGGGCGCGCATCCCTATCCGGTGATGGTGCGGGATTTCCATCGAGTGATCGGAGTCGAAGCGCGCGCCCAGATTTTGGAGCGCGAGGGACGCCTGCCGGACGCTGCTTTTGCCTGCGTGGGCGGAGGCAGCAATGCCATCGGCCTGTTCCACGCGTTCATCGGCGACGAACAGGTTAAGTTGATCGGGGTCGAAGCGGGCGGACGCAGCGCAATGCTGGGGCAACACGCGGCGCGCTTTTCGGGCGGTTCACCGGGAGTGCTGCACGGTACGCTGAGCTATCTGCTGCAGGACGCCGACGGACAGGTGGCGCTCACGCATTCGGTTTCGGCGGGCCTGGATTACCCGACGGTGGGTCCTGAACATGCCTGGCTCTATGATCGTCACCGCGCGGAGTACACTTCCGCGAGCGATGCCGAGGCGATGGCTGCGGCGCTCCAGTTGGCGCGTATTGAGGGAATCATCCCGGCGCTCGAATCTGCGCATGCCATAGCCGAAGTGCTCAAGCGCGCACCCGCTGCCAAGGGACAACTCTTCATCGTCAATCTCTCCGGCCGCGGCGACAAAGATACGGATATTTACCGCGAAAACCTCCCCGAGCTTGATGCCGACACGAATTGACTCCCTGTTCCGCGCGCTCAAATCCCAGCAGCGCGCCGCCTTGATCGCTTACGTCACCGCCGGCGATCCGACACCCGAGCGTACGCCCGGGATCGTCGCCGCGCTCGAACGGGGCGGTGTGGATTTAATTGAGCTGGGTGTTCCGTTTTCAGATCCCATCGCCGATGGGCCCGTGATTCAAGCTGGGGCCGAGCGGGCGCTGAAAGCGGGCACCACTTTGCATAAAGTTCTGGAGATCGCGCGCACCATCCGCGAGACCTCGCAGATTCCGCTGCTCCTGTTCACGTATCTGAATCCCGCGATGCGTTACGGTTTTGAAAAACTGGGCCACGACGCCAAGGCCGCCGGCATCGATGGCTGTCTGCTTACGGACCTGAGTGTCGAAGAGGCCGAACCGTATGTGAAGGCGATTCGCGCGATTGGTCTTGACACCGTATTCCTGGCGGCCCCCACCAGCACAGCAGAGCGTCTGAAACTCGTGGCACAATACTCGACGGGCTTCGTATATCTGGTCTCACGCACCGGAGTTACCGGGGAACAGGCCGCTCTCTCGGATTCGCTGGAACCTCTGGTTCAGGCAATGCGCGCAGTCACCTCACTTCCGCTCGCTGCCGGCTTCGGCATCTCGACTCCGGAACAAGCCGGTGCGGTCGCGAAGTTTGCGGACGGCGTCGTGGTGGGCAGCGCGTTTGTCCGCTTGATCGCAAACCATGCACTCGATGGCGAGATCGAATCGTTCGCCCGGTCGCTCAGAGAAGGTATGGATCGATGAAAGAGGCGGAAGCAGAAGAGTTGCTCGCCGAATGCCGGCGCAAAATCGACGCACTCGACCTCGAATTGCGCGATCTGCTGAACCGGCGCGCGGGAATTGTCGACGACGTGGTTCGCGCCAAGGAAGCGCTCGCCATGCCGGTGTATGAAGCCGCGCGCGAGGAAGAGGTTGTGCGGAAAGTGATCGCGGGTAATCCGGGGCCGCTCGGCGACCAGGCCTTCCGCCACATTTTCGAAAGCATCATGCGGGAGATGCGGCAGATCCAGCAGGTGTATCTGGACCGGCGTCAAGGGAAAACCGAGTGAGCGGCGAATGGCGCGCGGTCACCATCGCCGGGGTGGGGTTAATCGGCGGATCTTTCGCCTTGGCGTTGCGGCAGGCCGGCTTTAAGGGAAAGATCATCGGTGTCAGCTCGCCGGCGACGGTTGCGGCGGCCCTCGATCGCGGCGTCATCGATCAAGCGCTGCCGCTGGCCGAAGCCGCGGCTCAATCCGACGTCATTTATCTGGCGCAGCCGATCGAAAGGATTCTAGAAACACTGAGCGCCATCGACGGGATGGTCCGTCCGGGCACGCTCATCACCGACGCCGGCAGCACCAAGCGGGCTATTGTCGAACGCGCGCGCGAGACCATCCATCGCGGACGTTTTGTAGGCGGACATCCCATGGCCGGCAAGGAAGTTCGCGGAGTGGAGGCCGCCGAAGCGGATCTGTTTCGCACCCGCCCCTACGTGCTGACAGCTCCAGACCCCGAACTCGAACGCTGGATCGAAAAGATCGGCGCGCGTATCGTTAAACTCGAAGCAGCCGAACACGACCGCCTGGTTGCGCTGGTATCGCACCTGCCGCAACTGCTTTCGACGGCGCTGGCATCGCTGATCGCCGGCCATCCCGAGGCGGCCCGCGTCGCCGGACCCGCGGCGGCCGATCTTACCCGGCTCGCGCGCAGCCCTTATGACATCTGGCGCGATATCTTCTCGACCAACGCCACTGAGATTGACGGTGTGCTCGCCGGCGCCATCGCACAACTCCAAACTCTTCGCGAAAACCTGTTGTCGCAACCGGAGATGCAAGCCACTTTCGCGCGCGCCGCTGAGGCTGCATCTCAATTGCGGCAGACATAAGGCCGCGGAACTACTGATATGCTGGAAATGCAAAGGAGTGACACAACATGGACGACGACAGCAAGATGTCTTTTTTCTTTTTAGGGTTGGGCCTGGGGGCAGCTCTGGGAGTTTTGTTCGCTCCGAAATCGGGTTCTGAGACCCGCGACTTCCTGATGTCGAAGGCGAATGAAGGCGCGGACTTGGCCAAGCGCAGGGCCCAGGAATTGAAAGATCAGGCGGCGGAGACTATGGAGCGCGGAAAATCTACGGTTCAGCGGCACAAGGAAAGCCTCTCGGCGGCGGTGGATGCCGGCCGGCAAGCCTATCGCGAAACCGTGAGCCAACCGCTGCCGGAGTAGTTCCCGCAAGAGTGCCCGGAGCCAGACGGCTCGCCCGATTGAAGGAGACGCAAGCGCGGCCCAGCAGCCGCGCGCAGTTAGAACCCTATGGACCAGCAGACTCTGCTCACCGTAATGACGGCGTTTGTGATCATCGCGGCTATCGCGTTGCTCATTCAGGCGGCGATGCTTGTCGGCATGTATAAGGCCTCACGCGCGCTGCAGCAGAACGTCCAGCGCCTCACGCCCAAGATCGAGAGCGTGCTCGAAACTTCGCGCCAAACCATCGAGGACGGGCGCAAGCACCTTGCGGATATTAGCGCGAAGACCAGTGACATTCTGGAGACCACACGCCAACAGGTCCACCGCATTGACGAATTCATGGACGACGCCACCTCCCGTGCCCGTGTGCAGTTTGACCGCGCCGAGATGGTGCTAGACGACGCCATGGGACGCACCCAGCGCACGCTGGCGCTGGTCGAGCGCGGCATCCTCACGCCTATAGTGCAAGTGCAGGGTGTGGCGGCGGGCCTGAAGTCTGCCATCAACGTCCTATTGCGCGGCCGTCCTAACCCGGAGAAAGCTCACTCCGACGAAGAGATGTTTATTTAGCGCCGGGTGTATCGCACGTTCTATGCTGAAATCTTTCGCGCTTGGTCTCGCTCTCGGTCTGCCGTTATGGGCCGCGGAGGGTTATGCTCCCGCCTCATTCGTCACTACGGCCGAAGTAGCGGCGGCGCTGAAGGAACAGCCGCCCAACACGCAGACCTTCGATAAAGTCATCAAGACCATTGACCAAGGGGATTACCAGGTTTCGATTGTGATCCTGCGCCGCGTTCCGAAACCTGGAGTCGAAGACACCGCTCTTTCTCATGAGCGGGTCACCGAGGTCTACCAGATACTCACCGGCTCGGGCACTTTCGAATCGGGGGGCACCATGACCAAGACGTCGTCGACCGACTTGACGGCGCAGGCTGCGGGTCCTAGCACGCGAGGAACGATTGTGGGCGGTGAGACGCGGTCCATGGCTCCGGGCGATACGGTCGTCATCCTGCCGAAAGTGCCCCACCGGTTCAGCCATCTTGACGGAACCATCACTTACCTGGTCACGCGCATCGAAGCTAAGGCTAAGTAGTCGGGAATTCGACACACCGCTGGCTACTGCCCGCACAACAGAACAGTTTGGACGCTACTCTTTGCCAAAATTCTTGACTAAGTAATTGACGATGGTATCGAACTCTTGATCGGTAGCCCTCGCGCCTTTCGAGGCCATTCGGTCGACGATGTCGTTCCACTCGTCTTTCGTGATCTTCTTCTCGACGATGCGATTTATAGTGTGGCACGCAGTGCACACATTCATCAGCAACTCCTTCCCCGGGCCGTCCGGCAGATCTTGCGCCGGCATGGACGGGGCGAGCAGGAACGGCGTTACGATCGCGGCAAGCGTCGCTCGCCTTACGACCATTTTAAAAGTTTGCGGTGTTTTGGAAGTTAGTGGGTCCACGAGGTTGAAGTTTATCAAATTTTTGGGCTGAGCGGGGGGCCTGTTTTTGGCCGGGTCAATGCGTCATCGAGTAGACGATGTAGTTGATGCCGTAGCGGTAGGCGAGCGCGGTCATCGCCTCAGGATAGTAGGGCACGTCGGCGAACTCCCAGGCGTCGCCGATATCGGTATCGTAATTGACAGACACCACCATGTGGTTGCGGTCGTCGTAGATACCGCGCCAGGCGGGGCTCGAACCCGGCGGCTGCACGACTTCCACGGAATTGCCGCGCCGCCAGAGATGGCGGGAGCCGGGGATGAACGTGCGGTCTTTGTCGCGGATGTCGTAGAGCACGTGCATGACGGGGTCGGTCTCTTCCAGGTCCGGGATGGCGTGGCCGGGCAGCACGCGTTCCATGGTTCGACGGAATACTTCCCAGGCGTCGGCGCCCCACATGTCGTCGGTGACTAGAAAACCGCCGCGCAGCAGGTATTCGCGGAGGCGCGCCGTCTCCGCATCGCTCAAGCCCCACCAGCCGGTTTGCGTGGCGTAGATCCAAGGATAATCGAAAATCCGGTCGTCGGTGAGGCGCAGGTGGCGGGGGTCGCCGGTGTCAATCTTGGTCAGGCGCTGGATGCCGCGAGTGAAGTGATTGTCGGCATCGGGCCAATCGACCAGCCACCAGCCGCTGCCCTGTGCGTCGCGGGAAGCGTAACCGAAGCCGCGGTGGTATTCCGGCAGGTCGGTGTATTGGACGCGGATGAAATGAAACTCGGCTTCGCGCGCGGCGATTGCGGGTTCGTCATCATCGCTCGAATAGACCCGCGAGCGCCCGCGTTGGGCCAGCGCGGCGAGGGCTACCAGGCACAGTGCGGCGGCCGAAACAAGAAGAACACGCTGCGTCACAACGTATAGGATACTCCGCCACCCGGCTGGGTTATCGTTGGCAGGTCACCGGCGTTCGAGGCGCTGGATCACTTCGTACACCACCGTGCCCACGATTTCCATGCTCCGCGCACTGAGTTTATCCATGGTATCGGTGTCGTTATGCCAGTGCGGGTAGTCGATGTCGATGAGATCGATCGCAGCGACACCGGCGTGGACGAAGGGCATGTGGTCATCGTCCTCGCCGATCTGCTGGTCGATGAAGAAGGCCTTGTAACCGAGATCGGCGGCGGTATTCCACACCAGCTTGCGGAGTTCGGCGTTGCCGTTGGTTTCCTGCGGAATGTCCAGATTCTTATCGCCGATCATGTCCACGTTGATCAAGCCTTTGAGGCGTTGGAGTGTTCCATCCTGACGCCAGCGGGCGGCGAGGTGGCGGCTGCCGTAAAGACTGTCGCTTTCACTCCACTCGCCAAAGGCCTCTTCGCCGTCGAAAAAAGCCAGGTATACGTCGTCGATACGAGGCTGATGCGCCAATACGCGGGCTAGTTCGAGAAGCAAGCCGGTAGACGAACCGCCATCGCTCGCGCCCACGAATTTGCGTCCCGGGAAGAGCTTGGTGTCGAAGTGCCCGGTGATGGCGATCCCCCGGTGAGCAGCGCCCTTGCCTGGAAATTTAGCAATGATGTTCCGCATGGGGATCATGCCTTGTGGCGTCTTGGCGGTGAAGGCATCCTCGATGATTTCGCAACCGTCCTTGCGCAGTTCAGCAAGGATGTAATTCTGCAGTGCGGTGTTCGCGGGTGAGCCCGGCGGACGCGGCCCGAAGGCCACCGCGCGCCGCGTGAACTCCAATGCGGACGTTCCAGAAACCCCGCCTGCGCCGGCGGCAATAGCGGCCAGTCCCAGGCCAAGGAGCACAGCGCGAAAACTTCTTGAAGAGAACATTATTTCTTCCGCGCTTCTATCATAACCGTAGAACTGGCACGGCAGGCCGCTTCGAGCAGCGTAAAGGGGACGCTCGCGGCCATCAATCCCAGGAACGCCAGGTCCTTCCACATCCGCAGCCGGGGCGTTTCGGGGACCTGGCGGACGCGGCGTCCCGCGGGATCGAGCCGGGGAGCGAGGCTGACGGCCAAGCCTTGCGGGTTGTCGCGAAGAGAGAAATGTTTCGCGCGCAGAATTTCAAAGCCGCATTTGTCGAGCAGTGCCTCCAAGTCCTTAAGCCGGAAGTGCAGCAGATGGCGAGGGACATCCAGTCCGCTCCAACGCTCCCCGAATAACAGAAACTGCCAGGACGCCGCGTTGGGCACCTGCACGATCAAGCGGCCGTCGGGAGCCAGGAGATCCCAGGCCGCATTCAAATAAGCTGATG
>JANXXL010000383.1 GCA_025350625.1 Bryobacterales bacterium | reverse complement strand
GTCGCAGAAGTAGATTGCGCCGTCGGGTCCCAGCGCCATCCCGTATGGATTGTGCACCTCGGTCTCTGAGAATCCCGGCGTTCCTGTGCCTGCCAGAGTCGTTACATTTAAGCTTGCAGCAAATCCTGCTGCAACTCCGATGAATGCAATTCCCGCGCACAGTGACGATGACGTCCTCATAAATACCAATTTGCTCCTGCGGCAATATTATCAGATCATGCAGACACCAAGTCCACATCCGTGAGGAATGTATGTTAGCTGCGCTTCTCGATCAACCCCGAGCCATCTCGGAACGTCCGCTTCAGATTAGAACAACCTCCATACCGAAGCTCGGTCCGAATCAGGTGCTTCTCAAAGTGCGCGCTTGCGGGGTTTGCCGCACTGATCTGCACATCAGCGAAGCAGAACTTCCGGTTGTGAGACCCGGCGTGATCCCCGGCCATCAGATCGTCGGCGATGTTGTCGATGGCGCCACCCCGGAATTGCCGATCGGAACACGAGTTGGTGTCTCGTGGATCGGGGGCACCGACGGCGTTTGCAGGTATTGCCGCACCGGCCGGGAAAACCTCTGCGATTCGCCCATTTTCACGGGCTACACCGTCGATGGTGGCTACGCGGAGTATGCGCTTGCTCGAAGAGATTTCGTCTTTCCGCTGCCGGCGAGCCTGGACGATGTGCACGCCGCGCCGCTTCTCTGCGCAGGAATCATCGGATTTCGGAGCTTACGAGTGGCGGGCGTCGAGCCGGGTGATCGTGTCGGACTCTTCGGCTTCGGCGCTTCCGCGCATCTGGCGATCGCTGTGCTCCGTGCCTGGAATTGCAAAGTGTATGTCTCGACGCGAGGCGAGAGCCATCGTGCGTTAGCGGCTGATCTAGGCGCCGACTGGGTAGGAACCGAAAAAGACTTGCCGCCAGTCGAGTTAGACCGTGCGGTGACGTTCGCCCCGAGCGGCGACGTGGTAGTTGCTGCGCTATCGACTCTTCGCAAGGGCGGAATTGTGGCGATCAATGCCATCCATTTGGACCGCATGCCGGAATTTGATTACGATCGGCTGCTGTGGGGCGAACGGCAGATCCGCAGTGTAGCCAACATGACCCGTGCGGATGCGCGCGATTTCCTCAAAATCGCCGGCGAGATCGGAATAACAGCGAAGGTAACCATCTTTGGGCTCGATCGGGTGAATGAGGCGCTTGCCGCTGTCAAAGGCGATTCGGTAAACGGAGCCGCAGTGGTGGTGCCGTAGCCGGTTTCATCCGCAGCCGTCTGCGATAATGACAGGCGTCCATGTCCCTCACTCCCACGCGCCGGGAAACGTTAGCCGCGTTGTTTGCGGCGTCCGCAACCGCCGGGACGCTATCGTCTTCGCCCAGCGATTGGACCCTCGCGCAGGCGTCCGAACAAATACGGCGCGGCAAGACCTCGCCGTTGGATCTGACGCGCACATGTCTTTCGCGTATCGAAAAGCTGAATCCCAAGGTCAACGCGTTTATCACCGTGATGGGGGAGCAAGCGCTGGATCAAGCGCGAATCCTTGAAGCGGAGCGGCACGCGGGCAAATGGCGTGGCCCATTGCACGGAATCCCTATCGCGATGAAAGACCTTTTCGACACAGCAGGGACGAGAACAACCTGTGCGAGCGCGGTCTTCGCAAATCGAATTCCTGCGGAAGACGCCGAAGTGGTGCGCAGACTCAAGGCCGCCGGCGCGGTGATTCTTGGCAAGAACAATATGCACGAGTTCGCTTACGGCGCGACCTCGATTCCCAGCCATTACGGTGCAGTGCACAACCCGTGGAATCTGGACTGCATCGCCGGCGGCTCTTCGGGAGGGTCCGCGGCGGCGGTCGCTGCTGGACTATGCTTTGGTGCGATGGGATCGGATACGGGAGGCTCCATCCGCGAGCCGGCGTCATTCTGCGGTGTCAGCGGACTGAAGCCAACCTATGGGCGCGTGAGCGTCCGCGGTGTGGTGCCCCTCTCCTGGTCTCTCGATCACGTGGGACCTATCTGCCGCACCGCCGCGGACACTGCCCTGATGTTAGAGGCCATCGCAGGCTATGACCCGGGCGATACCTGCAGCGTCGACTGGCCGGTGGAACGGTACTTTCAAGCCATGCATGCCAGAACCACCACACTCAAAATCGGCGTGGTGCGACGCATGTTCTTCGACCAGCTCGACGCGCAGGTGGAATCCGTCCTCAATGCAGCTTTGGAAATTATCGGCAAGCTTACGGGCGGAGTGCGCGAAGCCGAGCTTCCTCCCTACAAGCTATTTCCGGTAGTCGCGGTGGAGGCGTACGCGTATCATCGGCCATACTTGACGAAAACGCCGGAGTTGTACCAGCCCAGCACTCTCGACCGTTTGCAGGGCGGAGCTGCGGTAAGCGCATCCGCCTACGCGGACGGCCGCCGCGAACTCGACCGTCTGCGCCGCGCAGTGGGAAGCGTGTTTTCATCGGTTGACCTTCTGGTCACTCCCACTGCGCCCCTGGCGGCCCCGACGATAGCCGATGGCGCGCACCAGGAGACGCCTCCTCCGGGTGGCGCCTCTCCACTTCTCCGCAACACCCAGCCTTTCGATATTTTTGGACTTCCCGCGATTTCAATCCCCTGCGGATTCACTCGCGAAGGATTACCCATCGGCCTGCAGATCGCCGGGCCGCGATTTGCCGAATCGCGCGTGCTTTCCCTGGCGCACGCCTATCAGCAGGCAACCGATTGGCATAGCCGTCGTCCGCCTACTTTTTAGGCGACAACGTCACATGGAAGCCGTCGGGATCCATTACTTGAATGCTGGTACTTCCCGCCTTGGCCTTATTTGAAGGCGGATGGTTTATTCCATGCTCCAGAACCACGCCATGGCGCTTCAGCGCGGCGAAAATCTCTTCCTGGCTGTTGTCCATGTTGTAGTCGATGTGATCGATCAAGGGCGTCCGGCGGGTTCTCTCGTCTTCGCCCGGCTGCGCAACAATCGATATGCCACCAACTCCCAGGCGGCATTTGGTCCCGTCGTCATTCGAAACCTTCATTCCGAGCAGACCTGAATAAAAGTCGCGAGTCTTCGCGTAATTGGCCACCCGATAGGAAATATGATTGATGCTAACCGGCGTAAGCGACGTTCCAGCGGCCACCGCGGACGGCGTCAAGCTCCCAACCGCGCTGGCGCTCGCCGCAACGGCGAGGCTGCGGATAAGCTGCCGCCGGTTCATCTTTCCTTCCTCGAAATCCCGAAGCAAGCTTGCAACAATATGTTCCATTGTTCTACCGCTTGGCGCTCAGAGTAACGTCGAACCCATCCGGGTCCTTAATTCTGAAACTGCTTCCCTTGGCTTGCGATTTCAAGCCGCGGCGATTCAACTCTGCCACAATCGCTTCCTTACTCGTTTCGGTGTCGTAATCGATGTGGTCGATATACGGCGTGTGCAGCGGGACACTCTTGCCGCCGACCTCGTGCAGCGGGTCCGTGGAGCCGTTCACATGGATGTGCAAATCCCCGATCGCAAGGCTGCACTTCTCCTTTCCGTCATCATCGGAAGTCTTCATGCCAAGGAGTCCGGAATAGAAATCGCGAGTCTTGGCATGATTGGCGACCCGATAGGAAAGATGGTTGATCTTAGTTACCTTGACCAGTGTCCCCTCGGCGCCGCTGAGAGGGACAGTCCCCACCATGGACGCACTACTAGCCGCGACCGCAAGATTCCGAATTAGCTGTCGCCGATTCACCTTTCCATCTTCAAAATCCTGTAATAGCCGCGCGATAATATTTTCCATTTACTTCGTCTTCCTTTCCTTTCTGTATCCTTCGAGATCAGGCGACAGGTAGCTGGAGCGTGACCCGGGTCCCCTCACCTAGCTGGCTATCGATTCCCGCTTGGCCGCCATGTAGGGCGGCGACACTCTTCACGATCGCCAGCCCGAGCCCGGCGCCGCCGCTCTCCTGAGATCGCGCCACATCCACGCGATGGAAGCGGTCGAAAACCCGCGACATGTGCTCCGCAGGAATTCCGCATCCGTCGTCTGCGACCGAAATCTCCAGCGATCCATTGGAACGCGACGCTTCGAGACGGATATGCCCGCCGGGCTTGGTGTGCGCCAGAGAGTTTTCGATCAAGTTGCTTAAAGCCCTCTGCAGCAAAGTACGATCGACAACGCCCGTCAGGTCATGTGGCACCAGGATGTCCAGTTCAATATGAGCATCACTTGCCGCCGCCTCGTAGAATTCACGCACGGTTTCGAGCTCTTTCCTGACATCCACGAACTCGCGATGGATTTGTGTGGCAGGGTTTTCGGCACGCGCGAGAAACAGGAGACGGTCGATCATCGTCGAGAGGCGAAGGTATTCTTCGAGCGACGACTCAACCACGTCACGGTACTCCGCGAGCGAGCGCGCCCTGCTGAGAGCCACCTCGCAATCCGCGCGCAACGTAGCGATAGGCGTGCGCAATTCGTGGGCGATATCGCTCGAAAAGCGGGCGATGCGAGCGAAAGCGTCTTCCAGTCGATCCAGCGTCTGATTGAAAGTGCAAGCCAGTGAGAAGAGCTCCGACGGCAGGCCCGCAGTCTTAACGCGCGCATCCAGAGTGCTGGAGCCAATTTGCCGCAAGGTAGTGGCGATCTCTTCTACCGGACGCATTCCCCGGCGTGCAATGAGAAATCCGGCTTGCACCGATAGCAATAATCCGATCGCCAGAACCATCCATAGCTTTCGCCGGTAAGAGGCAATCAGGTCCTTTTCAAGAGTAAAATCCCGCGCAACCTGGATCTGATACCCTTCCGGCGTAATCACGGAGAGCATTCTGAAGATCCGCCCACGGTATGCTCGCTCCGCGACGCCGCTCACCTTGGGAAATGCTTGTGAGGGCAATAGCTCCGACATTCCACCCGTCTCCATGACGATCGCGCCATCCGACGTAATAATGCGCGATAGCGACGGCACTCGAGGCCGCTGGGTACCGTCAGGATAATAGCCGGAAATCTCCCATTTCAACGTGGGAAGGTCGCCCTGCAGCGCCAAATCGCGAAGCGTCGTGGCCTTGGCGGAAAGAACGAAGGCCTCTCGTGCGTCGTACGACCGCACGAGTTGCAAATACATCCATCCAGAGCCGAACAGCAGCAGCAGAAATGAAACTCCGGTATTCCAGAAACTCAACTGCAGAGAAATGCTGTGCGGACGCTTAATCTTCGAGAACATAGCCTGCTCCCCGAACCGTGCGAATCAAGTTCCGGTCGAAAGGATCGTCCAGCTTCGAGCGAAGGCGGCGGACATGCACTTCCACCATGTTGGTACCGCAATCGTAAGCCATGTCCCAGACCTGTTCCGCGATGGTCGACCGCGTGAGCACTTCACCAGGATGACGCAGGAACAACACCAGCAGGAGGAACTCCTTAAGTGTGAGATCCAGGCGCTTGCCGCTCCGGAAAGCCCGGTGAGTTTCCGGGTCGACCTCGATGTCTGCAAAGCGAAGCATCCGGTCATGAAGCGTGTTCGAGCGGCGAATGATGGTGCGGATACGAGCCAGTAACTCAGAGAACGCGAACGGCTTCACCAGATAGTCGTCGGCCCCCATCTCCAGCCCTCGCACGCGGTCTTCTACCGAGTCGCGAGCGGTTAGAAAGATTACAGGCGTCGACTTTCCGGAATTGCGCAAACTTTCAAGGACCGAGAAGCCGTCCCGCTGGGGTAACATCACGTCGAGAATGATCAGATCGAAATCCGAACTGCGGGCCATTTCGAGACCATCCTCGCCGTTGCCCGCGACATCCGCGATGTAACCATGTTCGGACAATCCCCTGCTGAGGTAGGTAGCGAACTTGGCTTCATCCTCGACAATCAATAACCTCACACGAGAATCATATCGCCTATTCCCGCTCCATGGTGTCCGGGCGCCGAACGGCGAATTTATTCGACCCGGCCAGTGGCCCGGACGTTCACTTCGACCTTGTCGCTCACCCTGAGGAGAAAATTGCTCGGGTTTTTCATCCCCCACTGGACGTAAGGAATCACGAAACCTGTGGACGTCGCAACTTCGCCGCCGTTCAAGTCGGCACGAAAGTGGAGTGTCATCTCGTGACTGCCGCCATGGATTTGAAACATCCCGTGCACGTCGAGTTGCGATTCGCCGTGCGGCGCTAATTCCCCGCTGACCCGGTCCGCCGTGAAAACCGCTTCCGGGTAGCGCGCGCTCTCGAGGATTTCCTTGTGCATACGCTTATCGCGGCCGCCGTTTCCAGAGTCCCCGCTAGCGACGTCCACGACAATTTCACCCGAAGCCTTACCGGTAGAGGAGTCGAATTTCAAGGAACCGCGTTTTAGTTTGAAGTTCCCGTGTACGGTATGAAGTACGTCGGCGAGCGTAAAAGTGATGATCGTGCGGCCGGGATCGAGATCAATTGCGTTCTCCGCCGCCGAAAGGGGAAGACCGCAAAGCAGGAAAAGGAGAAATCTTCTTTTCATAAACGCACTCTCACGCCGCAAGAAGACGCCGGCCCAATGGGAACATGGATTGCCGGATAAACTCGCCGGTCGTCGCCTCTCCCACGTGCATCGCGAGCTGTGCCGCGAATATCCGCGGCTCGGAGGAAAGCGCATTGAGCACGTTTCTCCGCAGCCAAGCGGAACGATCCATCGATAACATCAAAGCGCCCATGAAAGCGGGCCGCCGCATAAGAGCGCGATGGGTCGCGGCATACGCACCCAAATTGTCATCCGCGAGGGCCTCGGCCAGGGCCAAGCCGTGCTCGAAACCGAGACGCAGGCCTTCGCCGGTAATCGCATCCACCGAACCCGAAGCGTCGCCCACCAGCGCTACATGGTCGCGATAGACGCGCGGCAGACGCCGGCTGGCCGACAACGCACCGCGTTCGGTCGAGGTGACGGGTGCGTTCTTCAATCTCGCGAACAGTTCAGGGTGAAACGGCAGCGCATGATCCAGCCGCAGGTGCGAATCGCGCGAAATCACCGCCACGCAAATTTCCTCGCTGCCGATGGGTGTTACGTAGACCTGGAACCCGGAAGCCCAATAAATCTCGACGCAATCCGCCCACGGTTTAATTTTATAGTGGCGGCGAAAGCCAACCCGCAAAGACTTGTTCCGGGGGCTATCCAGCCCGGCCCATTGGCGCACACGCGAATTTTCCCCGTCGGCGCCCACAATCCAGCGGCAGGCGACTGTGCCCTTCCCCAATTCCACACCCGTTTTGGACAATCCCTTGACCTGAGTTCCCCAGAGTAAGGTAGCGCCAGCATCCTCCGCGCGGTCGATGAGCGCCTGATGCAAGTGTGTACGGCGGATCCCCACGCCGATGCCGTTAGGAAAGCTGGCATCCACTGAGTTCTCGCGGCTCAGGAAGCGAATTCCTCGAAACGGAAATACATGGTGGGAGGGCAGCGAAACACCCAGCCGCGCGAGCGCCACCAGCGCGTTCGGCATCAAGCCCTCGCCGCAGCCCTTATCGATCGGAGGCAGCGCGGGATCTGCGACGGTTACGCCAAAACCGCGGGCACGCAAGGCGATGGCCGCAGCCAATCCCGCCGGACCTCCGCCCACTATGAAAACGTCGCTATGTCTCGGAGTGTCTCGCATGGCAGCCGCAGCCTAGAAGTTCACCACTCTGCGCGCGAGGCCCAAAGCCTCCGTCCAAAAGGACGCCGAGGTGTGCATGAGATCGGCCACCGCCGTCATCGCACCCACGAATTCATCTATATGCCCCGCGTCGACAATCAAGGGCGGAGCGGCTTTCAGCACCATAAAATTGTTACCGCAGATCTGCGTGAGAATGCCGTGATCCCGGAAGAGACGCATCACCACGAGTTGTCCGAACATGGCCGGGTGAATCTTACGGAATGCTTCAAACGGCGCGCGCAGGCTAAGCTTGCGAGGCGCCGTGAACACGATCCCGTTCAGCAAACCAACCCCTCGAATCTCCTGCACCATCTCGTAACCAGAGACCGCTTCGCGCAGCCGAGTACGCAAAACATCTCCCATGCTGACGGCACGTGCACCCAGATTCTCGCGTTCTAATACATCCAGAGTGGCCAGCCCCGCTCGCATTGCCAGATTGTTCTCGCCGAACGTCGAGGTGTGCACAATGGCTCGCTTTAACGAGCTGTACACCGAATCGTAAACATTGTTCGAGATGAGCACCGCGCCAGAGGGAACCAGCCCGCCGCTCAGCGCTTTCGCCAGGATCACTATGTCAGGGTCCAGACCGTAATGATGCGCGGCCAGGAAGCGACCCGTGCGAAACATACCGGTCTGAACCTCGTCCAGCACGAACAGCGTTCCATACTTGCGGCACGCCGCTTGCGCCGCTTCCAGATACCCAGCTGGCGGCAAGCAAATTCCCGCTTCCGATTGCACCGGTTCCACAATAAAGGCGCCGATTGTGCGTGAACGAAGTGCGCGTTCGAGCGCCACCAAGTCGCCAAAAGGGACTGCCTCAGTGTCCGCCAGCAGCGGGCCGAATCCTGCGCGCCAGAAAGGGTCATCCATCAGAGATAACGCGCCGCAGGTCAGTCCGTGAAAAGCGCCGCTGGCATAGACCAGACCATTGCGGCCGGTGTGGGCGCGCGCGAATTTAATGGCAGCCTCAACCCCTTCGCTTCCGGAACTGCAGAAAAACACTTTGTTCAAGCGGCCGCCTGCCAGACGGCAAAGGCGCTCGGCCAACTCCCCGGCAAGCTCCGAAACATGGCTCTGTAACATTGCCGGACCTTGGCGATCCAATTCCCGCTGCAGCGCCGACACAATCGCGGGATGGTTATGGCCGGTGTTATGGACGCAATAACCCGAAAGGAAATCGAGGAAACGCCGCCCATCTGCAGCATACAATTCGGCGCCCGCGCACTTGACATAGCGCACGTTCATTTCTAACGCGTCGAGGAGCCGCACCCATTGCGGATTTACATGTTCCTGATATTGCAGGGCGGGTGCCCCCACTTCGCCCATGGCGGGCGAGGGAACTCCTGCCGCGTGTGTTAATGGCACTCAATCATCGGACGCTTGCGCCCTATACCAGGTTTCCTGGGAAAAACCGGCTGACTAAGGCCGCGGCTCGCGTTGCGGCTCGAAGCTTTCCTGCAACGGCACGGCGAGAGATGTCCCTGCCTGTTCCACTGCACGCAAAAGCTGAAGCAGCAGGTCCTGTTGAATTGCCAGGAATTCGTCATGGTCGGAAGTCTTCACATAGGCCACCACTTCGATATCCAGCGAATACGCCCCCACACCGACGAAGCGCACTGGTATCCTGCCGGATTCCACCTTGGGATGGCCGCTGAGGATTTCGCGACAAGCGGCCAGAACGCGTAACATTTGATCCGAGGTTGTGTCCCGGCGCAGATTGAGTATCGGATGGAACCAGATCTTGTCGCGCCCTGAAATATTTTCAAGCGTCATGGTGGCGAACTGGCCGTTGGGAACGCTGATCACTGTGCGATCCGGCGTTCGAATACGCGTGGAACGCAAGCCGATATGCATCACCGTGCCTGTGCGGTCGCCGAAGCGGCAGACGTCGCCTACCAGCACCGGGCGATCGCTAATCACGGAGATGCCGCCAAATAGATCTTCGATGGTCTTCTGAGCGGCAAGCGCGATGGCGATGCCCCCGACGCCAACCCCGGCGAGAATCGCGGTGGTATTGTAACCCCACGCGCTAAATACGCTCAAAATCGCCACCAGGATGAGGGTAAGTTTGAGCACTTGCCGGCCTAGCGGCAGCACCGAATAGCTTACCGCCTGCATGCGGGGGTCGAGTTTGGAGCGCCATCGCTCAGAGATAAGGTCGATCGCGACCGCGCCGGCCCATGCCGCCGCTAGCGCGATGATTAAGCCCAGAGCACGTTCAATGAAAGTGCGCGACAACGTGGCGGGCGACGCGAATTCGAGCGCCGCTCTCGATCCCGCCACCACTAACGCAACCCGTACCGGACCGCGAAATCCTGGCGCGTCCACCAACGGCCGCAGAATCGTTACCAACGCCCGCGACAAGAATCCCGATACGATCCACAGGATCACGCCACTCATAAGCAGCGCCAACCAGCGCCATACCGGCGTATCCAGGATTTCAAAGGTCACCAGCACCTGCGGCAACTTCTTCTCAAACGGGGTTTCCGCCACCGCCTTGTGGGCTTTCGGGATCAAAGCGACGCTATCGGACGAGACTACCCAGACGTGATTACCGGGCCGCGGTTCTATACGCTCCAGTTGCAGTTCCACTGTTTGCCCATCCACCTGAAACGAGGCCAGCCGTTCGAAGTTGAGAGCCAGACCATCGGCCTGATCCCCCTCCGCGTCGCGGCTGAGCGTCGTGATTTCAAATGTGGTGTCGTCCAGCAGATCTTCCAGTTGACGCGCCAGGTCCGTCCCATCTTTGGCTCGCGCTGCCGAAGGCATGCGCCGCAGATCGAGATAGTATGTCGCTTTCGAATAGTCGCGCGCGTGGCAAGCTTCCAGAAACCGGAAAACGGATTCCTGGGGAGTGCCGCGTCCGAGTGGATCCTTTACTTCCGGAACAGAAGGCTGCCCGCGAAGCACCATCGTGAACAGCAGGAGGACGAAAAGTTTGGGCATCAAGATCCTGGGTACCGCTGAAATTATCGCGCAACCTGAGCCGTTTGGCGATAATGAGACAGTCTAGAGTGTTTTAATGGTGACGGGAGGAATCCATGATGGCACGCACCTCTTTGCTACATATTTCATGCTTGGGAGCCGCGCTCTTCGGTGCGACCGTTTGGGCGGCGGACTTCACGCCGCTGAATGTCAAAACTGGTGAGTGGGAAGTTACGATGACCGGCGAGAGCACGGGGCAGCTCCCCATACCTCAGGCGATGCTCGACAAATTAACGCCGGAGCAGCGCGCCAAAATGGAAGCTGCCATGAAAGCTCGCGGCGGACCAGGCGCTCGCCCTACCGTTCACAAAAGCTGCCTCCGCAAAGAAAAGCTCGACAAACCATTTGGCGATAACGAGGAGCGGAAGTCGTGTAAACAGACCATCGTGACTTCTTCGGGCACCAAGCAGGAGATTCACATGGAATGCGCGCAGGGCGGCGGCCAGCAAACCGGTACCTTGAAGTTAGAAGCCGTGGATTCGAGCACCGTCAAGGGAGTCATGCAAATGACGGCCTCAAGCGAAGGGCGGAGCATGAATATGAACTACGATTTCTCAGCCAAGTGGCTGGGACCCGTCTGTTCTGAAACCAATAAATAGTGGTCCGAAGCATTTTAGTTAGCACCAACGGAATTCCGGTAGTGTCCTTATAGCTGCGTTGCGGGACTGTAATGGCATGATGGGTAAATGGTCGCAGAGATTAAGTTCCATTCCCTTATCGGCGGCGACGCTTTCGAGTCCTACAAGCCAGAGGACCCGGAAAACTTCAGCCTGATACTTCGGCTGATTGTTGGGCCGCGTGGCCAGCCAGGTGAAGAGTCGTTCGATATTACGATCTGCACGCCTGCTTCATTGGCCGAGGAATGCGCCGTAAGAGGATTTGTACTTGGAAGGCACCGGCTCGTTGTTTCCGCCTATGACCCGTCGCTAATCATGAATACAGTAAGTAAACTGGTGGCGCACTGCACCGGGCTTTCTTGGGGCGAGGTGGGTTCAAAAATTGCCCGTATCGCCCTCTGGGAGTTTGAAGACTATCAGGGTGCTCACTAATTCAGCAATTCACGGGTTGTCCAGATGTGATCGGTGAGGTTCGATTCCATAGCAGGGTAACCCGCAAACTGGAATGAATCCGGCAGAAGTTGTAAGAGGCGAAGTGGAGCGCAATGGCGTACCAGAGGTTTCGCACTCTTGCTGAAACTCAGCGTCAGCCGCGCCAGTCGCTTGATTTGGGTTCGCATAGTCAGGTTTGAGAGCTCGATGTGGCTGGTGGAGATCATCGCAGGATCGGGATCGCCAATGATGGCGCGTTTCTTGCAGCCAGGCCTCCTCCTGTTGTGCTATATTCGATTGTGCCGCTCAGCATTCTTGGCGTGATTCCAGCCAGGTACGCATCTTCTCGATTCCCAGGCAAAGCCCTCGTCTCTATCGCCGGGAAAACCATGCTGCAGCATGTCTGGGAACGGGCGTCTCAGGCGCGCTACCTCACTAGTGTAGTAATCGCCACCGACGATCCTCGTATTCGCGACGCTGCCGAGGATTTTCGGGCGCGCGTGGTCATGACCCGCGCCGATCACGTTTCCGGCACAGACCGCGTTGCCGAAGCGGCCTCGGCCTCCACCGCGCAAATCATCGTTAACATTCAGGGCGACGAGCCCATGCTCGATCCCTCTGCCATCGACGCGGCCCTGCTGGGTCTCCTCGAACACGACGAGATTCCCATGGGCACCCTCAAGAAACGTATCGAAGACCGCGCCGAGATTACCGATTCCAATGTCGTGAAAGTGGTCACGGATGCCCGGGACAACGCGCTCTACTTCTCCCGTTCACCGATACCCTACAGTCGCGATTCGGCGGAAGCGCCGGCTACTTACTTCAAGCACATCGGCCTGTACGTTTACCGGCGCGATTTTCTGCTGGCCTATTCCGACCTCCCCATAGGACCGCTCGAAAAAGCCGAACGCCTGGAGCAGCTCAGAGCTCTCGAAAACGGATTTAAGATACGCGTGATCGAAACCGAATACGAATCGCTGGGCGTCGACACCCCCGCGGATTGGCAGCGAGTCTCGGCTCTTTACGAAAAAATGGTGGTGACGGAATAATGGCCAAATATATATTCGTGACCGGCGGCGTGGTTTCCTCCCTGGGCAAAGGGATCGCGGCGGCGAGCATCGGCTGCCTGCTTGAAAGCCGCGGCCTCAAAGTCACGCTGCAAAAATTCGATCCCTATCTGAACGTCGATCCCGGGACCATGAGTCCGTTCCAGCACGGCGAGGTCTTCGTCACCGACGACGGCGCCGAGACCGATCTCGACCTTGGCCACTATGAGCGCTTCACTCATTCGCCGCTGACGCAGGCCAACAATCTCACCAGCGGACGCATCTACGAGCAAATTATCTCGCGCGAGCGCCGCGGTGATTACTTAGGCAAGACCGTGCAGGTGATCCCGCACGTGACCAACGAGATCAAAGCCGCCGCGCGCCGCGTCGCCACCGCGCCCGACGGCACTCCGATGGACGTGGTGATCGTCGAAATCGGCGGCACCGTAGGCGATATTGAATCGCTTCCCTTCCTCGAAGCTATCCGCCAGTTGCGCCACGAACTTGGCCGCGATAATACACTGTTCGTTCACGTGACCCTGGTCCCCTGGATCGCCGCCGCGCAGGAGTTGAAGACCAAGCCCACTCAGCACAGCGTGAAGGAGCTGCGCGCCATCGGTATCCAGCCCGATATTCTCCTTTGCCGCAGCGAGCGGCCACTGCCTCCCGACATGAAGGAGAAAATCGCGCTCTTCTGCGACGTCGATCCGCTGGCCGTCATCACCGCGCGCGATGTCGAAAGCGTGTACGAGTGTCCGCTGGTTTTTGCCGAGCAGGGTGTCGACGATATTGCGCTACGCCTGCTGGCAATGGATGCGCCACCGCGCGATCTCACCCGCTGGCGCGAGATGGTAGGCCGCATGAAGCACCCCGCGCGCCAGGTTTCGATTGGCTTGGTCGGCAAGTACGTCGAATACGAGGATTCTTATAAGAGTTTGAAGGAAGCCCTGCTGCATGGCGGACTCGCGCACGACGCCCGCGTCAATATCACCTGGATTGAAGCCGAGCGGTTGGAATGGCCTCAGGCTATGAGCCAGTTGGAAGCGTTCGACGGCATCCTGGTCCCCGGAGGCTTCGGCAAACGCGGTATCGAGGGGATGCTGGTGGCCATCCGCTACGCGCGCGAAGCGAAAGTTCCGTACTTCGGCATCTGCCTCGGCATGCAAACCCTGGTCATCGAATTCGCGCGCAATGTGTGCGGCTTGGCCAGCGCCAATTCCACGGAGTTCGATCAGGCAGCGGCCGACCGCGTCATCTATAAGCTGCGTGAGCTGAAGGGGGTCGATGAACTCGGTGGTACCATGCGTCTCGGCGCCTATCCGTGCAATCTCGCGGAAGGAAGCTACGCGCGCGCGGCTTACGGGCAGTCCCAAATTAGCGAGCGCCACCGGCACCGCTACGAATTCAATCGCGAATATGAAGACATTCTGAAACAACACGGCCTCCGCCTCACCGGCGAAACGCCCGACGGCATCTACGTGGAGATCTGCGAGCTGGCCGGCCATCCCTGGTATCTGGGCTGCCAGTTTCATCCCGAATTCAAGTCCAAGCCGCTCGAGCCGCATCCTTTATTTGAAGCCTTCATCGGAGCCGCACTCGATCATCACAAGCGGCGCACGGAAGGCATCCGCGAACCGGCACCTCCTGTCGACCTTCGCCGCGAAGCTTCCACGGTCCGATCGTGACCATTGAAGTCAATCCCCAGATTCAAATCGGCGAGGGCCAGCCGCTGGCGCTCATAGCCGGTCCGTGCGTCATCGAAAGCGAAGAACACGTCCAGTTCCTCGCGGGCGAGAT
>JANXXL010000376.1 GCA_025350625.1 Bryobacterales bacterium | reverse complement strand
GCGGTGGGGGCGTAGCGTACCGCACCCAAGAAGAACTGCTCACGGCTTTGAAGCGCATCGCCGGCTCTCCCGAGCTTCGCGCTGAACTGGGAGAAAAAGGGTACAGCGCATTTTTGCGCCTTTGGTGCCGTGAGGCGCACTTAAAAACCTACTTCGAGTTTCTCGAAGTCGCCGCTGAGAAGAAATTCGGGGCCCAAATGTGGCCACTCGACTAATCTTCCAAAAGGCGTAGACGCATCTTTCTGTCAACTTCCAAAAGCTTGGGATTATTCGCATCGGGGTTGGATTAGGCTGCCCAGTACCAGCGTGCAAATACATTAGATTGCATATTCTTACACCTTAGGTGGCGATGGCCGTCGAAGTGCTATCTCTGAGCTATCGGTGTCAAAAATAATTGAGCGGAAAGTCGATCGCGTGGTCCTTTGGGGGGCTGCAGTGGCTTTACAGAGCGCTGTGACGCTTCTCAAATGGATGCGCCGGTCTGAAGTCAAGAACCCGCCCGCATCGGAGACCCAAGCCAGAGCGAAGGCAGCCTTCACGGCTTGAAACCGGGAATGGTTAACATTTTCACAGTCGACTTAGAGGATTATTTCCATCCTACGGAAGTGAACCGCGGTATCGGCGACTGGTCGGATTTTGCTCCCCGCTTAGGCATCGGGACCGGCGCGCTCCTAGACCTGCTTGCAGAGCACAATGTTCGAGCCACTTTCTTCGTTTTGGGATGGGTGGCCAAAACTCAACCGCTTCTGGTCAGGAAAATCGCCGAAGCCGGCCATGAGATCGGGTGCCACAGCTACAAACATCAACTGGTTTTCAACCTGACGCCCCGCGAATTCCGCGAAGACACGATCCGCGCTAGCGAGAGCATTGAAGACGCCTGTGGAGTGGTCCCTAAAGTCTACCGCGCGCCTAGTTACTCGATCGTCACCAGCAGTCTTTGGGCTCTCGACGTATTAGCCGACTTAGGATTTACCCACGATTCGAGCATTTGCCCCATCGTTCACGATCGCTATGGAATCCCGGGCTTCCCGCGCCACGCCCATACTATCGAGACGAAAGCCGGTCCGATCATGGAAGTCCCGATCGCCACCGTGCAGTTGTCGCCCAAACAAGTGGCGCCCGTGGGCGGCGGCGCATATTTGCGTTTGTTCCCGTATCGCTACACGGCGACCGGAATCAGGGAAATCAATAACGTCGAGGGTCAGCCCGCCTGTGTTTACACCCATCCATGGGAGTTGGATCCGAACCAGCCTCGCGTAGCCAACGGCGTCATCTCACGCCTGCGCACCTATACCGGCCTGGGGGGCATGGGTCGCAAGCTAAACCGCCTGCTGACGGACTTCGACTTCTCTACCATGGGTGACGTGCACCCGGTCGTCCCATCTTCGCAGCGCGTCCACTCCCGCCTCGCTTCAAGCGTTGTAAGCGTCTAATTACCCGACCACTTGTTCGACGACCCTCAGGGTACGGTGTATAATCGCATCCATTGAGGAAACAAAATGGAAAAACGTTTTAAGCTTGCCATCGCCACTGCCGTGTGTCTCGCCGGCGCGTTAGGTGTACTCTACGCCCAGCAGGCTCCTGCCGCGGCGGTCACAATAGGCGGGACCGATCTCGGCGGCGTGGTCACAGGCCCGAACGGACCGGAGGCGGGCGTTTGGGTTATCGCGGAAACCACTGATCTTCCTACGAAGTTCGCCAAAGTCGTCGTCACCGACGATCTTGGCCGCTACGTCATTCCCGATCTCCCCAAGGCCTCCTACAACGTGTGGGTGCGAGGCTATGGCCTGGTAGATTCGCCCAAAGTGAAAGCCGCTCCTGGAAAGAATCTCAATCTGACTGCCGTGCAGGCTCCGACGGCCGCAGCCGCTGCCGAATATTATCCAGGCGTCTACTGGTACTCGATGCTCCAGATCCCGGTCAAGAGCGAATTCCCCGGTACCGGCCAAAAGGGCAACGGCATCAACCCGGTTATGAAGACGCAGCCTTATTGGATCGACACCGTCAAGAATTCATGCCAATCCTGCCATGCGCTCGGCTCTAAAGGCGTTCGAACCATCCCCAAGGAATGGGGCCCCGCAGCCAATTCAGTCGAGGCCTGGAACCGCCGGCTCCAAGCCGGACAAGCGAAGGCGAATATGGCTTTGACTCTGGGACGGCTCGGTCCCCAAAAGGCGCTCTCGCTTTTTGCCGACTGGACCGATCGCATCGCGGGCGGTGAACTTCCGTTCGCGAAGCCCGAGCGGCCTCAGGGCATCGAGCGCAATATCGTCCTCAGCATGTGGGAATGGTCGACCACGAAAGCCTACCTTCACGACGCCATCTCGACCGACAAGCGCAATCCGCGGCTCAACGCCAACGGCCTGATCTACGGATCGCCCGAAGAGAGCACCGATATGGTGCCGGTACTGAATCCGCTGACCAACACGGCATCGCAGTTAAAGCTTCCCTATCGCGATCCCGAGACGCCCTCCTCGACAGACCTTCCGCGTGGACGGTCTCCCTATTGGGGAGACGAACCCATCTGGGACGGCCACACCAGCATCCACAACCCGTTGCTCGACGAAAAGGGCCGCGTATGGTTCACCGCGCGGATTCGGTCCGCCCCGAACCCGGATTATTGCAAGGGCAATTCCGCCCATCCCTCCGCCAAAGTGGTGCCGCTGAGCACTTCCGTGCGCCAGTTGGCGATGTACGATCCGAAAACCACCAAGTGGTCGCTCATCGATACCTGCTTCTCGACCCAGCATCTTTATTTTGCGAAAGACGCCAACAACACCCTGTGGACCAGCGCCGGAG
>JANXXL010000358.1 GCA_025350625.1 Bryobacterales bacterium | reverse complement strand
TCTACACTGGAGCCGAAACGCTGCTTGCGGTCTATGCTTACGCCCTGCAAATCTATTACGATTTCTCGGGATACACCGATATTGCCCTCGGCTCGGCCTTGCTGCTCGGAATCAAGCTGCCGGCGAATTTCAACCGGCCCTATGCCGCCCAGAATATCGCGGATTTCTGGCGCCGTTGGCACATCTCGTTATCCAATTGGCTGCGCGATTATCTCTATTTCTCGCTCCCGGGCAAGCGCTCCAAAATCTTCACTTATGTGAACCTGGTGATCACCATGGTGATCGGCGGCCTGTGGCATGGCGCCAACTGGAACTTCGTCATATGGGGCGCGCTCCATGGGTTCGGGCTGGCGTTTGTGCGTTTATGGCAGGCGCAATCCGGTACGTCCAAACCCGGCGTTGGAGCAAACAGCACGTTTTGGCGTTACGCGAGCATCCTCCTCACTTTCCACTACGTCACGTTCGCCTGGATCTTTTTCCGCGCGCCCAGCTTCGATATTGCCTTGGCGATTCTCGGACGGATCGCCTCTTTGAGCGTCTCTTTCGCGAACATCTCGGGACCGCTGGCGCTGGTCCTGGTAATCGGCGCGCTGGCGCATTATGTTCCTAAGAAATGGTATGACTGGAGTCTGACGCTATATGTACGGGCTCCGTTCTATGCGCAGGCGGCGGCGCTCGCGATGCTGGCGCTCGGCCTGCAAAACGTAGTTCAGAGTGGAGCGGCTCCGTTCATTTACACGAAATTCTGATGCGAACCGCTATCCCAGTTAAGACGACTCTCACGGTGCTCACCTTCGTGATGTTGCTGCTGGTGCCGCAAGCCATTCCATCGCTCAAGAACTACATGTCGATTGAGCCAAAGAGCGCCGTGGCGGTTCTGGATTTTCCCCTAAAGCCGGCAGCCGTCGAAACGCTGGTCGATCCGCTGGCTTCTCCAGCGAATTTGAGTCACAGCTTGAACCAGCGCCTTTTGGAAAAGGCCCCCACCAACCTTTCCGATCCCGCGCACGTGCTGGATCATTTTTACGCCGCACTGCTCAAGGGGGAAGGTGTCCACATCATTCACTACGGAGATTCACCCACCACAGCGGACCTGATAACCGCCGATGCGCGCGCGCTTTTTCAGCATGAGTTCGGCGATGGCGGTCTGGGCTTTGTGTTGCTCGCCCGCCCTTGGGCTTGGTATAACCACCGCGGCATCGAGATGTCTGCCTCCAACTGGAAGATCGACGTCCCCGGCTATTCGACTTTGAAGGATGGCCTCAATGGACTGGGGTCGGTGAATTTCCGAGGCGCTCCTGGGGCTGTCGCCCGGTGGAAAGTAAAGTCCGCGCATCGCAACGTGGAGATCGCGTATTTGGCCGAACCGCAGGGAGGAGAATTCGCGGTCGAGGCGGATGGCGCCGCTATCGGGACCGGTTCCTCGATTCTCCCGGCAGGGGTCGATGCGTTCACGCCCGGCTATGCGTCCTTCGATATCCCAGAAGGTGCGCACGAAATCACGTTAAAGGTAAGCAGCGGTTCCGTGCGCTTCTACGGAGCCGATTTCCGCAAAGGAACAGGCGTGGTTTATAGCAGTCTCGGAGTCAACGGCGCCAATGTTACTTTGCTATCGAACGCCTTCAACGAAGCGCATTGGACCGCTGAACTTCGTCACTATAAACCCGACCTGATCATCGTGAATTACGGCACCAACGAGAGTGGATTCCCCGCCTTCGTCGACACCACCTGGGGCCGCGAAATGCGCAAAGCGGTGGCACGCCTTCAACGCGCGGTTCCCGAGACGTCCATTCTATTAATGAGCCCTATGGATCGCGGAGCGAAAAGCGCTACCGGGGAGATCGACACGATTCCCTCTATGCCGCGGCTGGTTGCCACCGAGTCGATGGTGGCCGCCGATACCGGAGTGGCGTTCTTCAACACTTTTGAAGCGATGGGAGGCGCAGGCACGATGGGGCGCTGGTACACTGCGGAGCCGCGCCTGGTGGGTGCGGACTTCATTCATCCCATGCCGGCCGGCGCGAGGATCGTCGGCGAACTGCTATTCTCTGCCTTGCGCCAAGGCTTCAATCAGTTCAAACTGCAAGAGTTGAAACAAAAGGTCGCCGAGCAGGCCGATAAATCTGCGCGAGAGGCGAGCCAGCGGCCCTGATGCGGATAATGCCTGCCATCGCGATGACTCTGGCCGTGACGCTGGCGGCTCACGCCCAGACTACCGCTGCATCATCGAAGAAAACCCCGGCGAAGAAGTCTGTTAAAAAGCCGGTGGTGAAGACTGCTCCCCGCCGCGCGGCTGTCCCGCGCTCTTCCGTCAACCAGGCGACGCGCGCCGAAGCTCAAGAGGGAGTGGTCCAAAAAATCACCAAGGGCGCGCAACTGCCGGTGGAGAATCCTGCGGCGCTGGTTCCTTTTTTCGAGCAGCTCTACCGGCAGCAGCGGGGCGAACTGGCGGGTCCCCTGCGCGCGCTTCATTTCGGGGATTCGCACGTCGCCGCGGATGAATGGACCGGCGATATTCGCGAACGGCTCCAGCAAACATTCGGAGACGGAGGCAGCGGGTACTCGCTCGCAGGGCGCCCCTGGAACTCCTATCGCCGCCTGGACGTGAAGAGCGGTTCGACGCGCGGCTGGCATAGCGACGGGCTGGTGGGCAGGACCGGAGACGGCATCTACGGCCTGGGCGGCGTTAGCATGTCCGCGAATTCCCCGCGCCAATCGGTGTATCTGATGGCCGAGGGCCAACAATTCGAGCTGTATTACCTTCAGCAACCCGGCGGCGGAGCGATTCAAATTTACGATAACGGCATGCCTGTCGAGCGCATCTCGACCGCGGGCGAAAGCGCTCCCAGCTATTTCCACTACAACAGCGATCCCGGCCCGCATCGCCTGGAAGCGGAGACCCTTGATCGCGCGCCGGTGCGTCTGTTCGGATGGGTGGCTGAGAAACCCACCGGCGTGACTTACGAAGCGCTGGGAATTAATGGCGCCCAGGCCTCCATGATTCTCAACTGGAATGAGGAAGTGCTCAGGTCCAATATCGAGCGCCGCAATCCCGCGCTGATTGTGCTCTCCTACGGCACCAATGAAGCCGGGCACACGGACTGGACTCTCGAAACCTATCGCGCTATGTTCTCTCGCCTGATCGAGAGACTGCGTGCGGCAGCGCCCGCCGCGACCATCCTGGTCAGTGGTCCGCCCGACCGGGCGATTCGCGTACGCGGCAAGGGCTGGGTGACGCTCGACAACATGGATATGATCGTCGAAGCGGAACGGCAGGCCGCGCTGGCACACGGGTGCGCTTTTTGGGATCAGCGCGCCAAGATGGGCGGCAAGGGCTCCATGCGCGAATGGGTGCTGGCCGGGATGGCGCAAAACGATCACGTGCATCTGACGGCGCCGGGTTACCACATGGTCGGCGACGCCATGTTCCGCGACTTGATGAGCGAATACGACCTGTTCGTGAAGGCGCGCGAAGCGCTGGCGGTCGCGCCGAACCTCGACCGTCCATAAGAACTCAACCCTCAGTCGCTTTCCATCTCGGGCTGGACTACAATAAACCTTTCGGTTTGGGGGAACAGAACAATGAACAAGAATTTTTTTGTCAAAGTGGCAACTTGCGCGGTAGTGGTCATGACGGCAGCGATGTTTACGGCGTCGGGAGCAGAACTGGGCGGCCCGAAGTATGACGTCGATCGCGAATGGCCGAAGCCTCTGCCGGACCGCTGGGTCATGGGTGGGATTGGCGGTGTCTGCGTGGATCGGAACGACCACGTGTTCATTCTCAACCGGCAGGACGTGCCGGAAGCAGACCTGAACGCCGGGCATCTGGCGCCGCAGATCATCGAAGTCGATACCGCCGGCAATCTGGTGAATTCCTGGAGCAGTCCGCTGCTCGACCCGCGTCTCCATAGTTGCTACTTCGATAAGGACAACAATATGTGGGTCGCCAGCGCGCCCTCCGGCATGGTGCAAAAGTTTACGCACGACGGCAGCAAGATGCTAATGCAGATCGGGAAGAAAGGCGTGCTGGATTCCTCCGACGGCACCGCGAAGGGCCAGCCTCTCAACTCGAATGCCGCAATATTCTTTATGCCCTCGAGTATCTATATAGACCCCGTAAACGGAGACGTTTATGTTTCGGACGGCGAAGGCGCAGGCAGCAACCGCCGCGTGGCGGTGATGGACAAGACGGGAAAGTTTCTGCGCCAGTGGCAGCCGGAAGGCATGACGACGGTACATTGCTTGAGTGTGGCCAACGATGGCCAGGCGTACGTCTGTAACCGGCAGAATTCTAAGATTCAGGTTTACGATAAGCAAGGCAATTTCAAGAGGAATATTGAACTACCCTGGACGCCCTACACTAAACCGGGAGATGGAAAAGTGAAAGAGAGCGGCGGGGCGGTGGTATCGCTGGATCTCTCTCGCGATCCCAACGAGAAGTTAATGTACCTGATCAATCAGAACAATGCGGTAGTCGAAGTAATTGACCGCGAGTCCGGCAAGATCCTATCCACCTTTGGCCGCGCGGGCCAATACCCGGGTGAGTTCGATCAGGCTCATGGGATCGCCGTCGATTCAAAGGGCAACGTCTACGTCGCCGAAAATCGCGGACGGCGGGTGCAGAAGTTCAAGCTCGTGGGTCAATGATCCACTAAGCAACTGACTTCAGCGGCGCAATCTACGGCTTCGCCAGGACTCCAGGCTGCGTGCTGGTGCGGCCCGCGCTCATAAGGCGCAGGGCCAACCATGCGCCTGCAATTCCATCGAAGGCGAGACAAAAGCCCGGCCACCAGCGCGGTACGCCGGGGTTCTCGATGAGGAGCGGGTGGAGGAGATCAAATACTCCGTGGCCCGCAAGGGCAACCGCTACTAGCCAAAAATTCTTCTTGAATCCGAGAACGGCGAGCAACGAAAAGCCGCTTGCCGCTGCGATCTCCACGCCGAGCGTTCGAGGCGAGGCTCCCATCACGGCGAACAACACGTAGTACGACGCAACCACGATTGATACCGTAGGATAAAACGCGCGGCCACGATCGAAGCCGATCGCCGCTGCACTTCCCACTACCGCCAACGCCAGGAGCACTCCAATAAGGTATTCCACGTTAATGCTTTCCCCGCATCAATCGCGGCACGACGAAAAGAAAAGGGATCACGACCAGGACGATCAGCGCCGCATACACCCAAACGAATGCCAGAATGCTGGCAAAGCCATATAGGATGAATGCCCACAAGCCACGCTTCCACTCGGCTTGCAGACGGGCCAGCGGAATATCCGGCCTCATGAGTCCGCTTTTGAGGAACGCATAGCGGCCGAGCATAGAGAAACTGAACGCCGCGAGGCTTAAGGTCAGGGCGTAGAGCGAGACTACCAGAGACTGAGTAGGATAGTCGCCCAGAAATGCAGTCGTGAATGGCACAGTGGCAAGCCAGAACAGCAGGACGTTGTTGTACCACAGCAGTTTCCAATTAGAGTGTGCAATGTCGGCGAAGATGTAATGGTGATTTACCCAGAAAATCGCCACCGTAAAAAAACTAATGGCGAAACTCGCCGCTTTCGGAGCGATACCGAGCAGCGCCATAAGTACGGCTTGCGTGGAATGATCGGCCAACTTCGGGACGCGCACTTCAAAAATCAGCAATGTAATGATAATCGCGATCACGCCATCGCTAAACGCTTCGATGCGGGTAGTGCCCTCGATGCTTTGTGGCGGCGCCGGTTCGGGCACAGCGTGGGTAGCGGAGTGGGATCGCACTACTTTTCGGCCTTGAGCGTCCCTTTGGCCCGGGCCACCGGGATCAGCGTCGGGTAGAACTGCACGAAGGTTTCATCGACGGCGCCACTCTTGGCATGACAGGTCTGACAAGCGGAGTTTGCCGGCAAAGGCTTGGCCGTCTTGGCAGACGCACCGAAGCCGAAGAATGCCCACTTGGTTGGGAAACGAGTCTGATCCTTGAGGTGAATTTCGAGCGCGGCAACTCCCTCCTGGTAATGGCCACCTTTATTGATCGACCCTTTCGTCGCCGAGTTGCGGACTTCCAAAGCCAACATTGTCTTGTCGGGCCAAGTCCCGGTCTGAAGAAATACCTGATACGCCTGCGGCGCCACGAACACATTGTCGAAGCGCTCCCCAAACGCGTTCGCAACCGATTCGACGACTCCATACGTCATTCCGAGCCCGGAACTCAGATAGATCCATTCGCGATAGTTGTCCGGGCGCAACAAATCGCCGCCGGTTGTGTAGCGTGGTTCATCAATCCGCGCTGGTTGCGCACACAAATTGAGGGACAGCAGCGCGAGGGTGAGCAATAATCTGGTCGTCATCCGAGTTTCCTTTTGAATGTATGTCGGCCTTCGCGAAATAACGTGCGGAAAACTCACAGGGGTCAGCCGCACACTCGAATACTGGTGAGTACGTCCCGGCGGAGGAATGGTCCGGAGGCCCCGTTCGTTAAGTGTTTTAGTGATGTTATCATGTTCCCGTCGGCAAACCGGCTGTACGGGCCTTGCGGGCTCCGTTTGCAAGTGATAATCTACGTCAAGACTGGAGAACCACCATATATGATGAAGCCACTGACGATTGCACTTCTGGGCGCGCTGCTGTGCGCATCCCTTCCGGCGCAGCAAAACGCCGTTACGCCGTCCCATACGAACCTGAAGGTTGGGGATATGGCGCCTGATTTCACGCTGCCCGCCACCAATGGCGAGAAAGTTACGCTTTCAAGTTTCCGCGGCAAAGCGCCGGTGGTACTGGCATTCTTCCCGGCCGCATTTACCGGCGGGTGCACCAAGGAGATGCTCGCATACCAGGCCAATTCGGGTAAGTTCGAGGGCACCGCTACCAAAATCTTCGGGATCAGCGGTGATAACACTCCTTCGCAAAAAGAATTTGCCAAGCAACTGAATGTCGCCTTCCCGATTTTGAGCGATTTCGCGACGCGGAAAGTTATGGCGGATTACGGAGTCCTGCTTCCGAATATGGGAATGGCCAACCGCACCACCTTCGTGGTCGATAAAGACGGCAAGATCGTTCATATCGAAGAAGGTAGCGGCGCGATAGACCCGTCAGGCGCAGAGATGGCGTGCAGCCGGCTGGCGCATAAGTAGTCTAACGTTTCGGTGCAGTTTGTTGAAGGGCGGGCATGTCTCGTCCGAAGGGAGCTGGTATGAAAAGCATAAGTGGGATTGCGATTCTTGGAATAGGTTCTTTACTCGTCGCCGGCATATGCGTGGCGGCGGGAAATGGGTCCCCGGCGGGCCCTCCTTTTTGGGCTTACGGGGTTCCTCCAGGTCCGCCTCCTACTCCGGCGGCTGCTGCGGCTCCCGACACCAGCGTGAAGCACCTTCCGGGCAACAGCCTCGAATTCACGCGAGCCCAGATCAGTAACGGGTTTGGTCCCGCGGACTGGTATCCAGGCGACCATCCAACGATGCCCGACGTCGTCGCTCACGGCAAGATGCCCGACGTACGGGCCTGCTCCCTGTGCCACTATCCCAACGGCAAGGGCCGCGCCGAGAACGCGGGCGTGGCAGGGCTGCCCAAGGATTATTTCATCCAGCAGCTAATGGATTTCCGTAACGGCGACCGCAAGAGCGCCGAACCGCGCAAGGGCAACACCGAAGTAATGATCAAGATCGCCAAAGGGATGACGCCGGAAGAGATGAATGCCGCCGCCGAGTACTTTGGTGCGATGAAGTGGACCCCGTGGATCAAAGTAGTGGAATCGAAGACGGCGCCCAAGACTCGTGTGCAAAACGGACTCTTTTTAAAGCTGGAAGGCGAGGAGACAGAACCGTTAGGGCAGCGCATTATTGAAGTACCTTTGAATGCGGAAGCCACTGAAGTGCTTCGCGATCCCCACTCCGGTTTTACGGCCTACGCGCCCGTGGGGAGCTTGAAGAAGGGCGAGGCGTTGGCGAAAACCAAGCAGTGCGCAGTGTGCCATGGGCCGGATCTGCGTGGCATTGGGCCGGTTCCCGGAATTGCGGGCCGGTCTCCAAGTTATCTGATGCGTCAGATGTATGACATGCAGCAGGGAGCTCGCAAGGGCGTGTGGAGCGGCCTCATGAAGCCGGTGGTGGCCAATCTGACCGAAGACGATTTAATGGTGCTGGCCGCTTACGCCGCGGCGCAGACGCCCTAAGAGTTAGCCACTAAATTTCGGGCGAGGGGCAGGAGCCGCATGCGTTGGAATAACTGTTTGAAATGGGCGCTACCTGGTTTAGCGCTGTGCGTACTTGCATCCGGGGAAACCCTGACGCCGCCCACCGCGGCACAGCGCACGCCCCGCTCGAGCAACATGGACCTGGTGGGTTATAACGACCTGCAGGCACGCAGCGCCTATCAGCCAATCCTCCAAAAACAAGGCGACCGCTGGATCGCTTACGTCGGCCATCACGGCGGGGAAGCGGTCAATCCCCAGACCGGCAAAATGGAGCCGAACGGCACCTCCATACTCGATGTAACCGATCCCAAACATCCCAAATACCTGGTTCATATTCCGGGCGAACCGAAGGACCGCGCGGGCGAGGCCGGTGGCGCGTCCATGGTGCGCGTCTGCAGCGGCAATGACCTGCCTCACGGGGTGAAAGGCAAGTTCTATCTGCTGCGTGCTCTCGGGAACACCGCTCATGAAATCTGGGATGTCACCGATCCCGCCCAGCCCAGCCGCCTCACCGTGGTGGTCAGCGGCCTTCGCGATACCCACAAGAACTGGTGGGAATGCGACACCGGTATTGCATACCTGGTCTCCGGCCCCGTCGGCTGGCGCGTGCCGCGCATGCTGCAGATTTACGATCTCAGCGATCCTGCGAAACCGGTGTTTATCCGCAATTTCGGTCTGCCGGGACAGGAGCCTGGCGCCAAGGGTCCCACGCCCGGCGGCCTCCATGGGGCGTTTTCTACAGGCCCGAAGGGCAATCGAGTGTACCTGGCTTACGACGTCAGCCGCAACGGCGTGATTGAGATTATCGATCGCGAAAAGCTGTTGAACGGGCCGAAGGAACCCACTGAAGAGAACTTGCGCTACCCCGTGATCTCGCGGGTGGATTTCCCGGCCGATATCGGCGCGCACAATATCATTCCCATGCTGCGCATGTCACTCTCCGAGTTCGCCAATCAGAAATTCAGCAAGGTGAAAGATTTCATGTTGCTGGTGGGAGAGACCACCGGAATTGAATGTCAGGAGAGCCGGCAGATGGCCCGAATCCTGGATATCACCACCGAGTCGAAACCCATTGGAGTATCGACCTGGACCGTGCCCGAGGATAGCGGCAATTTCTGTTCCGCGGGCGGACGTTTCGGCACACATTCGACCAACGAGAATCTGCCGCCGGTCTTTGCCAATCGTGTGGTGTTCGTGGCGCATTTCAACGCCGGAATCCGCGCGCTCGATATTCGCGATCCCTACCGGCCGCGGGAGATCGGCTACTACATTCCGGCCATCACCGATAAGACCGACAAACGTTGCCTGGGCGAAGGCGCGAACCAGAGCTGCAAGATTGCGATTCAGACCAACAACCTCGACGTAGACGACCGCGGGTATGTCTATGCCGTAGACCGCGCCAACACCGGCATGCACATCGTCGAGCTTTCGGGTCCAGCTCGTCAGGCTGCCGATTTTACCAAAGCGGTCAAGTAAAGCGGCGCTACCCGATTCCTAATTCATCCGCCTGCTCGAGCGGCATCCCGCAGCGCCTGCAGATCAATGACGCGCAATCGCCGCACGCGAGTGGATCGCTAACCGGCTGCCGGCATCGAGGGCAATAGTAATCAGTGGCTTCGGAAGTGGTCGAAGCTATAGATGAAGTAGGTTCCATACTGTTAGACTAACCTTCAGAACGTCTGTGGTCATTCCCCGATTTTTCGCTCCGCGCCGCGTCGCGCTGCTGCTTGTCGCCTTTTGTGGTGTTCTCGCCTGTGTCTCCTGTAATTCGTCCGGCCACGATTCCGGCAAGGAGAGCTCCCAACTGTCGACCATCGGTATTGCCTACGTCGGCCCCGTGACTATGAACCTGCGCCAGGATCTCGCTGCGAAATCCCCGGCTATCGCGGAAGCAAAACATGGCGACCGGCTGGACATCCTCGAAGTCCGCCGCCGCCTGGTGCGCGTTCGTACCGTTAACGGGATCGAAGGCTGGGTGGATGCGAATCTGCTTTTGAGCTCTCAGCAAATGGACGAACTGCGGAGGATGGCCGATGGCGCCGCGAAACTGCCATCGCAAGGGGCTGCGACCGTCTTCGAGGCGCTGAATATGCACACCGAGCCTAGCCGGGCGTCGCCCAGCTTCTACCAGATTCCAGAAGGCGGATCGGTGGCAGTGCTGATGCATCGCGCCACCGCACGGGTCGCTCCCCGACCGAAGGCGCCGGCTCTCGCCAAGGCTGCGGCGACACCCAAGAAATCCAAGGATTCTAAAAAAGGAGTCGTGTTTTTGCTGCCGCTTCCCGCTCCCCAGCCGCCGCCGGCTAATTGGGAAAAAATGTCACATCCGCGAGCTTCGGATTTAGCCGATTATGTCGCTCCTACGCCTCCGCTTGCTCTTCCGCTCGACGACTGGGATCTGGTGCGAACCAAGGATGGCAGAGTAGGTTGGGTACTGGCGCGTCAATTGTACATGTCGGTTCCCGACGAGGTGGCGCAATACGCTGAAGGGAATCGCATCACGGCGTACCTGGCGCTTGGCGATGTTCAGGACGGCGATCAGGTGAAGCATAACTGGCTCTGGACCACTGCCGCCAGCAGCTTGAAAACCGCCGAATTCGATAGTTTCAGAGTATTCGTCTGGAGCAAAAGCCGGCACCGCTATGAGACCGCCTTTATCGAGCGCAACGTAACCGGCTTTTATCCAGTGGAACTGGCTGACGTGCCTGTCGACAAGAAGGCTTCCGGGAAAAGGGCCGCCGATGCCAACGCGGATAAAGAGAAAGGATTCTCGCTGGGGGTCGAGGATAAAGACGGCGTTCCTTACAAGCGTACCTACGGTTTTAGCGGCTATCATGTGAGGCTGATTTCAAAGGTTCCGGTAGCACGTGACACCACATCGCCCTCCACCGGCGTTATATCGGTGAGCGATTCCCGATCAAGCCAACATCAGGACCAAGGTGGATGGTGGCGCAAAATCGTCCAGCGATGGCGCGCACGCTGACCACGTTCCGATATAATAACCCTTGCGCTTCTTAGGAAAAAGCGAAAAATGAGCTCGAAACAGCTATCTGTGGCGGTTGTGGGGGCCGGGATGGGCGGGCTGGCGGCGGCCGCTACGCTGCGCCGCTCCGGTATGGAGGTTCAAGTTTACGAGCAGGCCAGCCGCTTTGAGCGGATCGGCGCGGGAATTCAGATGATGCCGAACTCGATGAAGGTGCTGCGAAGAATCGGCATCGAGGAGAGGTTGCGCCGCACCGCCTTTCAACCGTATTCGCACTTAAACCGCGAGTGGGACACCGGACGCGTGAAGCGCGAACTGCCCATGCCGGAGAGTCTTTTCGGCGCACCGTATCTGTGCATGCATAGAGCTGAGCTGCATGCGGCGCTTACTTCCACTATTCCGGAGGAAACCATTCACCTTGATAAACGACTAGTGGGGCTCGACCAAGCCGGGAGAACGGTGACGCTAACCTTCGCCGACGGTACACGCGCCAGCGCGGATGTGGTTATCGGGGCGGACGGCGTGCACTCTCGCGTGCGTGAAATCATCATCGGTCCCGATACCCCAATCCACAAGGGCCGCATTGCTTACCGCGCTATATTTTCATCCGGCCTGCTAAACGGGATGGATATTGGTCCCTCGCGAACCAAGTGGTGGGGGATCGATCGCCATATCGTTATCTATTACACGACGGCTTCCCGCAGCGAGCTCTATTTCGTGACCAGTGTCCCTGAACCGGCGGAGTGGATGACTCGCGAATCGTGGTCCGCCAAGGGCGACGTAAAGGAATTGCAGGCCGCTTATGAAGGATTTCATGCCGACGTCCGCGCGGTCCTCGAAGCCTGTCCGGACTGCCATAAGTGGGCGATCCTGGAGCGCGAGCCGCTGCCCCGGTGGAGCGATGGGCGCGTCGCATTGTTAGGCGATGCGTGCCATCCGATGACGCCCTATATGGCGCAGGGCGGGGCCACAGCGATTGAAGACGCCGCGATCCTGGCGCGCTGCCTGGAAGAAGTGGAAGGCGAAGATGTCGAAGCCGCTTTCCGTCGTTATGAAGCCCATCGTAAACCGCGCACTTCGCGGATTCAGGCAATTTCCAGCGCCAACACGTGGATGCAGGGCGGCGACGAAGACACCAGTTGGCTGTACGGTTATGATGCGTGGAACGTTCCTCTGGAGACGCCAGCGCCATTCCCCGAGAGTACTGTGACAATCCCAAGCGGCTAGGAGATGCATGCCAACGTTTCAAACTTCCGACCAATGCGATATCTCTTATACGCTTCATCCCGCGCCCGTCGCGTCGGCAGGGCGCATCGTGCTGATTCATTCTCTGGCGCTCGATCGAAGTATCTGGGATGGCGTAGTCGCGCGCCTGGGGGGCGTCGCTGAAGTGCTCACGTACGATTGCCGGGGACATGGACGGTCCCAACGTCAGGCTTCCGCTTTCACCTCGGAGTTATTCGCACGGGATTTGGCGGAGCTTTTCGATCATGTGGGCTGGCAGTCCGCGACACTCGCCGGTTGCTCCATGGGTGGATGCGTGGCGCAGGCTTTTGCGGGATTATATCCGGCTCGGGCAAATGCTCTGGGGTTGATTGATACCACGGCTTGGTACGGAGTCCATGGCCCGGCGGAATGGCAGGAACGCGCCGCCACGGCACGATTAAAGGGTTTCCAGGCGATGGCGGACTTCCAGGTCACGCGCTGGTTCAGCGACAAGTTTCGCGCGGAACACCCGGAGTTGGCGAACGCTCCGGTGGCCGTTTTTCTCGCCAATGACCTGGATTGCTATGCCTCCGCATGCACTTTGCTCGGTGAGGCGGACTTGCGGCACTACCTGCCGTCGCTTCATTTGCCGGTTACCATCATCGTGGGCGAAGAGGATAACGCCACGCCGGTTTCCGAATCCCGCTTCTTGAACGAAGCAATTTCGGGATCGACGCTGAAGATACTGCACGGAGCACGCCACCTCACTCCCATTGAGTGTCCGGACGCAATCGCATCCGAGCTTTTGGCGCTTCTGCGGTGAGTTTGATGGGAAGCTTGATTACGAATGTCTGTTCCCATACGTGATTCTCGGGTCGGCCGCGGTCGCGAATCGGACGCCGCCGCGCTCATCGCGCGCCTGGAGCGAGTGCCATTTTCCCGATGGCACATGAAAGCGCGCCTGGTGATGGGCAGCGCCACTTTTTTCGACGCATACAACGCGCTCTCGCTGGCGTTTGCGCTGCCGATTTTGGTTGGAACGTGGCACATATCACCGGCCGGGATCGGCTTCCTTATTGCAGCCGGTTACGCCGGCCAACTGTTGGGTGCGTTGTTGTTCGGCGGGCTGGCCGAAAAATACGGACGAGTCCCCAGCGCTGCCGCTGCCGTCGCCATTATGTCGGTGATGAGCCTGGGCTGCGCCCTCGCGGGAAATTTCCAGGCGCTCTTGGCGTGCCGCCTGGTGCAGGGTGTCGGCGTGGGTGGTGAGATGCCGGTTGCGGCCGCCTACATCAACGAACTTTCCACAGCGCGCGGACGCGGAAGATTTTTTCTAATGTATGAAATGATTTTTCCCATTGGCCTGATGTTCACGGGCCAGATCGGTTCCTGGCTGGTGCCGGTTTTAGGATGGAAGATCATGTTTCTAATTGGGGGCATTCCGGGCTTATTCATCACCCTATTGGTGGCGCGGCTGCCGGAATCGCCTCGCTGGCTTATTTCAAAAGGGCGTTTGTCGGAAGCCGGCGCGATTGTGAAGAACTTGGAGGCCAGCACGAAACATCGCTTGCCTACGATAAAAGCCACGCCGGAAAATATTCCTGCAGTGCGCTATTCAACGGTCCCGATGCGGCGGGGCGCTTGGACCGAAGTTCTTTCCGGATTTTACCGGGGCCGCACGCTAATTGCGTGGACCCTGTGGGCCAGCGCGTTTTTCATCGCAAACGGCTTAAACAACTGGTTGCCCACTCTTTACACCACGGTTTATCACCTGGGCCTGAAGGAATCGCTACGCGCCGCGGCCATGACCAACGTAGCGCAGGTTGCGGTACTCCTGATCTGCGCCTTTTGCATCGATCGCGTCGGCCGCAGAATTTGGACCGTGGCGTCTTTCATGGTGGGCGGGGCGCTGCTCGCGGTGTTGGGATTGGTGGCAGCAAAAAGTGTACTGAGTGTCATGATCCTGGGTACCTGGAGTTACGGTGTGATTGGCTCTGCCAACGCCGTCTTATATCTCTACACCCCCGAGATTTATCCCACTCGAATACGCGCCATCGCGACCGGCCTTGCCACCTCATGGCTACGTCTGGGCTCAGCAGTAGCGCCGGCGCTGGTTGGCGTAATGGTAGGCGCGACTGGAATCAACTCTGTGTTCTGGATGTTCGCTGGGGTGAGCATGGTCGGCGCGCTGGCGGCAACTCGCATGGTCGAAACCAGGGGACGGCGTCTCGAAGAAATCGCGCCGTGACCGCCGCACGAGCGTGATCAGGCGGTTATCTCTTCGCGCAAACGTCCCTCGCCAACTTGCTGCCGCCACATGGCGTAGTAGAGGCCCTTCTTCGCCACTAATTCGGCATGGGTCCCGCGCTCCAAAATACGGCCCCGTTCGAGAACATAAATCCGGCTGGCGTGCAGCACCGTGGAAAGGCGGTGCGCGATCAGGATCGTCAGCGCGTCGCGGCTGGTGGCGACTTCGCGAATGGTCTGGCTGATTTCTTCTTCGGTCAAAGAGTCGAGCGCGGAAGTGGCTTCGTCAAACACCAGTAGTTGCGGCTTGCGGAGCAATGCCCGTGCGATGGAGAGCCGCTGCCGCTCCCCTCCCGACACCTTCAACCCTGACTCGCCGATCAGCGTATCCAGCCCGCCATCCGCCCGAGCGAGCAATCCATCGACAGAGGCTCGCCGCAGAACGTCGAGACACTCCGCGTCGGAAGCACCGGCTCGTACAAACTGAAGATTTTCCCGAATGGAGCCCGAGAACAGTTGCGCATCCTGCGCGACGAAGCCGATGCGCTCCCGCAATTTCTCCATGTCGACCGTGCTCTCGTCGATTCCGTTGTAGTAGACGTGTCCTGATTTGGGCCGATAGAGTCCCATCAAAAGCTTCACCAGCGTGGTCTTTCCCGATCCCGATGGGCCTACGAAAGCGATTGTTTCCCCGCGGCTGGCGCGGAAGGAAATACCGGCCAGAGCCGGAGTAGAGGCTGAGGCATGCTGATAAAAAACATTGTCGAACTCGAGCGTGTCGAGATGCTCCACAGCGACGGGCGAGTCTGGCCGCGGCTCCGCCGGAAGATTGAGAATGGTTTGGAAGTTTAAAAGCGAAACCTCCGTCTCGCGATAGATGTTGATCACGTTTCCCAATTCCTGCAGCGGTCCGAAGATAAAGAACGAGTAGATGAATAGCGAAAAGAATTGCCCGACCGTAATGCGCTGGGTAAAGATCAGGTACAGCATCAGGAATAGAATCGAGGTGCGCAGAAAGTTCACGCAGGTGCCTTGAATGAAGCTCAGGCTGCGCAGATAGCGGACCTTTTTCAGTTCCAGCTTGAGGATCTTCGCTGTGGTTGCGTTAAGCCTGGCAATCTCCTGCTGCGCGAGGCCCAGGCTTTTCACCAGTTCTATATTGCGCAGGGACTCAGTGGGGGCTCCCGCTAATGCAGTGGTTTCCGCCACAATGACCTTCTGCACTTCTTTAATCTTGCGGCTCAAAACGGAGCTAAGTGCGCCTAGCAACGGCACGGTGAGGAAGAACGCCGGAGCAACCGACCAGTGCACTTGAAACGCATACACCATCACAAACGCGACGCCGATCAAAGTGGTAAAGAGCACATTGACGACAGCCGCGATGAACTTCTCCACATCGATGCGGACCTTCTGAAGCTTACCCAAAGTTTCGCCGCTGCGCTGGTCCTCGAAAAGCGTGTAGGGCAGTTCCAGAGAATGACGGATCCCATCCGCATACATCCGTGCCCCCACCTGCTGCGTAATGAGGTTCACGAAATAATCCTGAAAGTTTTTGGCCACTCGCGAGACGAAAGCGACTCCCACCGCCGCCGCCAGCAGCACGCTCACGCCCCGCAAGAACTGGAGGCTGGTGTATTCGCGATAACGCGTGGCGTAAGAATCGATGATGTGCCGGAAGATGAGTGGATCGAGCAGCGAGAACACCTGGTTAATGGTGGCCAGGACCAGCGCGGCTACGCCTAATCTCCAGTGCTGCTTTAAATAACGATACAGAATAGCCATAGACCACTGTTTCAATTCTACTAGTGGCCTGGCGCTCTCAACCTCGCATGCTCATATCGCTGGAGGTTCCACCGGCCGCGGGCACATAACACTTGAGCGAATAATCCATAACCATGCGATTGGCGTTGAATCGCCATCCCAGCGTGCGAATCGTCCGCTTCATGCGCTTGATCCAGCCGCGAGGCAGGCCATCGCGGTCACGCTGATAAAAGAGCGGAATCACTTCTTCGCGCAGCACCCGATACAATTCCTCGCCGTCCCGAGTATCGTGGATTTGCATATTCGAATGGGTGCGGCCGGTTCCGATGGAGAAACCGTTGAGTCCGTCATAGGCCTCCGCCCACCAGCCGTCCGGAACCGAGAGGTTGAGTCCCCCATTCAGCACCACTTTTTGACCGCTGGTGCCGGAGGCTTCGAGCGGCCGCCGCGGGTTATTCAGCCACACATCCACGCCCTGCACAAACAGGCGTCCGACGTTGATGTCGTAATCTTCGACGAAAACAAATTTGTCCGAAAACTGCGAATCGCGCATCAGCTGAGCGATCTGTTGCAGCACCCGCTTGCCGGGCTCGTCACGCGGATGGGCCTTGCCGGCAAATACGAACTGCACCGGGCGATTCGGGTCATTCACCATGGCTGCCAGCTTCTCGATATCAGCCAGTAACAAGTTGGCTCTTTTATAAGTAGCGAAGCGGCGTGCAAAGCCGACGGTGAGCGCGTCCGGGCTTAAAACACGATTCAGCCGTTGCAGGGTGTCCGTCGGCTCCCCCCGGCGCTCGGCCTGCTCTTTCGCGCGGCGGCGGACGAATTCGAGGAGGCGCGATTTCAAGCTGAGATGAGTCTCCCACAGCTCCCCATCGTCTACCGTCTCGATGCCTTCCCAGATCCGCGCCTCTCCGCTGTGCTCATGCCAGCCGACACCCAGATGACGATCGTAAAGTTTAAACATCTGCGGCGCTAGCCATGACGGCACGTGTACGCCGTTGGTGATGTGACCGATGGGCACCTCATCCTCCAGCTTGCCGGGGTGGAGACCGGTCCACATGGCCCGTGATACCTCGCCATGCAACGCCGAAACCGCGTTGGCTCGCCGGGAAAGCCTCAGGCCCAGCACCGTCATGCAGAACTCCTCGTCAGAATTGCTGGGACGCTCCCGCCCCAGAGCCATGAAGCTGTCATGCGACAAACCCAGAGCCTCGCGTAGCGGCCCGAGGTGCTCTTCAATGAGATCCGCACTGAAACGATCGTGTCCGGCAGGCACCGGCGTATGCGTGGTGAAGACAACTTCACGCGAGACGTGAGGCAGGGCCTGCTCGAAACCCACGCCTTCCTCTTCCATGCGGCTGCGAATGGCTTCGAGCACCGCGAAACCGCTATGCCCTTCGTTCAGGTGCAGAACCCCGGGAGTAATTCCCATGGCCTTGAGGGCGCGAAACCCTCCGACACCCAGCAGCAATTCCTGGCGGACCCGCACCCGTCCGTCACCGCCATACAGACGCGAAGTCAGCTCGCGGTCTTCCGGGGTATTGCCATCGACGTTCGAATCCAGCAACAGGAGGTCGATGCGCCCTACTTTCACTCGCCACACTTTCGCGGCAATCGAAGCGCCGCGGGTCTGGATGTGAATCGTAATCGGCTCGCCCTTCTTGCCGATAGCCCGCTCCATGGGAAGCTGGGTGACGTCCGCCGGCAAATATTCTTCGTGCTGCCAGCCGGTAATGTCCAGCCTTTGCCGGAAATAACCTTGCCCGTAAAATAAGCCGATACCCACCAGCGGAATATCCAGATCGGACGCGCTTTTGACGTGATCGCCCGCGAGCACCCCCAAGCCGCCGGAATAAATCGGCAAGGACTCATGCAGGCCGAACTCAGCCGAGAAATAAGCCACCGGCCGTGGCCGCAGAACCCCGGCATGGGTAGCGCCCCAGGTCCGGTCCGCCTGCAGATATTCCTGCTGGCGGCGGTACGCATAATTGATACGGCCGTGCAAGACCAATTCCCCCGCGCGCCGTTCGAGCTTGGCCAGAGGGATCTCAGAAAGCAGCGAAATGGGATTGTGGTTGAGCTCCCGCCACCTGACCGGGTCCAGGTCGCGGAATAAGCTGGTCGAATCCTGGTCCCAGCTCCACCAAAGATTCCGCGCGAGCGACCACAGCTTTTCCTGAGCCGGCGCGATAAACCGGTCGAGAGTGCGGGCCTCGCTGACCACCGGTGAAACCTGCGCCGCAGCTTCCGTCAGCATGCGTATTTCAACTTCCGGAAAATTCCGCGCCTGGATGGTTTGGACTACCAGAACGCCTTGCAGCACGCCTCGCTCGACGATCGGCACGCCCAAAAAGGAATGATAGGAATCTTCGCCCGCTTCCTTGAAATATTTGAAGCGCGGATGCCTGGAGACCTGCCCTACCGCGACCGGACGCACTTGCTCGGCAACCAATCCAGCCAAGCCCTCATGGAGACCCAGCCGCAGTGTGCCGATGCATTCACTGCGCAAGCCCACGCTCGCGGCCAGCACCAGATTGGCGCGGTCCGGTTCCAGCAGATACACCGAGCACACGTCGGTCTTGAACCTTGCGGCGATCAAGGCGACCACATTCATGAGGGTTTCTGCCGGCTTGCCGCTCGCTTCGGCGAGATTCCCGATTTCTTCAAGAGTTAACACGTCGCTGGCAGTCCGCGCATCGGCGGGTTGAGTCATAGCATTTCCTTCGGAGTCCAATTTTGGCTGTTCGGGGACGGAGCGAACCGCGAACGGGGCGGGGAGGATGCCTATCCTAAGATTAAATCATTATAGACCCGCTCTAGAAGCGAAGGTGCGGCGGGGGTATCGAATGCGATTATCGAATGCAGCGCGTTAAAGTTTCCGGCGGTAACCCGGGCGATAGTGTTCGTGGCAGCTTTGACAGGCTTCGTACAGCTCATCGTTCAGAGCCTTTAAGCCCTCGAGGTCTTTGACTTTAGCGGCCTTGAAGGCTTTGTCCCCAACATTCCTAAGCAGCGTTGCATCCTTCATCCAACGATCTTTGTCTTTTGCGCGGTTGTCCGCCATCAGAAGGTTGGCCGCTTCGGCCAGCATCACTGCATTATTCCGCAGATCCTCCCAATCCTTCTCGGTCTTGTTTTCATTCCGCGCCACATAGAAAATTTCGTTCGAGGTAGGGAAGATGATTCGGACCATCACTTCGCTCATGGTCCCGATTGATTTCAGTCCCGGAGCCGCATTTGAGGGAGCCTGCGTCGACGGTGCCTGGGCCAATACTGCGCCTGCCAGAAGGAGGAGGACGAGCAATCGCATAGAGATCTCCTTAACGGCGCAAGTTTATCATGTTCGTCTGCTCCGCTGTTCGCCAACCGCTGCCAACCGCTGCAAACGCCACCGGAATTGGCGATGATGGGCAGAGCACGGCAACGGAGGAGAACGAATGTTCGGCAAATCAAATCCCCGGGTAGTGTTCCTGGCGGCAGCCGCCGCGTTAGGATTACTGGCATCTCAGGCCCTGGCTCAGACCTCGGACTCGGCGGGATGGGTGACCGCCTGGGGTACCTCGCAGCAGGGGCTGGGAGAAACCAAGATTACCAGCGCAACGGTGCGCATGATCGCGCGCGTGACCCTCGCAGGCGATAGCGTCAGGATCCGGCTGGACAACACTTTCGGAACCGAGCCTGTGACTTTCGGCCGCGCCGCAATTGGGCCGCGCATACAAGGTCCGGCGATCGCGCAGGGATTGAACAAGGCGCTGACCTTTGGCGGAAAGACGTCGGTGACCATACCCGCCGGCGGTTCAGCGAGAAGCGACGCCTTGGCGTTTCGCGTCGAAGCGCAGCAGGATTTGGCAGTGAGCTTGTTCGTAAACGGAACCAACGTGGCGCCCAGCCAGCATTCCGGCGCTGTGGTCACCTCTTATCTCACCGCCGATAACTCGGGCGACCGGGCGCTCGCCGAAGACGGCAAACCTTTCACCGGGAAAACCACCGCGACGTTCTGGCTGAAATCGATCGACGTACATCCCTACACGCCCGCAACGGCGATCATCGCTTTTGGCGATTCCATCACCGACGGGACCTGTACCACGCTCGACGCACATGATCGTTGGGAAGATATCGTGGCCCAACGATTCGCTATGCAGACCCCGATCCTCCGCTCCATTGTCAACGAAGGAATTGGCGGAAATACCGTGACGAGCGCGCACGTGCAGCCCCCGCCCGACAGTCCTCCGGGGATGAGCCGAGTGGAGCGCGATGTGCTATCGCACTCGGGCGTGAGCCACGTCGTATTGTTCATGGGAACCAACGATATTCGCCGCGAAGTCGGGGCCGGTGAAGTCATCGCGGGGACCAAAAGCATCGTCACCCGTATCAAGGCCCAAGGCATAAAGGTGATCGGCGTCACCATCATTCCGCGGCACAATCGCGATCCGGACTCGAACAGCACCGGCTGGGGCGATGCTAAAACCAAAATTCGCAATCAAGTCAACGAATGGGTTCGCACGAATGCAGAGTTCGATGGGGTCATCGATTTCGACAAGGTGGTGCGCAGCCGCTCCAACCCGAATCTGATCGAACCAGCCTATAACTGCGGCGACGGAATCCATCCGTCCCCGGCCGGCTATTTCCAGATGGGGAAGTCCGTCAATCTCGGTTTGTTTATGAGCAAGTAGCGCAACCTCACGGCAGCGCGTAAACCAACACGGAGTTGTCGGGCTTCGGCGGTCGGATCTCGGGGGCCAATTCCGCGGGAACCGACGTCGACCAGCTCCCGCCACCAGTCCCCGCCGGGATGGCCACGTACTGTTTCCCTTTCGCCATATATGTGATCGGGAATCCCTGACCCGAAGTGAGCAGCCTTGTCTGCCAAAGAATCTTTCCCGTGGCCGCGTCGAATGCGTACATGTGACGATCCCAGTCGGCGACGAATGCCAATCCGCCGGCGGTCGCGAGGGCCGCCGTGTTCGAGGGGGTCGGAGTGCGGTGACGCCACAAAACCTTGCGCGTATTAATGTCGAGCGCCAGGAACTCACCCAAGTTGCCCTCCGACGCCGGATGTTTGTAGTCTCTCCGCCGCACCGGACCCGTGCCGCCCTTGCCCAGCACTTTCTCAACCTCGCCAAAGGTGGCTTTCTCGCAGGTAAGCGACATGGGTATGTACAAGGCATTGGTTTGCGGACTGAAGGCCATGGCACGCCAATCCTTGAATCCAGCGGTGCTCGGACACATATCGACCTCCACACCGATCTGGGGAATCTTGTCCGGACGGTAGGTGATTTTGCCAGTCTCGGGGCCCACCTCCACCAGGTTTTGATAGCCAAGATCGGTAGCGTGTATGAAGGCGCCGTTGGTGCGATCCAGTTGCCAGAGGATCCCCAGTTTGCCCATCTTAAAGAGTGACTTTCGACCGCCGGAGTCGATGAGAATGCTCTCAAACACTTCATCCATGTCGTGAGTTTCGCCGCGAAGGTGTTGGTAATACCATTTCATTTTTCCCGTGTCGGGATCGAGCGCCAGGGTCGAGTTGCTATACAACGCGTCGCCATCGGTTCCGCGGACCGCTCTGGCCCACGGTTTGGCCTGCGCCGTGCCCCAATAGATGAGGTTTGTCTGCGGATCGTAGCTGCCCGCGATCCAAGCGTCGCTGCCGGCGCGGAACCGCAGCGGCAGGTCGCCCCAGGTATCGCCGCCTGGTTCGCCCGGGCGCGCGATGGTCGAAGTTCGCCACACTTCCTTTCCTGTGGCGGCATCGTGCCCGGTGATGAAGCAGACGTCCTCTTTATAACGGGTGCACCCAGTCATCCCGGCGACCACCTTGCCGCGAACCACAATGGGTCCGGAGGTGTAGTGGTACCCAAGTTTCGGATCGGCGACCGCAGTTTCCCACACCATCTTCCCGGTCCGCGCGTCGAGAGCCACAATATGGGCGTCGCCCGTGGTTCCGAACACCTTGTCTCCGTAGATGGCGATATTTCTTTGGACGCCTCCGATGACGCCGGCAGCTTGAGCCGCGCGTATACGTGCCGGGTCGGGGCGATACTCCCAGATCAGATCGCCCGTCGCGGCGTCCAGCGCCTGAATGATGCCGTGCGGGTTTGGCAAGTACATGACGTCGTCGTAAACCAGCGGCGTTGCCTCCTGCGCTCCTTCTTCCATGGCCCAGGACCACGCGAGCGAAAGCTTTTGGACGTTGTCCCGCTTGATCTGATCGAGCGGGCTGTAGCCCCAGGCGTTATCAGTGCGCCTCCAGTTCAACCAGTCGCCCGGCGCGGGGTTGCGCAGCATGGTCTCGGTGACCGGGTGGAAATCCTTGGTCTGCGCGAAGAGCCACAGGCCTCCCGCTAGGATGGCGCTCAATAGTAGAATCCGCAGTTTCATGGCGTACTCCTTAACTTCACCTCATCATGCTACGGCAAGAACGCTGCGCATTCAATCGTGGCTGAGAATATCGGCACGGGAGACGGTCGTTGATCCTGAGTCGTGTCTGCTCATTTACCTGCCTTGGTGTTGGCGTTTTAATGTGCTAAAAATGGGGATCGTCGTTAGAGCCAGAGTTGGGGAAAGGAAATCCGATGAAAACGAACCTGGCAGTAATCGTTGTGAGCGCCGCGTTGGTTCTGTCGGCGGTGCCGGTGCGGGCCCATCACTCGTTCGCGGCGGAATTTGATGCCAACAAACCCCTGAAGTTGCGTGGGACAGTCGTCAAGATGGACTGGGTGAATCCCCACGCCTGGGTCTACCTGGACGTAAAAAACCCGGACGGCAGCGTCACGAGTTGGATGGTCGAAGGTGGCAGCCCGAATGCCCTGCTCCGGCGCGGCTTCAACAAGAATTCTCTCCTGCCGGGCACCGAGATCTACGTCGAAGCGTTTCAGGCCAAGGACGGGACCAATCGCGCCAACGGCCAGAGTCTTACTTTGACGGACGGCAAGAAGCTTTTCCTCGGCTCCTCTGGCGAGAACGCTCCCGACTCGGGCAAGTAAACTGCGCAACCGGAGAAACGATTCGCATGGGAAAATCATTCCGGGTTTTGAGCCAGGCCATGGTGTGGGCTTCGCTTATTATTCTTCCAGCCGCGGGTCAAACGCCCGCTCTGGCTTATAAGGCGCTGCGTCTCCCTGGAACCACAAATCCCAACTTGAACGGCCTGTGGCAAGCGCTGAATGAAGGCAACTGGGATCTCCAGGTTCACGGCGCACAACCGGGTCCGCCCCAGTTCGGCGCGCTTTATGCCCAGCCCCCCGGGCCGGGGATCGTCGAAGGCAACGAAATCCCTTACCAGCCGTGGGCGCTTGCGAAAAAGAAAGATAACTTCGAAAAAAGGTTCGTTCGTGTCAAATACGACGCCTTCCGCTTCATCCCTCTCGATCCTGAAGCCAAGTGTTATCTTCCCGGCGTGCCGCGAGCGACTTATATGCCGTTTCCCTTCCAGATTACTCAGGGAAACAAGAAAATTTTGATCGCCTACGAGTTTGCCAGCGCCAGCCGCATCATTCCGCTCGAAAAGGTGGGAGAAGCTCCCATCGACAGCTACATGGGTTGGTCGGCAGGCCGGTGGGAGGGAGACACGCTGGTGGTGGATGTAACCGGGTTTAACGATAGGACATGGTTCGACCGGGCGGGAAACTTTCACAGCGACGCGCTGCATGTGGTCGAACGTTACACGCCCGCGAGCCCCGACATTCTCCGCTATGAAGCCACCATTGAAGACCCCAAGGTATTCACGCGTCCTTGGAAGATAAGTTTTCCCCTGTATCGCCGCCTGGATAAAGACGCTCAGTTCATGGAGTTCAAGTGTGTGCCGTTCACCGAAGAGTTTATCTACGGGCATCTTCGTAAGCAGGCTGCTAAGTGAGTTCTACCGATCAGAAGGCGGCCGAAGCACCGCCAAAATCCCGGTTATTAGATTTTCCCGGCACGCAGACACGGAGTCAGCCGTTGTGTAGACTGTATAGGTCCGGGCGGGCTAACAAACGGGCGAAGCCCGACCTCGACTGATTCCACCTAGAGGAGCATCCAATGAATCACACGATTTCGAAACTTCTGGAAACTTACGAGAGCGGTAAACTCTCACGGCGAGACCTGGTGCAGGGATTGGCTCTATTAGCGGCCACTGCGAGCTCGGCGTCAGCCGCTGGATTCGAGGGCAGCAGCATCAATCACGTATCACTCTACGTTACCGACGTGCAACGCTCGAGCGATTTTTACCAGAAAGTATTGGGTTGCACGATCAACAAGCGCGACGGGGATAACCAGGTGATGCTGGGCAAGGATTTTCTGGTTCTCCGGCCAGGCAAGCCGGCGGGTAAGGTAGACCACATCGCGATCGGAATCGACAACTTCAACAAGGAAGCAGTGACCACGGATCTTAAGGCGCGCGGCGTCACTCCGAAGGACGAAAAAGGCGGTGTCGGTTTCCATGTAAACGATCCCGACGGCTTCCCGCTGCAGCTCATCGGCTCCAGCAATACGGGCCGGCGCGGCTAGTGTAGCGACCAAATCCCGCTGAGGTATGCCATGCGAATACTGACTTCGATATTGCTATTGATGGCCCTGGTCGCTACGGCGAACGGCCAGTCGGGAAAGGGATCAGCCGCCGTCAAGATCTATCCGGACTCGCTCAACCGCCTGCCCGTGGTCCATCGCGAACAGATGGACGAGAACGGCAAGCGGGTCTACGACATTAACGCGGGCGGCGCCGGTAAGATCGCTCAGCCGACGGGTCCGAGCGCTATCGCGCTCTACAGTCCAGGAGTTGCAGAGCCGCTTCGCCGGTTGAACGATTATTTGCGGAGAGAGGGCAGCGTTCTGGGCAAGCCGGTGACGGAGGTGGCGATTCTGGTGGCGGCGCGGGAGTTCGACCAGCAGTACGTTTGGAGTTCACATGAGCCCACCGCGCTGCAAGTAGGAGTGGGGCAGCCGGCCATTGACGCGATCAAATACGGCAAGGATGTTTCTGGCCTCGGAGAGAAGGAAGCAGTCGTCATCCGCCTGGGACGCCAGTTGTTTCGCGAGCACAAACTCGACGCTGACGTCTATGCGAAAGCCATCGAGCTGTTCGGGAAACAGGGCACCGTGGAGTTAGTCGCTTTGATGGGAGATTACGCACTGAACGCTCTGCTCCTCGATGCCTGGGATCAACATATGCCGGCCGACCGGAAACCACTCCTGCCGCGGCGGTAGCAATCTCGAAAGCGAGAAACTCAGTTGAACTAAATCTTCTCGGGAAGGTGCAACTGAGCCTTGCACAGAGCTTGGTCGAGAGTTCGCGCGGCGTCAGCTTCGCTCCAGCCGCGGGAGGTGGAAAGCTCTGTGATCAGCATATGGCGGGCACGGTCGAGCATCTTTTTCTCGCGAAACGACAGAGGCTTGTCGGATTGGAGAACCAGCAAGGTCTTCAGGACTTCGGCAATCTCCAGCAGATTGCCCTTCTGCATTTTTTCGGTGTTTTCCTTGAAGCGATCTTTCCAATCCTGCTGACGCTTGCGGCGTCCTTCGCCGAGGTATTCGATCACGCGGGCCAGTTGTCCGTTGCGGGTGACCTTGCGCAAGCCAACGTGATCGGCATGCGAAAAGGGCACCATCACGGTCAGGCTGCCAGCAGAGAGACGCAGCAAATAGAAACGCTCTTGCTGGCCCGCGAAGGCGCGGCTGCTGATGTTCTCGATGGTGGCCACCCCATGGTTGGGATAAACTACCTTCTCACCGACTTGGAAAGTCATGCATGGACCTTACCTAACGAAGTGCCGGAATGTAGTGAACAGCATCTTAAACCGAACTGACATTCCTGTCAATGACCAAAGGACCAGTGTCGGAACCTTCGCGACCGCCAAGAACTTCGACCTCCCGGTGTACCATAAGAGGATATCTGATGGAATCGGCTAATACTGATCAAAAGCTGGATCTTACCGGCGTGGACCTCAAAAAGACGGTCAACCTCCCGCAAACGGGCTTTCCTATGAAGGCCAACTTAGCTCAATTGGAGCTTAAGTTATTGGAACAGTGGGATAAGTCCGGAATTTACCAACGGATTCGCGCAGCTCGCGCGGGTCAGCCCACCTACATTCTTCATGACGGACCTCCCTATGCAAATGGGAACATCCACCTGGGACACGCCTTCAACAAGTTGTTGAAGGATTTCATCGTAAAGCTTAAGACCATGGAGGGTTACGACTCCCCCTATGTTCCTGGCTGGGATTGCCACGGGCTGCCCATCGAAATCAAGGTGGATGGCCAGCTGGGTTCGAAGAAGGCGGGGATGTCGGCGGCGCAAATTCGAGCGGCGTGCCGGAAGTACGCTGAAAAATACGTCGATCGTCAGCGCAAGGATTTCATCCGCCTGGGGGTTTTTGGACGCTGGCAGGACCCTTATTTGACCATGTCGGCGCAGTATGAAGCGGTAATCGCCGGAGCGTTCGTCGATTTTCTCGACCGAGGGTACGTGTACAAGGGATTGAAGCCGGTCAACTGGTGCATCCATGACCGTACGGCGTTGGCCGAAGCGGAGGTCGAATACGAGAACCATTCGAGTCCATCGATTTGGGTTCGATTCGCACTGACCACCGATCCCGCTGCGATCGATCCCGCGCTTGCAGGGAAGAAATTGTGGGGGCTGATCTGGACTACAACGCCATGGACGATTCCGGCGAATCTGGGGATTGCGTTTCACCCGAGATTTACATATGTAGCTGTTGAGGTGGGGGAGGATGTCTATATCGTTGCCCGGGATCTGTTGAACACGACTTCGGAAGCCTGCGGATGGGACTCGCCCCACACGCTGGCGACGTTCGAGGGATCGAAACTGGCGGGAACAGTGTTCCGACATCCGTTTCTGGAGCGCGATTCCGTAGGGTTGTTGGGCGAGCACGTGACTCTCGAGCAAGGCACCGGAGCGGTGCACACGGCTCCGGGGCACGGTCAGGAAGATTACGTAATCGGAGTCGAGAACGGGTTGGCGGTGTACTGTCCTGTCGATGGCGCGGGGCGTTTCTTCCAGGCCGAGGGCGCGGCAGGTAAGCTGCCCGAAGAACTGCTGGGCAAGAATGTGTGGGAAGGCAACTCAATCGTCATCGACATCCTAAAAAGCCAGGGCGCCCTGGCGGCGATGCGTAAGATCGAGCACAGCTATCCGCATTGCTGGCGGTGCCATCATCCCACCATCTTCCGCGCGACCGAACAGTGGTTCATTGGCATGGATCGCAACGGCCTTAGACAGAAAGCGCTCGAAGCCATCAAAAAGGTGAAATGGAATCCGGCCTGGGGCGAAGAGCGCATCGGCAACATGATCGCAACCCGCCCGGACTGGTGCATCTCGCGTCAGCGCGCCTGGGGCGTGCCGATTATCGTTTTCTATTGCGAAGGGTGCCAGGAGCCGCTGACCGATCGCAAGATTCTGGACCGCGTAGTGGACCTGATCCGGGTGCATACAGCAGATGTCTGGTATTCGACGGACGCCGCAGAACTGGTCGGCCCGGAGGCGAAGTGCTCGCGCTGCGGCGGTGGTACGTTTCGCAAGGAGAGCGACATCTTAGACGTGTGGTTCGATTCGGGCGCGAGCCATTTAGCGGTTCTAACGCCCGAGAATCATCTGCCCTGGCCCTCCGATATGTATCTGGAGGGCGGCGATCAATATCGCGGCTGGTTCCACAGCTCCCTATTGATCGCGGTGGGGCTGCGCGGCGAGGCGCCGTACCGGGCAACGGCCACCAACGGCTGGACGCTCGACGGTGAAGGTCACGCGCTTTCAAAATCGAAAGGGGCCGAGGAAGTAGAGAAGGTCATCAATAAATATGGAGCGGAACTGCTGCGCCTGTGGACGGCGTCGGTGGACTTCACCGAAGACGTGCGCTTTTCCGATACCATTGTCAGCCGCCTGATCGAGGCCTACCGAAAACTGCGCAACACTTTTCGCTATACGCTCGGTAACTTGCACGATTTTGACCCTCAGGCGGACGCGGTGCCGGTTAACGAATTACTCGAAATTGATCGCTGGATTTTGGCGCGCACGGAGGACCTGGTCCGCCGCGCGCGAGCGTCGTATAAGGAAAATGCGTTCCACAAGGTGTATCGCGCGATCTATGATTTCGCGACGACCGATTTGAGCGCAGTGTATTTCGATGTGCTGAAGGACCGGCTTTACACGGCCGCTCCCAAGAGCCATGCGCGGCGCAGCGGGCAGACGGCGTTGTACAAGGTCCATTACGCATTGACACGGCTGGCCGCGCCGCTGCTCGCGTTCACTACCGAGGAAGTCTGGAGTCACACGCGGAAACCCGCGGACGCGCCGGACAGCGTCCATCTGGCTTTGCTTCCGGAGCCGGAGGAAATGGCCTCGGGCCTCGATGCGGCGAAGCTGGCGCGATGGGAGCGGTTGCTCGAAGTGCGCAATGTCGTACTGAAGGCGCTCGAAGAGGCGCGGCAGGCGAAGTTCATCGGCACGTCCCTCGAAGCGCGCGTGCGCCTCGCGGGAGCAAAGCTCGATGACTACGCGGCGGACCTGCCGGCGCTCTTCATCACATCTCAAGTAGTGTTGGAACCGGGCGATGCATTGCAGGTCACGATTGAGCGCGCCGAGGGCGCCAAGTGCGAGCGGTGCTGGAAATATTCGGTATTCCCCGGCCCGGTGTGCGATTCCTGCGCGAGCGCCTTGAAGGAAATGCTGGGATGAATCTGCGCGTGCGATCCGCGCTCATCATCTTCTTGGTGGTGATCCTGGATCGAGTGAGCAAGCTCTACATTCGCGCCAGCTTTGCTCCCTGGGACGTGGCGGTAGTGATCCCACGGGTGTTCAACATTGTGCACGCGGAAAACCCCGGCGCGGCTTTCAGCATGTTGGCGGAAGCGCCGCCATTCGTGCGCGCGGTTCTGCTGATCGGAGTTTCCATGGGGGTAATGACGATCGTCGGCGTGATGCTATGGCGCTTGCCCAAGAACGCGGGTGGGCTCATGTTCGCGTCGCTGGCTCTGGTTTTTGGCGGCGCTTTCGGCAACCTTTGGGATCGGGTGTTCCGAGGCTCGGTCACCGATTTCCTGCAGGTCTTTATCGGGTCCTACGAGTTTCCGGCGTTCAACGTAGCGGACAGCGCGATCACTATCGGAGCGAGCCTCCTCCTGCTGAATCTCGCCAGAAACCGGAAGTCAGCCCCCTAGAACATTCCGCATAACATGGCACAGGAGGACGACTATCAAACTCCTGATAGCTTTCTGAGCGGGCTAAGAGGCGCGCGGCGCTCTCCGAAGTTTCTCTGAAAGAATTAACACCGCCCCCAACGACCTGCCGCCGGCTACCGGCCATCGGGAACTCCTCTTACCGCCAGGCAGATCCATAAGGCGATGTTTGGTTCTTCAGGCTAGGCTTGTTGATCCGCCGGCACCAGCATCTTCGGATCGCACGCCTATGGTATGACGCGCTTGAACATTCCGAAGCCGGCTTCTGCCGGTTTATCCAACGCGGCTGATTTGCCTCCTGGGTAATCGAACAATTTTGCGAAACGATGCTTTCTCCTCCGGCGCCGCATGGGCCTCCTCCCTTTGGTGGAGCGACGTACTATCAATCGAGCCGCGGGTGGGCTCAGTGGCTTCCACCTCGCCGGTCTAAACTGTCTATCGATGATTTAATAAACGCGCGTTACCCGGTGTTTTTACCGGGAAGGAGAAGTTAATTCTGCGTTCCGGCGGATTTGAACGCTCGAAGTGATTGATTTTGCGATGAATTGTGAGCTTGGCACGCGGTGTGCAGTCTAACGGTCAGGAGAGGGAGATAAATGAAACGCACGAATATTGCTCATTTTTCGATGGCCTTCGGTCTCGCGGCCACAATGGCTGCATCTAGCGCGGTAGCTAAGGCAGACGCTTGGGACAAGAAAACCACGGTTCGTTTTTCACAGGCTGTGGAAGTTCCCGGCTATGTGCTACAGCCCGGAAAGTACGTGATGAAACTGGTAGATTCTTCGTCCGATCGTCATATCGTTCAGTTCATGAACGAACGTGGAAACCATGTATATGCCGCGGCCGAGTCGATCAACGCCTACCGTAAAAACGTTACCAGTAAAACTGTAATTACGTTTTACGAAGCCCGCGCCGGCCGGCCCGAACCTATGCGGACTTGGTTTTATCCCGGAGATGAGTTCGGCCAGGAGTTTGTTTACCCTAAACAACACCTGGCTGAAATCGCAGCCATAACTCGGACTACAACCACCACCACGGTTGCAGCGGCCGAACCGGCCCCCGCGGTTTCCAGTCCGGCGGTCGTGGAAGAACCCGCCAAGGAAACGGAAACGGCTGCCGTAGTAGCAGAAACACGCGCTTCGACTAATTATGTGGCCGAAGAAAAGACTAAAGTCAGCGCGCCGGTTGAAATTGCACAGGCCGAAACTCCGAAAGAAGCTGAGCCAGCTCTAACGCCCGACGACATTCCTGCAGCTCCCACAGAGTTGCCTAGGACTGCGAGTCCAATCGTAGAAATAGGCTTGGTGGGCTTGGTATTTGTAACCGGTGCAATCGCTGCTCGAAAGGCTCGCATTTCATAGGAATGTATGCCGCTCACCGAAAACAAGTACGCAATCCCGAACGCAGCGCGGTCTAGAAGCCGCGCTGCGTTGTGGATAGAGCGGCTCTTGTGGATTGCCGGCTGCGTCGCATTAGGGTATTGCGCATTTCTTTGGGGTCGTGCGCAATATGACCAGGCCCAAGGCAATTGGGCGCTGGATCACATGGCGATTAATGACCGCCCCCCGGTGAAATTCAAAGTCAATCGCGAAGGTACGCTGGTCGGCCGAATCGAAATCCCGCGGCTGGACCTTTCCGCGATTGTTTTTGAAGGGACCAGTGATGGCACGCTCGCAAGGGGAGTCGGGCATTTGATGGGATCGGCAGGCCCCGGCGAGCATGGCAATCTGGTGCTGGCAGGTCACCGCGATACTTTTTTCCGCGAACTTCGCGGGATTAAGAAAGGCGACGAGGTCACGATTACCGCGCCGGGCGGTGAATTCCAGTATCAGGTGGAATCCACCGCCGTCGTGCAGCCAGAGCAAACTGAGGTTCTAAAATCCGACGGTGGAGCCACTCTCACACTGATCACGTGCTACCCCTTCCGATATATCGGAAATGCGCCCGAGCGATTTATAGTTCGGGCAACGAAGGTTGAAAAGTCGAGGGATCCATCATGAAAAAACTACTTTATACGTTGTTGAGTTTTTCCCTGCTGGGGTCTTCTAGCGATAAGTTAACAGCCGCCATGCCGCCCGCGAAAGTTTTCGCCGGAGTCCAGACTGGCATCCAAAGAGACGATAAAGCCAAGCTGGCAAGCCGAGCGCTGCGGCGGCGCAGGTGTGGACTCGCCCTAGGCTAGTTCAATCTGCGCGTCCGGCAGAGCTCGCGAAAGGTCATGAAAATCAGCG
>JANXXL010000324.1 GCA_025350625.1 Bryobacterales bacterium | reverse complement strand
GGAAACACTGTCTTGGTTGGAGTGGCCCAGGCGCGTGACATAGAGTTTGTGGCGGAGCGTCTCGGCGACTGGATGCTCCATTGTCACCTTCCCCACCACATGATGAACCAGATGTCCTCCAATGTAGGTCCGCTGACCCGTCTTGGTCAGGGCATGCAGGGCGGAGCAAGCATGACGGAAGGCATGGGGATACTGCGGGATGGTCACGCCACATCGGAAAACAAAGCTCCCAGCCTAGGCCGCGGTCTGGGCGTGGGGTCCACGACGGACATGCCACGCACCAACGGGCCGTTGTCTCAAAGCGAGGCCGACAAGGCCATGGCCAACATGCCGGGAATGGATCATTCGAAGATGAGCATGCCCGAACTACCGAAGAACGCGAACCAGGTGCCGCTGTTTCCTCAGGACGCGTATATGGAAAGCCCCATGATGGCGATGGACAAGGATGTTGAAAAGCCCGAAACCTATGGCTTACCGGCGGGCTGGAGCGGGTTTGTTGGAGGCATGATGACTCTGGTTCGAGTCCTGCCTCCCGAACAATACGAAAAGATCATGGAGCTCAGAGCCAAACAGCAAGGACACCCGCTAAAGGGGAACAGCGCCCAATGAAACGCACCGGTATGCGGAATCAAACACGGATGCTCCGCCTTGCGGTGGTGGGCCTTTCGGTTTGCTTGTTCGTCGCCTCGGCCCAGCCGAAACAAAGTGAAAAACAGGCTCGCGCTTTGCGCGGCAAGGTCGAGCAGGTGAACGCAAGTACCAAGCGTCTCACGGTCATTAATGAACCGATCGAAGGTGGTATGGGAGCGATGACCATGGGGTGGGCCGTCGACAAGGATGATGTGTTCAATCGCGTGAAAGTTGGAGATCAGATCACCGCCAAGGTCTATGATGGCGATCTCACTCTATACGACGTGCAAGTGATTCCGCCCGGAAACGCGTTAAGAACTCCAGGCACGGCAAGTCAGAGTGGGCTGCGATTGGAAGAGTTGGAGCAAATGGCGCTGGCCAGCAATCCGACCTTGGCCCAGGTCCAAGCCAACCTGCGCGTGGCGACGGGACTCGCCAGGCAGTCGAGTCTCTATCCCAATCCGACGGTGGGTTACTACGGTGATGAAATTCGGGGTGGACATCAAGGTGGCGGAAAGCAGGGCGGGTTCGTCAGCCAGACGATCGTGCTCGGGGGCAAACTACGTGCCGCACGCCGTGTAGCCGATCTGCAAGCGAGTCAGGTTGAGACCAGCGGACAGATTCAGCGCCTGCGCCTCCTGAATAACGCCCGGGCTCTGTTCTACCAAGTCCTCGCGGCGCAGAGGTTGGTGGAAGTGAGGCAAAATCTCGCTAATTTAGCAGGGGATGCGACACAGACTTCCTACCAACTGGGAAACGTCGGTCAAGCCGACCGGCCGGACATTCTTCAAGCCGAAGTGGAGCAACAACAGGCGAACATAAACTTCAGGATTGCTCAGCAGAATCTGCAAGCTTCGTGGAGGGTGTTGGCAGCCGTAATCGGGAAGCCGGGCCTGCCGCTTGCCCGTTTGGAAGGTGACCTTGATGCCATCCCAGACCTTAACTATGAGGAATGGGTCGCCACAACACTGCGAGAGAGTCCCGAAGTAAAGCTGGCACAGCAAGCGGCGGAGAGCGCTGAGGCCGCTCTGGTTCAAGCCAAGAAAGCGCCCATACCGGATCTGCAATTCACGGGAATTCTCGCGCAGAACTACGAGCCACTAGAGAGCACACGAAAGCCAATTGGAATGCAGGGCGGGGCGCAAATCGGGGTTCAAATACCGATCTTCAATCGGAACCAGGGCAACGTCGCAGCTGCGAAAGGCGAAATCGAGAGCGCGAAGCAGGAACTGGCCCGCCTGAAACTTCAAGTGGAACGCGACCTAGCGGTCACCTTCCGCGAGTACGATACCGCCCGCGTTATCGTCCAGGAGTACAAAACTGAGATGCTGCCGCGAGCGGAACAAGCTTACAAGCTCTACCAGACGACTTACCAGAAGATGGCTGCAGCCTATCCGCAGGTGCTCATCTCCCAGCGAACGCTGTTCCAATTGGAAGCCGACTACATCCAGGCGCTCGACAATGCCTGGCAGGCCTCGCTGGTCATTCGGGGATTCGGATTGATGGACGGCCTTTCCCAACCCGTGAACGGGTCGATGGGGCGTGGCCAGCCCGGAAGTTCTGGAGCAGGAGTATCCACATCGCGTCCGGCGACAGTGCAATAGCTGACTGAAAAGGGTGGAGCCTACTATGCGGAATCTAATTTGGTTCGTGGCCGGGGCAATCGCGCTGGCCATCATCGTTGGTGGTGGTGGCCTCATCTTTTTGAAGGCGGGCGCGAACGGATTCAGTGCCCGAGCGCAGCCCAGCGCGCTTGAACATTTCGCCGCACGACAAGCCCGCGCCCTGGCATTATCCACCGGCGCGAGAGACCGCACAAATCCGGTTGCGGATTCGCCCGAAATCCTAGCGGACGCACGCTCACACTGGGCCGACCACTGCGCTGCTTGTCACTCCAACAACGGCAGCGGTGATGCCGAGATGGGGAGACACCTCTACCCGCCTGCTCCCGACATGCGGCAGGCAGACACTCAAAACCTGACTGACGGGGAACTGTTCTACATCATCCAAAACGGCATCCGCCTGACCGGGATGCCTTCCTGGGGCAGCGGCACAAGCCGCGATGAGCAGGATTCCTGGAAGCTGGTCCGCTTCATTCGGCACTTGCCGAATCTCACGGCCGATGAAGAGCGGGAAATGAAGGACCTGAATCCGAAGAGCCCGGACGAGATGAAAGAAGAACAGGAAGAAAGAGATTTTTTGAATGGAAGTCAATCAGATGAACACACAAAGAATGGAGATCAATCAAATGAACGCAGACATCCTCACCAGCACTAAGCTCAAGATCCAGGTCGCGCTCCTCGCGATCGTGTCGCTTGCGCTCCTACCCACAATCGCTACGGGTCACGGCGGCGAAGAGCACGTGACCGGCACTGTGACCAAGATTTCGGACGCATCCGTCACGGTCAAGACAACAGCCGGAAAAACCGTTGAGATCGGCTTTGACGCGAAGATGACGACCTACGTGCGTGCTAAGCAGCCGATCCAGAAAACCGATATCAAAGTCGGTGATCGGGTCGCAATCCATGCCATGGAGGTTAACGAGAAGCTGGTGGCCCACAGCGTAGAGCTTGGGGCGGTGAAGGCAGCTAAGCAAACAGCGAAGCATTAGAGCGGACCAAAACGGTTCGGACTAGCCCGAGGCGGTCACTCGGGATCGCCTCGGACTCGCAACGGACAATTCTCTTCCGGCGCCGATGATGCGGAATGGAGCAGCCAGCGGGTCCGGGCAGAACTAGGAGATCGAAATGAAGCGATTAAAATCTTACCTGTTTACAGCATGTCTTTTGGGCGAATTGGCAGTTCCAGGACTTGGACAGACGCTCAAGGTAGAGCCGATAGCAAATCCCTCCAGCGCAACCAGCTTGCAAGCGCACTGGGGCACGGCTCAGGACGGCAGCCCGTTGCTAAGTTGGGTCGAAACGCTGAAGGACGGCTCCCTTACATTGCGTTATGCGATTCGCCGCGGCGCGCAGTGGTCGGAGCCGCGCACGATCGCCACGAACCGTCACTTTTTCCGCCAGCCTGCGGAGTCTCCGTCGGTGATTTCCTTTGTCGACGGGTCATTGCTTGCGGAATGGGTCGAGATACCGCCTGCTTCGAGCGAGGCTGAGTATATGTATGTCTCGGCATCGAAGGACGGCATAAAATGGACCTCACCGGTCATAGCGCATCAGGACCGCAATCCTGTTCAGCATGCCCTCGTTTCCATGGCTGCTAGCGGCGATAGGGAAGCCTCTCTTGTTTGGCTGGAGGCGCTCAAGGGTGAGGATGCGCCGTCCGCTTTGAAGCGGACTGTCGTCAGCAGCGAAGGCAAGGTGGTGAAGGAAGAGAGCTTGGATCCCGACGTCTGCACCTGTTGTCCCACGAGTATTGTGAAAACTTCGCGGGGGTTGCTGGTTGCCTACCGAGACCACGCTCCGCAAGAGATTCGGGATATCGCTACCATTCGTTTCGAGAACGGCCGCTGGTTGCCGTCGAAGATCCTAAATCCTGACAAATGGGAGATCAATGCATGCCCGGTCAATGGCGCGTCGGCGGCGGCAAAGGATAACCGGGTCGCGATCGCTTGGTACACGGAAGCCCAGGACTCTCCACGCACGCAGCTTGTCTCCTCCGGTGATGGCGGCGCGACGTTTAGCAAGCCACTCCGCGTCAGCACCGGGAATTCCTTCGGACATGTCTCGGCCGCACTGGACGACCAGAGCGGCGCGTTCGTGTCCTGGCTCGAGGAAGGCAAAGGCGCGGATGGCGTCCGGCTCCTGGTCCGTCAAGTTACCGGCGCGGGTATTGCCGGTGCTGTAACGCAAGTTGCCCAGGGTTCGAGGTCGAGCATAGGTTATCCGCGGCTCCTTCACGCTGGAAGTGAGACATGGATTGCCTGGGGGAATTCGGGCGTCGGCAAGATACAAACGGCGCGTCTTACACAATGAGGTCGTCCATGAAGCATGCAATCGTGATTCTCATGATGGCTAGCTTGGTCCTAGGCGTCGAAGGATTGTTGCAGTCGTGCGCGATTGATGGAGCCCAGCGAGAATCAACGGACGGAGGCACTTAATGGACACAAGCTTCCGTGAACTCTTTGAAGTGTCTCCAGATGCGATCCTCGAGGTCGATCAGGAGGGGACGATTCTGCTCGTGAACGAGGAGACGGAACGGCTCTTCGGCTGGCCTCGCGAGGAGTTGATCGGCAGACGGGTCGAAGAACTTCTCCCAGTTTGGTACAGAGAGAAACATCTCACGCATCGTGGGAATTATCACGATCACCCCCTCAAGCGCCCAATGGGCTCCGGGCTCGATCTTTGGGCGCGAAAGGCGGATGGAACGGAAATTCCGGTCGACATCAAGCTCAGCCCGATTCAGACCGACGACGGTTTACGAATCATGTGCGTGGTGCGAGATATCACCGATCGCAGGCGAGCTGAGGCGCAAATTAACTCTCTCAACGACCACCTGGAGCGGCGCAACCGGGAAGTCGAGCGCGCCAACCAGCTAAAGAGCGAGTTCCTGGCAAGCATGAGCCACGAGCTTCGGACCCCCTTGAACGCCATCATCGGTTTTTCGGACCTTCTGCAAGAGCAAAGCGCCGGGGAGGTGAACGAGAAACAGCAGCGTTATCTGAATCATATCTCGCATGGCGCGCGCCGTCTCCTGGCGCTCATTAACGACATTCTCAATCTTTCAAAGATAGAGGCCGGTCGAATGGATCTTCGACTGGAGAAGCTGCTCCTGCCCGACGACATTGAGGAAGTCTTCACGGCAGTGAGGCCGCTGGCCGTCGCCAAAGGGCAGCATCTCGATATTCACGTCAGCCCCGGGATTGAGCTTCATGCCGATAAGTCCCGGCTCAAGCAAATCCTTGAGAATCTCCTCAGCAACGCCGTCAAGTTTACCCCGGCCGGAGGGAGCATCACTGTAGAGGCACATGCCGAGGGTACTCTGTTACGGCTCGCCGTCCGCGATACCGGTATTGGCATACAGCCGGATGAAATCGAGACCATATTTGAAACCTTCCACCAGGCCGCTGCGACAACCAAAGGGATTCGTGAGGGCACCGGCCTGGGTTTGGCAATCACAAAACGCCTGGTCGAACTGCATCGAGGGCGTATCTGGGTAGAGAGTGAGGTTGGCCAAGGAAGCCGTTTCTCCGTTGAGATGCCGCTACGTCCTGCCCACGAGAAGCTAGAGCCTGATGTTTCGGTTGGCGGAGCGCAGTTGCGGAGAGAAAAACCGCTGGTGCTGATTGTGGAAGACGAGGACCCGGCACGTGAGATCTTGACCAGTTATCTCGAGCCTGAGGGTTACGATGTGGCGTGGGTTAGCTCAGGGGCTGACGCGTTGATCCGTGCTCGGCAACTTCAGCCCGATGTGATCACGCTTGACATTCGCCTCGGAGACATAAGCGGCTGGGAGATTCTTCACCGGCTGAAAAAGGACTCCGAAACCACTCGCATCCCCGTCGTTGTGATCTCAATTCTGGACGAACCGGAAACGGGGTTTGCTCTCGGGGCGTCGGACTATCTCGTAAAACCTATCGAAAAGGAATCGTTACTTGCGGTCCTTCGCAAGCATGTTTCTCTCCCTTCAAACGGTGCGGCTACACTGTTGGTCGTCGATGACGATACAGAGACGCGCTATTTACTTTCCGCGATGCTGGAGGCTGAGGGTTATACGACCGTGCTCGCGGCCAGCGGAAAACAGGCCCTTGATATTCTGAGCCGCGTGTCTCCTTCCGCCATCCTTCTCGATCTGTTAATGCCCGAGATGGATGGTTTCGAGGTTCTCCGTCGGATCAGGGAGGACCGCATGTCGCGGGACCTCCCCGTTTTCATCCTGACTGCGAAGGATCTGACTGAGCAGGATCTAAGCAACCTTGTCGGACAGACCCGCGCTCTATTCCTTAAGGGCGACGCGTGGCGGGAAGCGCTTTTAGCGCAGCTTCGGCGGGCTATCCGTGAAGGATTGGCATGATCACCATACTGATTGCCGACGACGACGCGGCGAGCCTGGAGTTGCTTAAAGACGCGCTCGCAGCTCCAGGCTACCGAATTATTGAATCGTCTGATGGGAGCGATGCTCTTTTGAAGGTACAAAGTGAAACGCCCGATATTGTGCTGTTGGATATCCAGATGCCTGGATTAGATGGCTTTGAGGTTTTGCGAGCGATCCGGGGTCTCGATCCTCCGGTCCCATGCCCCGTTCTCGCAGTCACGGCCTTTGTCATGGACGGAGATCGCGAGCGAATGCTCGCTTCCGGTTTCGATGGCTACATCGCCAAACCAGTCTCGATTTCACACGTTCGCGAGCAGGTGCGGCGGATTCTCAATTCTTCATCTAAAGTCGGTCATGAAATTTAAGATTCTAGCCATTGACGATGATCATTCGAGCCTGGAACTGGTAATGTCCGCGCTTGGGCAGGACGGTGTTGAAATCCTCGGTACACTCAGCCCCCAGGAAGGACTCGCTCTGTTCCTGAAGGAGCAACCCGACCTTGTGCTGGTCGATCTGATGATGCCGAAAATAAATGGCATTGAGGTTCTTAAACGGATCGTGGGCAGCGAAGGCAGCCGCCGCGAAGACAGCGCCATCGTCATAATGTTGACGGCGTTCGGAACTGTCGAAACAGCCGTTGAGGCGATGAAGGCCGGGGCCTACGATTACTTGACGAAACCGATCCAGGTTTCTGAACTCCGCCTGGTCGTGGAACGTGCGTTGGAGCACCTGGGGTTGCGTGCCGAGGTGCGGCGGCTGCGGCGCGCTCTTGATGCGAAGTACGGATTCGGGTCCATCGTCGGCCGTTCCAAACGTTTGCTAGAGGTTTTGGATTTGGCCGGGCGTGCTGCTCAGAGCACTTCGACCGTGCTGGTTCGCGGCGAGACTGGCACTGGGAAGGAACTCCTGGCGAAGGCCATTCACTTTAACAGCCCTCGCAAGGAGCGGCCGTTCGTAACGATCAATTGCGGTGCGATCCCCAAGGACCTTCTTGAGTCAGAGTTGTTCGGTCATCTTAAGGGATCATTTACCGGAGCCGTGGCCCACAAAACCGGAAAGGTGGAAGCGGCCCATCGAGGGACGCTGTTTTTGGATGAGATCGGCGATATGGCTCTCGAACTCCAAGTGAAGCTGCTACGGCTGATTCAACACGGGGAGATCGAGAAGGTCGGCGCAATCGAACCGATGAAAGTCGATGTCCGTATTATCGCCGCTACACATCGGAACCTTCAGGCGATGATCGACGATCAGACGTTTCGCGAGGACCTGTATTACCGTCTCTCCGTTATCCCTTTGGAGTTACCACCACTGCGCGAACGGCCCGATGACATCCCGGAACTCATTCGTATCTTCTTCCAACGTGCTCGCGAGAAGCACGGCCGGCCAGACCTTCAGCTACCAGAAGCTCTGATGTCCTATTTTGAGGAATACCGCTGGCCAGGTAATGTGCGTGAACTGGAGAACATCATCGAGCGAATCATTGTGTTATCAGACGGCGACCTGGTTCGCTTGGCTGATCTTCCCAGTTCCTTGCGAGTCGAACCCGACCGCAAGAATCTCCTGCAACTAAAGCTGCCACCCGAGGGAATAAGCCTTGAGGCGGTTGAAAGGGACCTGATTCTGACAGCCCTGCGGAAGTTTGACTGGAATCAGTCCCGTGCTGCACAGTATCTCGACCTCAGCCGTAAGACTCTCATCTATCGAATGGAGAAGTTCGGGCTGCGGCGCGAGCAGAACGACCAAGATGAAAAGGGGCTGGAGCCGGAGTGACTTTTACCCCGCAGCCGATTCCGATCGGGGTCGTGACCCCGGTGTAGCGCGGTCTGCATGAGCCAAGGCAGGGCGCTTTCACGACTGGGTCCGTGTCCGTTATTTCGACACCGGGTATTCCGAACCAGTGAAAACTCCGTTGACACGGAGATACGCTTGCACGAGTGCCACAACGTTGTCCATGGAAGGCTACTTTCCTTTCCGTTCGGATGCGCTAACCTCGACGGCTGGCTCTACCAGCAAACACGTTGTAGAGCGGAACCCAGATGAGGGTGAAATACCATCCGTACCCGTAGCTCTCGATCATGCCAAGAAGAAAACTCCTCCAGCTGATCCATTCGAAGCCGGGCAACAGCTTCTGCCACGCTTGATACATCGCCTGCGACGGAAACAGAAAATCAAAGGCGACGCATATCGCAAACGTGATCGCAAGGAACAGGCTGCTTGCGTTGCCGAACGCTGTGAATGAAATTGCGTGCTTCATTACATCCCCCCTTTGTTCTGCGCATAGCGCTGCGGCTCCGCCTCAAACTGATCCAGGTGCTTCTTGCTACAAAACCTGTACTGCCGACCTTCATGCATTTTCGTGTAGCCCTCGTCGGGCGGAACCGCCATGCCACAAACCGGATCCTTCTCGGTGGCACTGCCCACGCGCTCGCCGGTGCCCGATCCGGGACCGGCATGTCCCTCATGACCTCCGTGGCCGTGGACCATATGGGCTCCACAACCAAAACGCATCATGAAATAGAAAAACACTGCAAATAGTAACAACGACCCTAAACCGCTCATATGCTCTCCTTCAATCTTTGACTTCACGAAACAACGTTGCTCGCGGAGCTTGTTTCCGTACTCTGGTTTGTGAATTTGGCCAGAGGTGTAGCGGACTCACAGGATTTCCTCTGGCAGACCCTTCGAGTGTGCCCCCGAGATCTTGAACAATCTGACGGCGAGCCGCGCCACTACGATCATGCCCGGGCGGCGACCCAGAAGAAGCGCGTCCAACGGGATGGCCACCATAGAAGGAGATTTCGCCAGTTGACGAACATCATTAGCGCCTTCGACCGACTAGAGATGAATCCTTCGAAGGCGTAACGCGTTTGCCACAACGGACACGGAGCTAAAACTCATTGCAACCGCCGCGATCATCGGGCTCAAAAGAAGTCCGAAGAACGGGTAAAGCACGCCCGCCGCGATCGGTACGCCCAGAGCATTATATATAAAAGCAAAGAACAGATTTTCCTTGATGTTTTTCATGGTGGCCCGGCTCAACCGGCGCGCGCGAACGATCCCGCGAAGGTCACCTTTGACCAACGTCACCCCCGCACTCTGCATAGCCACGTCCGTTCCCGTGCCCATGGCTATGCCGACTTGGGCCTGCGCCAACGCCGGAGCATCGTTGATCCCATCACCGGCCATGGCGACGAAGCGTCCCTGTTCCTGAAGCCGCTTGATCTGGTTGCTCTTGTCCTCTGGCAGGACTTCGGCGATGACGTCATCGATGCCTAGCTTGCGCGCCACTGCCGCCGCCGTCGTGCGGCTGTCTCCCGTAAGCATGACGATCCGGATGTTTTCTTTATGCAGTTGCTGGATTGCCTCTGGCGTAGTCTGTTTGATGGGATCGGCCACGCCGATCAATCCTGCCGCTTTACCCTCAACCGCGACGAACATAATCGTCTGGCCATCGGCTCGCCCGGATTCGGCAGCCTCTACGAGTGGGTCCACACTGACCTCGGCGTCTTCCATGAGTTTGCGATTGCCGAGAAGGACCGCTACACCTTCAACGCGAGCCTTGACGCCCTTGCCCGTCACTGATTCAAACGCTTCAACCGATGAAAGCTGGATGTTGCGCGCCACGGCGCCTGCGACTATCGCCGCTGCCAGGGGGTGTTCGCTGGCGCGTTCCAGGCTGGCCGCGAGCCGCAATAGTCGTACTTCGTCGAAACCTTTCGTGGGCTGGATGCTGACCAGATGGGGCTTTCCCTCTGTGAGAGTTCCCGTCTTATCGACGACGAGAGTGTCAACCTTCCGCATGAACTCGATTGCTTCGGCGTTCTTAAAGAGTACGCCCATGGTGGCGCCTTTGCCCATCGCGACCATGATCGACATAGGCGTCGCCAACCCGAGCGCGCAAGGGCAGGCGATAATTAACACCGCCACCGCGTTGATCAGAGCGTGGGCCATTCGCGGTGAGGGCCCGGCCAACGCCCAAATAATGAATGTCACCAATGCGCTTCCGACGACAGTCGGCACAAAGTAGCCTGCGACGACATCTACTAACTTTTGAATCGGCGCCCGGCTGCGTTGCGCTTCCGCAACCATATGAACGATTTGGGCGAGCAACGTATCAGCCCCGACCCGGTCTGTGCGCATGACCAGCGATCCGGTGCCATTCACCGTGGCTCCAGTCAGCCGGTCGCCGGCCTTCTTCTCAACTGGAATCGGTTCGCCCGTGATCATCGACTCATCCACGCTGCTGGAGCCATCAAGAGCGATGCCATCCACAGGGATCTTCTCGCCGGGTCGCACCCGCAGCCGGAATCCAACCTGAACTTGCTCCAGTGGCACGTCAACCTCGGAACCATCATCCCGGATCATGCGGGCGGTCTTAGGCGCGAGTCCCAACAACGTCCTGATCGCGGCACCGGTCTGGCTGCGCGCACGCAGCTCTAGCACTTGGCCCAACAACACGAGTGTGACGATCACGGCCGCTGCTTCGAAATACACCGCGGCCTGGCCCGCTTCATCGCGGAATGAAGCTGGGAAGACTCCGGGGAACAGCGTAGCGATGAGGCTATACAGGTATGCGACTCCCACACCCAACCCGATCAGCGTAAACATATTTAAGCTGCGATTCACGATGGACTGCCAACCACGTACGAAGAACGGCGAGCCGCCCCAGACAATGACAGGTGTTGCCAGAATCAGTTCAAACCAAGTCCACAATCGGGGTGAGGCCAATTCCTGGAGCGGCCGACCGGGAATATACTCCGCCATCGCTGAGACCAGTACGGGAATCGTCAAAGCGACTCCCACCCAGAAGCGCCGCGTCATATAGGAAAGTTCTGGGTTTTCTTCTTCCTCCGCAGAGATCGTCCAAGGCTCGAGAGCCATCCCGCAAATCGGGCAACTGCCCGGTTCGTTGCGAACAATCTCCGGGTGCATGGGGCAGATGTATTCGTTTCGGGAGGCTGGCGGCGCACTAGCGGGAGACCCAGGAACCGCAGCGGAACCAGCGTCGCTTGCTCGCTGTTCCTGCTGGGGTGACGCTTGCGCCGGCTTCATGTACTTAGAAGGATTAGCTTTGAACTTCTCAAGACATGGCTGGCTGCAGAAATGATAGGTTTGCCCGCCATGCTCAAGGCTGCCCGCGGCAGACTGCAGGTCCACGCTCATGCCGCAAACCGGATCTACAGATAGTAAGGTTTCCACATTTCCCATCGCGGCACCAAATGACGTCCTCGGCAACCGATGTTACAGATCGGGTGACCAAAGCCCGGGAATTCCTCCTCAAGCACCGGTGGTCGCCTTCGCTTTAGCGCTGCCACGAACCTCGACCACGCGGTTCACGGTACCGAAAGGGTTGGGAACGCAATCGTTGCCCTCTGCATCCGCACTGCCTGGCTCACAACACCACACGCCATCCACGATGAACTTGTACTCGTACCGTCCTGGCGCCAGTGCCAGTTCGGCCTGCCATGAGCCATCTCCCTGGCGCTCCATCAGCGTGCAAGTGGGATCCCAATCATTGAAGCTGCCGACCAAGAAAATACCCTGCGCTCCGTCGTCATGGCAGACGAAAACGGTTATGTCAGAGCCCGTAGGATCGAATTTCTTTCCATCCTTCTCCATTGCTAGTTGTCTCCTTTCCCGTCCCTCGAACACCACTCGTGAATTTGCGAGAACGCCGGCACAGGCCAATGTGTAACCCATGCCGGCGGTTCGCGATTGTTAGGTGTTCAGTTGTGCCGATACCTGCTTCGCTCGAAAACACACTATTTCTTCGCTTCTTTCTCCATCCCCCTGTGATCGGCTGCCATCTGACGGGCATCTTCCGCAGCCTTCTGTAGACTCTTGGAAAGAGAGTCGCAATGCTCGAATGCACGCGGGCTTCCCGGATGCTTCGACAGCGCTGGGTCTGGGTTCCGCTGGTAAAACGGGGCGAGCTCGCCGTGATCCTTCGATTCGGCCTCGTACCTTAGTGCTTCCGCATCGAAGTATTTGGCGACGCGCTCGTGGTCCGCCTTCGTCTCTGCGTTAGCGACCAGATTCTTGAGCTCACTCTTACTCAAGGTCTTGTCCGCGGCTCCGGCGGGGACGGAAACGACGACTGTCAGCATCGCAGTAGCAACCGCGAAGACCGCCAACCTGAGTGTCCGTGTATTGATCAAATGGTTCAACATGTTCTTACCTTCCTTTCGAATATCTATTCGTGGCGCGACCGGTCACGACGTGGTTTCCAGCCATCAGGTCGGGGATGGCGACTTCCTGTTCGCGTCATTCGCTTTATATAAAGCACGCTGCGTACCGTTTGTATGTAGTGGGTTTTGCGCCGTTTACAGATCCCGACGTCGAACGGGTGCCTGACCGCAGGCAGATGGTGCCTCAAATCATCCATAGGTGGAACCTGGCGCTTAGCCCTGAGGTACTTGTCCTGGGTTTTGACGGATCGGCAGAGTAAGCGTGAAGGTCATGCCCCGGTCAGGGTTGCGCTCCGCAGCGATTCCGCCTCTGTGTTGGCCGAGGATCTGATAAGAAATGGCGAGTCCCAACCCGGTGCCGCCTTCTTTCGTCGTATAAAACGGATCGAAGATCTTATCCATCTCGGCCTCGCCGATTCCGATGCCCTCGTCGCTGACTCGCATGAGAATCATATTCTCGCTTCTGTCTGCGGAGATTGAGATTTGGCCTCCGGTCGGGCTCGCCTGGAGAGCATTTAAGGTAACGTTCAGCAAGACTTGGATAATCTGCTCGGGATCGCACTCGACTGGCGGCAGTTCCGGCGCAATGTGAAGTGTTAGCTGGATGCCTTGTTGTTGTACGTTGTGAGTCGCGAGATCGACTACGGTGCGAACGATTGCATCCACCTGGGCCTGCCGTATCTGTGGAACTCGGGGGCGGGCAAAATCAAGCAGGTTGGTGAGAAGGCCGTTCAGCCGCCTCGTTTCCTTCTTGATTATCCCGAGAAACTCGCGCCGCCTGTCTTCGTCCGTCGTCCTTCCCACGATATCTATTGCGCCTTCGATGCTGCTCAGCGGATTGCGAATCTCATGCGCCAGACTGGCGGCAAGCTGACCCACAGCGGAAAGCCTGTCCGCACGCCTTAACTGTTGGAAACTACTCTGCAGTTGCCGGTTAGTCTCACTCAACTGATCTGTTGCCCGTTGAAGCTCGCTGCGGCGCTTTCGCTCGCGGTCGGACAGTGTGCCGGTCAGTGCGCCGATGGCAAGAAAAAC
>JANXXL010000330.1 GCA_025350625.1 Bryobacterales bacterium | reverse complement strand
GAGCGCGCGCGTGGGGGGAGGAGTCCCGGTATTGATGGTGCTGCTGCTGTTTGGTTCCATGGGCGAGGAATTAGTATTCCATGGCTACGCCTTCCAGCATCTGGTGCGTCATATGGGCGAGTTTGCCACGGTTCTGCCGTTCGGCATTGTTTTCGGACTGATGCATCTGGGAAATCAGAACGTGACGCTTCTAGCCGTGGTCAACACCATCGCCTGGGGCGTGCTGCTGGGATACGCCTACCTGCGCACGCGCACGCTGTGGCTGCCGATTGGGATGCACTTCGGCTGGAACGTAGCCACTCCCTTCCTGGGAGAGAATCTCAGCGGGTTTACAATGGGACTGACCGGGTATGAACTCGACTGGAGAACCGGCGTTCTCTGGAGCGGCGGAACGTACGGGCTGGAGGGCGGTTTGCTCACTACTGGTGTCGTGGCCGGGCTGTTCGTTCTGCTCTACCGCGTGATCCCGGGGCGGGGTTGAGTATGCGGAGACTCGCGCTGGCTTTAATACTTTCGGTGGGGTCCGGCCGTCTCCACGCCGATTCCAAGAAACTTACCGAAGATCAGCGTATTGAAATTCTGCGTGGCCTCAGCGCGGAATACGCAAAAATCAAGGTATTGCTCCCGAAAACCAAGAAAGCCTTGGAAATAACCAGTGAAGGCAAGTGGGACCAAACCAAATGGAAAGAATCCCAGACCGAATTCGGCGTCGCCGGACGGGTGGGCGATTTAATTCAGGTAACCCATCTCGAAATCGATAAAGACCGCATCGTACTAGAACTCAACGGAGGGATGAAGAGTGGAAAGAAATGGTACGACCACGTGCAGATCGGTATGGGCACCCAGACCAACCCCATCAACGGAGGCCCGGCAACCAATGCACCTGCGGGCACAACTGTCGCCCTGACTTTCGGCGCCCCCATCGGCGAGGTAACCTCGGCGGACATCAAAAAAATGCTCCAGCCGGTTCTCGATTTTGAAAAATCCAGCGTAACCGAAAATTACGTAGAAACGCTCCCCGAACCTATCAAAGAAGCCGTAAAGTCCAGGAAGGTAATCGAGGGAATGAATCGCGATCAAGTTATTTTAGCCGTGGGCAAACCGGTCCACAAGAGCCGCGAATCGAAAGAAGGTTCCGAGTACGAAGACTGGATCTACGGCGAGCCTCCGGGCCGCGTCATGTTCGTCACTTTCACTGGCGACAAAGTCGTCAAGGTGAAAGAAACTTATGCGGGACTCGGCGGTTCTGTGGCGGAGACTCCGCAACAACCATAGCGAAGTTCTAAGTTAGTACTCCCTCGGGTACCATTACACGTCCATCCACAGTACCTTGTGGCACTTCCTTACGGGCACCAAACTAGAACTACGAAATTCTGTCCTTATACTAAGGAATTCTGTCCCTGATGGAGCGCACCGACTTCGAACCATGGAAAAGTAAGGAAGTCGCCAGATTACTGGCGCTGGTTGAGAGCCAGCGGCGCTATTACGAAGATATAGTTTCCGGTCTGCCCGTGGGACTGGCGATGCTTTCTTCTAACCGGTCCATCGTCTCCACCAACCGTGCCTTTCGGCAAATTTTCGGCTTGCGCGTGGAAGATTTGCGTGCGAAGACCATCGAGCAGATTCTGCCTTCCGATCGCCTGCTCGAAAAGATTCGCGATGTGATGGTGCACGGAATTCCGCAGCCGGGATTCATGCTCGAAACTGGTGCGAAGTCCCTGCGTATTTCCATCCTTCCCATTCGCGGCTGGGACGACGAGTCCGAGACAGAAACGCTCCTGACCGTTGACGATGTTAGCGGTGTGCGCTCGAGCCCGGCACCGGTGCGAGGTTCGTTCGCGGTTGAAAACCTTCCTGCGGCGGTGTGGCTCGCGAACGCCGGCAGCTTGCAGTTCACTGCGGTGGGGGGCGCGGCGGAGCGACTGCTCGGCTATCCGGCGGCGCATTGGCTGAAGCCATCGAACTTTTTTAGCGAGCGCATACACGCGGAGGATCGCGAGGCTGTCCTAACCCTCTATCGCAGTGCGATCCTTCAATCCCGCGAAGCGAGCGCAGAATTCCGTTTAGTGGGAAGCTCGGGCGAAACCATGTGGTGCCGGGAAACCGTGCGTGTCGCGGAACCTGGTGTGCTTGCCGGAGTCCTCGTCGAGATCGGGCAGCGCTGGCAGATGGACCAGATGCGAATTACGGCCGAGCGCAATTCCGCTCTGCATAGCCTTTCGGCGCGGCTGTCGCACGATCTGAATAATCCTTTGATGATCGTCTCCGGATACGCCGAGGAAATGCTGCATGCGCTCGGAACCGATGACCCGCGCCGCGGCGAACTCGAACAAATTCTCACGGCGACGGAGCGCATCGGCAATCTTACGGCGCAACTGCTCCAGTTCACGCGTAAGCAGGCGAGCCCGGCGCAGGGATTGGAACTGGGGCCGCTGCTTTCCGGTCTCGCAGATGTCACGGTCGAGATGCGAGCCACCAAACCGGTGTGGGTGCTGGCGGATCGGGCGCAGCTCGAAGAAATCTTGCTGGTCTTGTCGCACGCGCTCAAAGACGAGCGAGTCCGCGTCACCGTCGCCTGCGATACGGCGGTTATCGCGGAGCAGTCAGCGGCCGCAACTCTCTCGCCGGGCACCTACGCGCGCTTGATATTGCACGCTCCCGGGCGCGGAATGGAAGCTGAGAAACGCAAGGTAATCTTCGAGTCGTTTCTGCAAAAGGATTCCGCCAAGTCCGACGGCGCCGCCCTGGCGAGGGCCTACGGGATTGTAAGGGAGTGGGGCGGTGAACTTGGCTTTGAAAGTGAGCCGGAGGCCGGTTCTACCTTCACCATGTACCTGCCTTTGGCCGAAGCGGGACCGCGACTGAAAACGTCAGCCAAAGCTGCGCCGGGGCCTGTATTAAGCACCGCCGAGACTCTGCGGGAAACCGTACTGGTGGTCGACGACGAGCCCGGTATCCGGGCTTTGATCGTGAAGATCCTGCGGCGGGAGCGCTACCGTGTCCTCGAAGCGGGGAGCGCGTCGGAAGGAATCGCCAGCGCCCGGAAGCACGATGGGCCCATCCACCTGTTGGTCACCGATGTCATGTTGCCGGACCGTAATGGCCGCGAACTCGCCCGGCAATTGTGCGAAGCTTTGCCGGAGCTGAAAGTCATGTACATTTCCGGCTTCACCGACGACGAGTCTGTGCGCCGCGGAGACTTCCCGCCGGGCGCGCGGTTCCTGCAGAAGCCGTTTACACTCGGGGCACTGGTGGCGACGGTGCGCGAAGCGCTGGATCGCTAAGCGCGCCTATTGAATGGAAGCCGGCGTCTTCGGCTCTAGCTTAATTTCTCCGAAAGTCGATTCATATTGCGAAATATTTTGATTCAGAACGTTCGCCAGCGCCTTGGCCTGCTGCGGGCTCAAGTAGACTCCTTCGAAATTGTGGATGGTCACGGCGTCGGGGGCCGACTGGTTCATGGTTCCGAACAGGAGGAAGAAATCCCACAGACTCACGCGTACCTGCACACTGTTGGCGTAGTGCTCACGATAGTCTGAGGTGTTGGTGAGCTGAATCTTGGTTTGCGGCGGCTGCGGGGTCATACGTTCAGCATAAAACGTCCAGCAGGAACGCGTACTCGATGGCTGTCTCCTTGAGGTACTCGTAGCGGCCGGAGGCTCCGAAATGCCCGCTGCCCATGTTGGTCCGGAGCAGCAGCGGATTTTGGTCCGTTTTCATGGTTCTTAGCTTCGCCACCCACTTGGCCGGCTCCCAATAAGATACGCGGGGATCGTTTAGACCCGCGGTGACGAGAATCGCCGGATAATCCTGCGGCTTCACGTTTTCGTAGGGCGCATAGGACTTCATATAGTCGTAGAACACTTGCTTGCTGGGGTCGCCGAACTCTTCGTACTCGCCCACCGTGAGGGGCAAAGATGCATCAAGCGCGGTATTCAACGAGTCGACGAACGGCACTCCCGCAACCACCGCCGCGAACAAGTCCGGACGCAGGTTTAGCACGGCGCCCATCAGGAGACCGCCCGCGCTGCGCCCCATGATGGCTAGCCGGCTCGGAGAAGTGTACTTCTCAGCGATCAGTTTTTCGGCGCAAGCGATGAAATCGGTGAAAGTATTTTTCTTCTTCAGCAGGCGTCCGTCTTCGTGCCAGGGCTTTCCCAGGTCCATACCGCCGCGGATGTGCGCAATGGCGTACACAAAACCGCGGTCGAGCAGGCTGAGCCGGTCCGAACTGAAGCTGGGGTCGATGCTGATACCGTAGGAGCCGTAACCGTAGAGCAGCATCGGGGCGTGGGCGTCGCGCACAAAGCCCTTCTTATAGACCAACGAGATGGGCACTTCTACCCCGTCCTCGGCAGCCGCATAAATTCGTTCCGATTGATATAGCGCGGGGTCGTAGCCGCCTAACACCGCCTGCCGCTTCTTCAGTTCGCGGGTGCGGGTTTCCATGTTGTAGTCGTAGACCGACGTCGGCGTTATCAGCGATGTGTAACTGTAACGCAGCAATTTTGTGTTGAACTCGGCGTTCGCGCCCAAATCCGCCGTATACACCGGCTCGGGGAACTCGATCGAATGTTGTTCTCCGCTGCGAATATCGCGAATGAAAATCTGCGTCAAGCCGCGGTGGCGTTCTTCTGTGACCAGATAATCTTCAAACGCGGTAACGCTCTCGACAGTGATGCCTTCGCGGCCGGGAATGATTTCCTTCCAGTTGGCTTTCGCGGGATTGTTTACCGGCGCTTCGACGACGCGGAACCCCTTGGCACCATCGTTGGTGCGGATGAAGAACGAATCGCCGTGGTGCGTAGCATCGTACTCGGCCTCGTACACCCGCTCCAGAAGCACCCGAAATTCGCCATCCGGTTGATGCTTGCTCAGGTAACGGACTTCTGAAGTCAGCGAGCTATTGATGTTGATAAAAATGTAAGCGCGGCTGCGCGTGCTCGACAAATCCAGTGTGAAACGCTCATCCGGCTCGTGATAAATCAGCGAGTCTTCTTTCACTCCCAGCCGGTGGCGGAAGACTTTGTAGGGACGCAGTGCTTCGTCGAGCACGGTATAGAAGAACGTCGCGTTGTCGTCCGCCCATTCGAGCGTGTAGGAGGTATTCGGAATCTCGTCCGCTAACAGCTCGCCGGTGTCCAGATTCTTTACGCGCACGGTGTACATCTCATCGCCCGCGAAATCCACCGAATACGCCAGCAAACGGTGGTCGGGACTCGCGACAAACGCACCCAGACGAAAGTATTTGTGCCCCTCGGCGAGCACATTCGAATCCAGCAGCACTTCTTCCGGCGCGGTTTCGAGGGTCGCGGCCAATCCCTTCTTGCGGCAGTGGATGGCGTACTGCTTTCCTTCTTCGGTGCGCGTGTAGTAGAAGTATTCGTCGCGCTTCACCGGCACGCTCAAATCGGTCTGCTGGATGCGTCCCAGCATCTCGCTATAGAGCGACGCCTGCAGCGCTTCGGTGTGCTGCATCTTCTCCCGCAGGTAGCGGTTTTCAGATTCCAGATACGCGATGGTATTCGGGTCCTGCTTATCGCGCAGCCAAAAATAGTTGTCGACACGAGTGTCTCCATGGACGGTCATCGTATGTGGGAGAATTTTAGCGGTGGGCGGCATGGGAAACTATATTTTAGCGATGGTCAAGGCATTCCGTGTTTCAATCGCCCTGCTGCTGACAGCACTCCTGTTGCTGGCTGCCGGTCCCGGGTTCCGCTCCCGCCGTCTGTTCGATGAGCATTACGCCAAGCACGGCCGCGAGTTTGGAAACATTTCGCGGCAGGAGTATTTAGAGCGCGCGCAAGGGCTGCGCGACGCACGACCCGGGGGTCCAATTCTCGAAGCCGTCACCGCCGATGGCATTATTTCACGCTTTGACCGTAAAACCGGGTCCTTCGGCGCCTACAACCCCGACCATACCATTCGCACCTTCTTTATTCCCAACGCCGGCGAGCGCTACTTCCATCGCCAGGCTGCCCAACGTGGTGCCGAGTGAGGTATTTTAAAATATGAACGACGCCCAGGTGCAAACTTATCTTCACGAAAACGATTACCCGGAGCACATCCTCAAAGGGGGCCGCGCAGGGCTGGTCCGGCGCTGGCACGAGTTCGTCGATCAGGTTGAACACGGCTACTCGCTAGGCATCGAAGACTATCGTAACGACCTGGATGGCCGCGGCATCCTCGCAATGGCTGAGGCCGAAGACGCCGACGTTCACGCGCTCGATGCCCGCCTTCAGAAGCTACTCACCGCCACCGACGTGCGGGTCTGGGAAAGCGGGCCGGGCAATGCCTTCTGGGACTTCGGGTATCCGCGCAATGCGGGCAACGAACTTTTAGCCGACCTGCGAAGAGAGAAGCTACTGCTCTAAATACGTGTAGCCGTTCAAACCGTCTTCGTAGAACCGCAGCAGCAGGCCGGACTCCTCATACCCGATGCGCCCTTCGCGTACCGCAGCCTCCACGTCACGGCGGAACTGCTCGGCGAGCGTGGTCGATTTGAACTGCACGTAATCGAGCACCTCACGCACCGTGTCGCCGCGGATCAGCGCGTCGATCACGACCGCACCCTTCTCGTCCAGTTGCACGTGCACCGCGTTGGTGTCGCCGAATAGATTATGCAGGTCGCCCAGGATCTCCTGATAGGCGCCCACCAAAAACGTAGCCAGGATATACGGTTCACCGTTGAAACTATGCAGCGGCAAAGTTTTCTTGACGTCGCGGCGGTCAATGAACTGGTCCACTTTGCCGTCGGAATCGCACGAGATATCGCCTATAATGCCGTGATGCGACGGTTCTTCGTTCAGGCGGTGGATGGGCATGATGGGGAAAAGCTGTTTCACCGCCCAACTATCCGGCATGCTCTGGAACAATGAAAAATTACAGAAATAAGTGTCGGAGAGCAGCGAATCCAAGCCCTCCAGTTCCTCCGGGAAATCGTCCAGATCCTTGGCCATCTTTTGAATGCGCCTGCAAATAACCCAGTAAATGCTTTCCGCCCAACTCCTCTGCTGGAGCGGCAGATACCCCAGGCTGAACAAATTCAGAGCGGAATCGAGCGCCTGCTGCGAATCGTGAAAGCTTTCCAGCAGATTTTTGGAGCTGAGGCCGCGCAGTGTGTCCTTGAGATCGAGTAACGGCTGCTCCACGTCATCGCCGAACTCAGGCAACGTCTCCGCCTCGCCGAATCCCGTGACGCCCAGGACATTGAACACCAGCACGCTGTGGTACGCCACCACCGCGCGTCCGCTCTCGGATATGATCGTCGGATGCGGCACCTCGGCTTCATCGCACACGCTTTGAATGTGATACACGATGTCGTTGGCGTATTCCTGTAGCGTGTAGTTCACGCTCGATTCAAAATCCGTCTGCGACCCGTCGTAATCGATGCCCAAACCGCCGCCGACATCCAGATAGTTCAAGCCCGCCCCGGAGCGTTTCATTTCGACGTAGGCGCGCGCGGCCTCGATCACCGCGCCCTTGATCTGCCGGATATTCGTGATCTGGCTGCCCAGGTGAAAGTGCATCAGTTGGAGGCAATCCTCCATACCAAGGGACTTCAATTGTTCCAGCACTCGCAGCGCTTCCGTGACGGTAAGCCCGAACTTCGAACGGTATCCGCCGGAAGACTTCCATCGACCCGACCCCCGGCTCGCCAGCTTGATGCGCAATCCGATCACCGGCCGCACTCCGACGGTTGCGGAATGTTTTAGAATCAGGTCCAGCTCGGTGAACTTTTCCACCACCGGGATGATTTGCCGCCCGATCTTCTTGGCCAGCATCACCATCTCGATGTATTCGTCGTCTTTGAAGCCGTTGCAGATGATAGGAGTCTCGTTATCGGCGATGGCCAGCACCGCCAGCAGCTCGGGCTTCGATCCCGCTTCGAGGCCAAACTTATATTTGCGGCCGTACTCGAAGACTTCTTCCACCACCTGCCGCTGTTGGTTCACCTTGATCGGGTAGACGCAGCAATATCGCGACTTGTAGTTATGTTCCGCGATGGCGTTCTGAAAAGCCTGGTGCATCTCGCCCAGCCGGTGCTTTAGAATTTCGCCGAAGCGGATCAGAATGGGCAGCGATATACCGCGCAGTTGCAGGTTGTCGACCAGCTCTTTGAGATCGATGGCGCGCGCAGGGTCCTTGTCGGGGCGCACCCACACGTGGCCGTTGGAACCGACCGCGAAATAGCCTTTGCCCCAGCTCGCGACATCGTAGAGTTCGCCGGCCTCGGCGATCGACCAGCGGTCGGCCGGTTCGCGCACCGGTGCGGTCTCGTTGGCCTTAACAGTTGCCATGAGCTTTCAGTGTCCTTCGATTTGACGCGCGCCGCAAGTGAATAATGGATGACAAGTTTCGCCGGCGAATGGGAGCCGCCGCGCACTCGCATGCTATTATATGGTCCGTAGATCCTCACGTGGGCGGCTAGCTCAGTTGGGAGAGCACCGCGTTCGCAACGCGGGGGTCATGGGTTCGAGTCCCATGCCGTCCACCACTTGCCTCTCCCGGCTCTACGCCAACTTCCGATCCTGCCCGCGTCAATTCCCGGATTATTGAGACTGGATATAATATTGCAGTGGAAAATCGGCCTTTTCCATTTGGCTATGAAGTTAGCGGGAGGAAGATTTAAGTGGCAACCAAGTGGTCGATGCAGGGAACGTTATTGGGAGCATGCAGTTGCGATTGGGGTTGCCCGTGCAGCTTCGATGCGCCGCCGACGCGGGGTTTTTGCGAAGGCGCTTATGTGTGGCATATCACAACGGGAAAGTTTGGAGACACACCGCTCGACGGGCTGAGTTGGTCCTGGATCGCGCACTCGCCCGGCCCGCTGCATCAGGGCAACGTCACCTGGGTGGTGCTGGCCGATGAGAACGCAACGCCCGAGCAGCGCACGGCCTTCGCTAAAATCGCGGAAGGAAAATCAGGTGGCCCGTGGGTCATCTTTATGGCTGTGGCGTCCCACCGCGGGGATCCGCAGTACTTGCCTTTCCAGGTCGAAATCAACGGCTTGAACAGCAAAGTGCGGGCCGGCGACGCGCTCCGCATGGAACTGGGCCCGATCCTCAATCCGGTGACGGGCGAGGCCGAAGAGATCTATCTCGACAAGCCTACGGGGTTCACTTCGAAGCGGCTCACCCTGGGTGCGGGCAAGGTGCTTCGTGTCGATACCGACCTGGTCTACGACCACAGCGGTAAATACGGTGAATTTTCCAAGTTTGAATACAGCGGCGAAAGCGCCGATTGATCGCCACCGTGCAGCCGTGACACCCGCCTCGAACCGAAACGAATTGTGGGCTCGCAGTATGGCGGGCGCGGTTTTTCTAGCGTCCGCCGCCATCACGTTGAACGCCGCGCGAAGCATGTCCGGAGGCATGCCAATGCCCGGCGGCTGGGAAATGTCGATGATGTGGATGCGCATGCCCGGGCAATCGACCATAGCGGCTGCGGCAATTTTCTTACTGATGTGGCTGGCAATGATGATTGCGATGATGCTGCCCTCGAGCTGGCCCATGCTGGAGGTATATAGAAAAGTTGCCGGATCGCGAGGCGACCACCCTGCGCTCGCGACCACTCTTGTAGGCGCAGGCTATTTCGCCGTATGGGTGGCGTTCGGCGCCCTGGTTTTCGGAGCCGGGTTGGCAGCTTCGGCTGGGGCCATGAAGTCTGTGGCGTTCAGCCGCGCGATGCCGTTGCTCGGAGGCGCAGGGTTGATTTTCGCCGGCGCCTACCAGTTATCGCCCTGGAAACAAGCCTGCTTATCGCACTGCCGTTCGCCGTTAATGTTTCTGGCGCATGTGTTTCGCCCGGGACTCGCGGGCGCGTTGCGCGTAGGGCTGACCCATGGACTCTACTGCACAGGTTGCTGCTGGGCGCTGATGCTCATGCAAACCATTCTCGGCGTGATGAGCCTGAGTGTAATGGTTCTGGTGGCAGCCTTGATCGGCGCCGAAAAGCTGTGGGTACAAGGGCCCTTGCTGGCGCGGGCGACCGGGGCAGCCTCGATCGGACTAGGCGGATTTTTCCTGTTGCGGGCGGCGGCCATCCTCTAGCCCGCGCGGGCTTGAATAAAGGGCGAAACCAATCGCAGGTTCCGCCGTCGTAGAATTGAGTCAGCTATGGACGCCCCCGAGAAAACCCCAGCCGACCCTGGTTCCGACACTAGCTCCGGTAATCCTCAGCCGCGTCCCAAGCGGGGCCCGGCGCCGAGTGCTTCTGCCTTCGCAGCGATTTCGTGGCTGCGCGACGTGACGGTCAGCGTGCTGATCGCCGTAGTCGTGATTCTGTTTTTGTATCAGCCGGTGCGGGTCGAAGGAACGAGCATGATGCCCGCGCTGGTTGACCAGGAACGCATTTTCATCAACAAGTTCGCCTACCGCTTCGGCATCTCCGACATCAACCGGGGCGACACGGTAGTGTTCTGGTTCCCTGGCGATCCTTCGAAATCCTTCATCAAACGCGTCATCGGCGTGCCCGGCGACAAGGTGCAGGTAAACGACGGGCAGGTGTCGGTAAATCAGGCGCTGCTCGATGAGCCGTATGTACCCGAATCTTATCGCGACCATGTGTCGACGCCGCTCCGCGTGGTGCCGCCGGGCGAATACTTCGTGTTGGGCGATCACCGCAGTTCCTCCAATGACAGCCGGATGTGGGGCACCGTCCCGCGGCACTATATCTACGGGAAAGCGGCGTTCGTCTACTGGCCGCTCGAGCGGATGGGCCTGTTAAGGTAACTCATTTATAATCGAGGCAGGAGTTTTTGTGGCGTCGATCCCTACCCGGATGATGACGGTCGCGGAGTTTGACCAGCTACCGGAATCTCCGAGCTGCTCCTACGAGCTTAGGCACGGGGAATTGGTTAAAGTCACGCGTCCGGTTTTAAAACATGTATTCGTGCAGAAGCGGCTGATGGCACTTCTGGATTCCGAGGGCGGGAGCGGGTCGGCTTTGATGGAAGTCGGCTTTCGCCCGCTGCCAGAGCACGAACTTCGCGTCGCCGATGTGGCCTACGCATCCGCAGAGCGCTGGGCGCAGCAAGATCCCGCTGGACACTTCCGCGGGGTACCCGAGATCGTGATCGAAGTGCTGTCGCCTTCAAACACCGCGGCCGAGATGCTCGACAAGGAGCAAATCTGCCTGGAAAACGGCACCAAGGAGTTCTGGGTTGTCGACCTCGATCGCCGCCAAGTGAAGGTTTCGACTCTCGACGGCTGTACTGTCGCTTACAAATCCGGGCAGGAGATTCCTTTGCAGTTTGGCGGAAAGCTAGCCACCGATGAGATCTTTCGCGGGTAAGTCCCATATAGATTAGCGGCGTCCAATCAACCACATCACCAAACTCAGCAACACGCTCAATAATAAACTGGTCAGGAGCGGAAAATAGAAGGTAGGGTTCTTACCGCGGACGACGATGTCGCCGGGCAGGCGTCCCCAGCGGATGGGCAGCATATCGCCGACGGTTACCAGCACCCCGACCACGACCAGCGCGATCCCGATCGCAATTAGTGTGCGCCCCATAGGCCCATAATAAAGCCTGCCGGTGTTTCCCCCAGCGTCCTTCGGTTCATAATAGGTTCGGAGGCGATGCATGATCCTCGAAGCAGAAAAGCCGGCCCTGGCCGATGAGTTTAATCCGCTGCTTTCGGCCGAGGCGCGGCTGGATAACGCCGCCGCGCTCCTGGGGCTCGACGACGGTATGCGCAAGGTGATGCGTGTGCCGGCGCGCGAGGTGACGGTGAACATCCCGGTGTCGCTCGACGACGGAAGGCTCGAAGTGTTTACGGGATATCGCGTGCAACACTCCATTGCGCGCGGCCCGGCCAAGGGCGGAATCCGCTATGCGCCCGATGTCACGCTCGACGAAGTGCGCGCGCTGGCGTCGTGGATGACATGGAAATGCGCGGTGACCAACGTTCCGTTCGGTGGAGGCAAAGGCGGAATCATTTGCGACCCCACTCTGCTCTCGCCGGGCGAACTCGAGCGCATGACGCGTCGCTATACGGCGCAACTCTACGAATTCATCGGCCCTGAAATCGACGTGCCGGCGCCGGATGTAAACACCAACGAGCAGACCATGGCCTGGATCATGGACACTTATTCGATGCGCGCCGGTCACACCCAGACGGCGGTGGTGACGGGCAAGCCTATCGATTTGGGCGGTTCGCGCGGGCGGGCGGAAGCGACCGGGCGCGGATGCATGGTGGTGACCGAGCAGGCACTGCGGCGGTTTGGCCTGGAGCGCGGCAACGCCCGGGTTGTGATCCAGGGCTTCGGCAACGTAGGCGGCATGGCGGCCAAGCTGATGGAGCGCGCCGGTTTCAACGTGATCGCGATCGTCGAATACGATGGCGCGGTCTATAACGACAAGGGTCTGGACATCCGCGCGCTGGCCGAGCATCGTCAGAAAACCGGGTCGGTGGTGGATTTCGAAGGCGGCGAAAATCTGGGCCGTGAAGAGGCTTTCTTCCTGGAGACGGATGTGCTGATGCCGGCGGCGCGCGAAAACGTGATCACTTCGCAGAACGCGCACCGCATTCGCGCGAAGATCCTCTGCGAGGGCGCGAACGGACCCACCACCTATCTGGCCGATCCGATCCTGCGCGAGATGGGAGTGTTTGTGATCCCCGACATTCTGGCCAACGCGGGCGGAGTTACGGTCTCCTACTTTGAATGGGTGCAGGACCGCATGGGCTATTTCTGGAACGAGCAGCTCGTGAACGATCGTCTGGAAGAAATCATGATCAACAGCTTTCGCGACGTCGTAGCGTATGCGGAAAAGCATGAAGTGGACAATCGCACCGCCGCGTACATGCTGGCGCTCGACCGCGTGGCGTTCGCCATTAAGCTGCGCGGGATCTACGCGTAACCGCTGAGAGGGTGTAGAGAACGCTACCTGCGAGCATCGCAGCTCCGGTAATCAGCGCCTGGCGTAGCGTGCTCCCGGCCAATAACCACAGGCACACGCCCAAGGCTAGCGCTGGCACCGTCGACCCTCCCGGCAAAGTGAAGGCTCGCCCGGCTGCTACTTTTTTGCGGCGCAACACCGGTACCGCGGCACAGGTTGCCGTATAGTACAGCACACGACTCAGAGCGCCCAACGCCGCGAGTTCGCCGAAATTGCCCATTAGCGCCGCAATCCACGCGACGGTCGCGAAGAGAATGGTGGATACGGCGGGTGTGCGGTAACGCGGATGCAGGCGCGCGAATACGGAAGGCAGGTCTCCGCTGCGCCCCAGCGCGTAGAGCATCCGCGACCCAATCAAGATTGACGCGCTATTGGTGCCGGTGGTGGATAGGACGGCGCCCGCTGCCAGAAGGACGCCTCCGGCCGGTCCTAGAAACGCTTGGGCGGCGTCGGCGAGAGGGGCGTGGCTCGCAGCGAGCGCCGGCAATGTTCTCATCGCCACCCACTGGATCACCAGATAGAATGCAACTACCGACGCTACCGATGTGAGGATCACTACCGGAAGCGTGCGTCTGGGTTCAATCACTTCTTCGCTGGGGATGGAGGCGAACTCGAATCCTCCGAAAGCGTAAATCAAAAGCAGGGAGGCTTGTTGGAGCGAGGCAGCGGTGTCACGATAGACCTCCGCGAGAAGTATCACTCAGCTGCACAGCATCGTTCTGTTTGCTGTGACCTCCAGTGCACATTCAAGACATTTGGAATGTTCCAGCATTCGCTTGACACTGGTTGCTGGCAGAGGTACCATGGACTGGAAAGAGAGCATTGATGCCTGGTACATTGAATCCTCTGTAAAGCTCCAGAAACATATGTCTGCAATATGTAAGTAGCAAGTGACCGCACACCCAGTTCTGGTAAAATCATCGAGAGCCTTGAATGGTCTAGGACATGCTTGGGCCT
>JANXXL010000311.1 GCA_025350625.1 Bryobacterales bacterium | reverse complement strand
CACACTGGCGGTTTCCGCCGTCTTCGAGGCCAGCGCCGCCAAGGGCATTGATAGCGACCAGAACGACAAGTCCATACCGCAGGCCGGGGCAGTTTACGTTTTCACGCGCACCGGCGTAACGTGGAGCCAGCAGGCTTATGTCAAGGCCTCGAACACCGGCGAAAAAGGAACCGCGAATATTCCGGACGAGGGAGACCAGTTCGGGTTCTCCATCGCCTTGAGCGCGGACGGCAATACTCTCGCGGCGGGCGCCATCTCCGAGGACAGCGCCGCCACCGGAATCAATGGCGACCAGAACGACAATTCGAAGCAATCCGCCGGCGCGACCTATGTGTTCACGCGTACCGGCACGAAGTGGACGCAACAGGCCTACGTCAAAGCGTCGAATACCGGGGCTATGGACCTGTTTGGCTACGCTGTGGGCTTGAGCGCCGATGGCAACACGCTGGCGGTCAGCGCCTACGATGAAGGGAGTTCCGCCCGCGAGATCAACGGTGTGATGGACCGCGGCCGGCGTGGCTCGGGCGCGATCTACGTGTTCACGCGCACCGGAACGAACCCCTCGCAACAAACCTGGGCGCAGACGGCGTACCTCAAAGCCTCGAATGCGGAAAACGGCGATTCTCTGGGTTACGACATGGCCATTAGCCAGGACGGCAACACCATTGTGGGCGGTGCAGGTGATGAAGACTGCTTCGCGGCGGGCGTCAATCCCTCGGCAAAATGCGACAACGACTACAAGACTGACACCTCCACCGGAGCGGCGTATGTGTTTTTTCGCAACGGCGGCACTTGGACCCAGCAGGCATTCATCAAAGCCTCGCATCCCAGCAAGGAAGATTGGTTCGGTTCCCGCCTGGGATTGAGCGGCGACGGCAATACGCTGGGCGTGGGTGCGCAGCTCGAGAACGGCAATTCGAAGGGCATTAACGGCAACGAGACAGACCTCACAGCCGAGGATTCCGGGGTCTTGTACCTGTTTGAGCGGACCGGCAGCACGTGGGTGCAGAAGGCTTATGTGAAAGGCTCGAACACAGAGGCGTACGATGAGTTTGGCAGCTCGATGGCTTTCAGCATCGATGGCAAGACCATGGCCGTGAGCGCCCGGAGCGAAGCCAGCGCCACCAAGGGCATCAACGGAAATCAAAATGATAACTCGGCCATGGGCGCGGGCGCCGTCTACATCTTCACGAATCCATAGTGCCAGCTAGGAGAGTTCCGTGATCCGATCCTACCGCGCTGCGGGTCTTGCTGGCGCTGAAGACGGAGCGGGCTTGGCGAACTTCGCGGGGTCTATCGGTGCGTTCGGCTGTACCTCGCTCATCTCAAAACTTTCCTTCCCGTCGAGCCACGCAAGGGTCCAGCGAAACGGGATCTTCACGCCTGCGACATCGCGATAGTCGGAGTAGTCAACCTGCGTCGGAATGCGTCCCACCGGCGAGTTGGCATAACGCATCAGTCGCACCAGCAGGCCCGACTCCGTGTCGAAGTAGAACGTCGCAAGAGTGCCGCCGGCACTGGTCCCCTGCAAAACCTGGACGCGGTGGCCGCCGACAGTATCCATGCGGCCCACCCGCCACTGTCCGAAAAGCTGCTTGATCCGCGCCGGGAACGCTAACTCCGCGTCGAGCTTTAATCCATCGAGTTCGCCTCCGGTGAGCGGCATTACTGCCACAGGCCGGAGCGGCGCTGAGATCCAACCAGCGCGGCCATCGTAAACCGTGGTGATGTCTCCGTTCAGCGAATGAATCACCGTCGTGCGCTGGCCGTTCGCTTTCGCGAAGACTTCCGCCGGGCGCTGAGCCGACTCGGGTCCGTATCCCGCGCTCGTCCCTTTGGCGACAAAGCTCGTTAGGCCTGCCAGTCGCTGCGCTCCGCCGAGCGCCTGGATGTATTTGTCGAGAACGGAATCGGCGGAAGGCGCGCCCGTGGCCGGCGGGACAAAATCGTCCGGCTCTTCCTCCGGCGGATTGCCATAGATCGTATCCAGATTCGGCGATGTCTTGGGTCGGTCGCCGCCGCGGTGGCAGGAGTAGCAAGTCACCACCTGCCGTCCCGCGAAGTGGGTCTTATTGATCTCGGCCATCATCAGGACCATTCTTCGCGCCATCCGTTTTTTGGGACTGTTGTCGCCGGCGTAATTCGCCCAGTCACTGTCGTTGGCGGCATGGCAATTCTCGCAGGACATGCCCAGGGCGGCAGAAAAAACGCCCATGGTGCCCATGAACTCGTCCACCGGAATTCCCTTGAGCACCTGGATATTTTTGAAGACTTCTTCCGACATCGGCGGTTTCGGCTCCGGAGAAACTTGGCCATATGCCAGCCAACTGCTGAGCAGGCCAACCATGATCGCCGCCGGCCGCTCTAAACGTTTACGCATAGTTGTATACCAGCTTCATTTGACCGGAACGAATCGCTGCACACGCTCGCCGCCGAACACCTCACCGGTGTAAATGTTGCCTTTGGAATCCACGGCGATCATATGCAGCCCGAAGAACTGGCCCCCGTTTTCCCCCATGGTTCCCATCTGGCCCACCACCTTACCGTCCTCGCGGTTAAGGAACCAGATGTGGTTATTGGTGAGATCGGAAATATACAGGAGCCGCTGCTGCTTATCCGGCGAGAACATCACCCCCCCGGTGGAACCGCCCACGCCCGTCATGGGGGCGAGGATGAATTCCTTCACGAACTTGCCTTGCTTGGTGGTGACATGAATGCGATTCGCATTCCGATCCGCGGCGTACACTAACCCATCATTGGATATGTTCAGCGTCAGATGGCCCCTGAACTCCTTCGGCATCGGCCCGCCGGGAGTATACGCACGATCCGCGTCATTGGTGCTGATTTCCGTTAGTGCGTGTCCGTAGGCGCCCCATCCCCGCTTGAATTCGAACGTGTTCAAGTCGAACACCATCACCCGCCCACCCAGGTAATTATCGGCGGCGTAAATTTCCTGAGCTGGTTCGTCGAGCCGTATCTCTTCGATTCCCCCCACAATCATCGGGGTCGTCGGAGGATATTTGGCACGGAAAGCCGCTATCGCCGCCCCCCGAGCGGAGCGAATCGCGGGATCGGGTTGAGGGCGGCCGCCGGGAGGCGTGAGAAATCCCACAATCGGCCCGCGGCTGCCGTGTCCGGGAATGTGCGTTGTACCTTCAGGAACAGCATCCGCTCCGCCGCCACCCGGCGGCTTCTCGGATGTGCGCGGCACCTCGCCCACCACTTTTCCGGTCTTCGGATCGTATTTGCGCACCGTGTCCTGTCCGATGTAGACGAACCCTCGGCTGTCCACCGCCATGCCGTGCCCTTGGGGCGCATCGAAAGAACCGGTTACGTTCCCGTTCTTGTCCAGGTGGATCATAGATGGGGGCCGAACGCAGCAATCGGCAAGCGGCGGAGTCAACTCCGCCTCAAGCTCGATATCGGTCAGGTCATTGGGGCGATCCAACACCCAAACGTCATCGTTCTTATCCACGGCCAACCCGGTGACGCCTCCCATCTTCCACTTGTTCGGCAGCGGCTTGGGCCACTCCGGATCGAACTTGAACCTGGGTGCAGCTTGCTGTTGCGCTCCCAGCGACACACACAAGATCAAAACGCCGAGGCTGGCCGAAACGGCGAATGCCAGGCTCCATGCTCTTCGATCACTGCTCGTCCATCGCGTCCCCATATTGAGTACCCGGCCTCCAACTGTGCGATTCTTTGGCGGTAACAACCAAGTTATAATACACCCGCTCGCCTGGTATTTGATGCATATTAGAGTTTCGCCCATGTTTAGACCTACCCGTGCTTACTGGTTGATGTTCCTCGCCGGCTCAGTCCTCGGGGCGCAGACCCCGCAAGCGCTCTTCGATATGCGCTGCGCCACGTGCCACGCGCCGGATAACACTCTCGGGGCACCCTCGCCCCAAAACTTACGGCAGATGTCCTGGAAGACGATTCTCACAGCGCTCGAAAATGGAAAGATGAAGGGGATTGGCGATTCGCTCACGCCCCTGCAGCGCGAGGTCATCGCGAAAGGTCTCGGAACCCAGGAGACCGCGCCCATGCCTGCATCCGCCGCTTGCTCCGGCCGTGCGGCTGCGGTCGCAAAATCCGCTCCGTCGTGGAACGGCTGGGCCGATGCGGCCAATACGCGCTTTCAATCGGCTAAGGCGGCCGGTCTTGCTCCACAATCGGTGCCTAAACTGAAGCTGAAATGGGCGTTTGGATTTCCCGGCGTGACCACCGCTTTCGGAACTCCCATCATTTACGGCGGGAAAGTTTTCGTGGGCGCGGCCGATGGCGCCGTTTATGCCTTGGACTCGCACAGCGGGTGCGTTTACTGGACCTACACCGCCGCCGCCGGAGTACGAGTCGCGCCGGTGATCGGCGAGAACGGCCGCGCGTACTTTGGAGATCTGCGCGGCAATGTATACGCGCTCAACGCCGTTACCGGTGCCCTGATCTGGAAAACCCGCGCCGAGGAGCACCCGCTGGCCGTGATCACCGGATCACCCAAGCTCGACGCCGGCCGCTTGTACGTCCCGGTGTCGGGGCGGGATGAATCCATCGCAGCTACCAATCCGTCTTACCAATGCTGCACGTTTCGTGGAAGCGTCGTGGCGCTCGACGCCGCCACCGGCAAACGGATCTGGACGGCGTATGCGATTCCCGATACGCCCAAGCCAACCGGCCAGAATCCCGCGGGAGCCAAAACCTGGGGACCGTCGGGCGCGGCCGTCTGGTCCTCCCCCACTCTGGACCTGAAAAAGAGAGTGCTTTACGCCGGTACGGGCGTGAACTATTCTAATCCGCCTACTGGCACGAGCGATGCCATCCTTGCATTCGACATGGATTCCGGCCGCCTCTTGTGGTCGCGTCAATTCACGGCCAGCGATTCCTACAATTTCGCCTGCGGAGGGAAAGATAAAGCGAACTGCCCGAAAGATCCTTTCATCGATGCCGACCTCGGCAGCTCCGGCATCCTGCGCACTTTAGGAGGCGGCCATCGCATCCTGATGGCCAGCGACAAATCCGGCATGGTCTATGGACTCGACCCGGATCGGCAAGGCAGGATTCTGTGGAAGCGGAAGATCGCCGCGGGCGGCGTTACGGGCGGAACCATGTGGGGCGGCGCTAGCGACGAGCAAGGCATGGCTTACATCGGTATCTCGGACTTTACCGCCGCTAAACCGGAAGCAGGGGGCGGATTGGTCGCCTTGCAACTCGCTACCGGCGAAGTGTTGTGGAAGACGCCGGCGCCTAAGCCCACTTGTCTCGGCGTTCAAGGATGCAGCGCTGCCCAGCCCGCGCCCGTGACGGCGATTCCGGGCGTCGCATTCCTGGGGTCTTGGGATGGACACATCCGGGCCTATGAAACCAAGACCGGCGCGATCATTTGGGACTTCGACACGGTGCAGGATTTCCCGTCGGTGAACGGCGTCAAAACTTACGGTGGTTCGATCAACAGCATGGCGCCGGCCATCGCCGGGGGAATGCTCTACATAACCTCCGGTTATTCGGGCGCGGCCATGCCTGGTAACGCACTGCTGGCTTTCTCGCTCGATGGTGAGTAACCGAGCCGCGCCGACCAATTTTTTGGATGCCTCGACCTGTTCCGTGGCCGCGTCGCACGGCACGCCACATTCGCAATGGCAGGACGGCCTACATCACGTTCACAAAACCAGTTTCTTTTAGCCGTTTATGGGTATCCCCTATGCGGATTCCAAACTTTTCACCTTGGCTTGGCGGACTGAAAAGGCCGGCTTCGGCATGAAATGTGGCGCCTGCGCTTTTTCTCTCCCGCGTGTTTGACGACTATGGTGTGGAATGAAGTCAAACTACCCCATTTGAGCGCCGGGTAGCTGGTCGGGTTGAGTCGCTAGCTCCCCCGGAAACCGAAAAAGCGGTGATAACAAGCAACACATCGAAATGGCCGGAGCCAAAACAATAAAAGTACGCGTTCCCAGGGTCGCGTCATCGATTCCCGTACGTCCGTACAGCCACACTTCGAGCATTTCTTTGGCAAGCCGTCCTCCGATGGCAGGCGTGAGATTAGCTCGATGTTAGCATGCGGCGGGAAACTATTCCCGGAGGCCGTAAACGAACAACGCGCTGCCCGCGGAGACGGCCACGTACTGCTTGCCGCCCACGGCATAGGTCATCGGGCCGGAAATCACCGCGCCGCCTAAATTGGCCTTCCATAGCAACTCGCCGTTGCGGGCGTTCAGCGCGTAGAAATAGCCCTCGCGACCGCCTGAGAAGAGCAGGTCGGAACCAGTAGTCAGAACGCCGGCGTCGGTGACGTCGTTCATCTTGAACTCCCATTTCCGGTCGCCGGTCATGGGATCGATGGCGCGCACCGCCCCGTAGCCTTCATCATCTTTGCGCGTGTTGATCTTCGGAACGCCTCCCGTGGCGCCGCCGATCACCGACCGCGGCGATGTCCCGACGAATCGCTTCCCCTCCTCGTACTCAGCCTTGGCTTTGAGGTAAACCGACGAATAGTTCACCCATGACGGGATGTAGAACAGTCCGGTACGCGGGCTGAACGACGGCGAATACCAGTTGGTGCCGCCCTGGTTGCCAGGGAAAATAACGGTCCCTTCGGGCGTGGGCACTTTGCCTGTAACACGCATGGGCCTCCCTTTTTCATCGAAGCCGGTGGCCCAGTTTACCTCCACAAAAGGCTTGCCCAGCAGGAACTGCCCGGTGGCGCGGTCGAGCACGTAGAAGAAGCCGTTGCGATTGGCCCACAGCATCACATTGCGCATCCGGCCCTGCCAATTGATATCCGCCAGTACCGGGACCTGGGTGGCGTCGTAGTCGAATTCATCGTGCGGCGAGAACTGATAATGCCACTTGAGCTTGCCGGTATCGGCATTGAGCGCCACCACCGAGCTGCTATACAGATTGTCGCCGCCGCGTTCGTCGCCGTTATAATCCGGTCCCGCGTTGCCGATGCCCCAATAAGTCAGGTTGAGCGCAGGATCATAGGAGCCGGTCACCCACACGGATGCCCCGCCGGTCTTCCAGGAATCGCCGTCCCAGGTTTCATGGCCGGGCTCGCCGGGTCCGGGAATGGTGTAAAAGCGCCAGACTTCCTTGCCGGTCTTGACATCGTAAGCCGCGATAAAGCCGCGGATGCCGAACTCGCCGCCGGCCACGCCGACGATCACTTTATCTTTAATCACCAGGGGAGCATGCGTGATCGCGTAACCGGCTTCCGGTTTCGCAACCGTTGTATTCCATAAGGGACGCCCATTCTTCGCATCGACCGCGATCAGATGCGCGTCGATCGTGCCCATAAAAAGCGTGTCTCCGGATACCGCCACCCCGCGATTCACGCGTCCGCAACAGGGGCGCGACAATGGCGACGGCGAATAGGAGTAGGCCCAGAACACGCGGCCTGTCACCGGATCGAGCGCCACGACATCATTGGGCGCCTGTACGGTGTACATGATGCCGTCGATCACCAGCGGCGTGGCTTCGAATTTCTCCAGCGACCGCGCCTGAAAAATCCATTTCAACTCCAGATTCTTCACGTTCTGCGGCGTCATCTGATCGAGCGAGCTATAGCGCTGGCTCATCAGGTTGCCCGAATAGGTGAGCCAGTTCTGCGGCTCCTTGCCGGCATTCACCTGCCGGTCGAAAGAAACCTGCGCGGCAAGCGTGCCGGCAATCAAGAGCAATGGGAAGAGACGTCGAATCATTTCAGATACCTTTCAAAGACAGCAAGTAAGCCACAACATCCGCCAGTTCTTGGGTGCTGAGTTTCCCCCGATAGGAAGGCATAGGCGAATCGTTCACGAACCCGGCCTCGCGCAAATCCGCGCGCTGCAGCGAACGCAGCCGCTCCTTAGAATCCAGAATTTGCACACTGAAGGTGTCCACATTCAGAAGCCGCCCGCTGACGCTTTCGCCCTGCTTGGTCACGGCGCGATAGTAGCGATTCTGCGCGAGGACTTCCTCGTTCGGCTCGAGCAACGAACGCTCAAGTTCAACGCTGCGGCGCAGCGCAGCAATGTCGCTCAAATCCGGGCCTACTCGCGAACCCAGGCCGTAAACCCTGTGGCAGCTCAGGCAATTCCCTTTGCCCTCGAAAATGGCTTTGCCTCGTTTGGCGTCTCCGTTGCCCGTAACCTCGCGCCCACTGGTGGCGATGGAACGCAGATAGGCCACCACTATCTCGGCCTGGAAATCCTGCAAATTATTCGGCGGCATGCCGGTTCCGGGGATGCCGTTCTGGATAATTTTGACCAGAGCATTTTCCGAGTAGGTTTGCCGGAATCTGCCATGGCCCAAATCAATGCCGGGAACCTGATCTCCCTCGGGCCCATGGCACAAAACACAGTTTGCCCGGAACAGCCGGTTCCCTTCCTGGATATCCGCAGGCGTGTAGGTGTGCTGCGCCGGGAGCGCCCCAGGCAGAGCCAGTAAGAACACAAGTGGGAGCAGTCGCATACGTATTGCCTTTCGATGAAATTGCGCTCCATCATACCGCCGGAGGCGGCGCAGGTCAATCGCAGAGGACACCCGACGTTAAGCCCACGGGATCAATTAAACATTCGGATGGCGCGCCCGCGACAGCTCCAAAATATGGTCGGCCGCTTCCTGCGGGCGGTCGATGGATCGGATTACAATGCGGCTGGTTTCCCCGGCGGTTTCAAGCGACAGATCACCGATATTCAGCAGGCGTTGGCCGAACGTCTGGTCGACGCGCACGTCTTGCACTTTGGCCAGTTCCATCGTGCGAGTGGTCTTTGAAAGCATCCCAGCTTCGTAGCGCAGGCGGTCCCCCAGGATGGTGAGTGAAATGAGCCGCCGTTGTATGTGGCGGGTCAGCGCAAAGAGCGCCAGCAAGACCGGAATCGCCAGCAAGCCCCACATCCGCTCATCCTCGTTGTGGATCGCCAGCAGGTAAACCACGATCGCGACCGCCAACAACAAACTGACGATATAGCCCAGCTTGACAAGCTTCAGTGAAGCGCGGAGTTGCACGCGAGCATCATAGCACGCGTCAACGCTTTTCCATCGTCAATTCCACCGCTCCCACGCGCCCAAAATCGGCGATGAGATGGTCGCCCGGCTGGGCATCGTAAATATCCGTGGTCACTCCGGTGGTGACGTATTCGCCGGCTTTGAGCGCGATGCCTCGCTCGTGGAGACGATGCACCAGCCACTCGAGCGCATTCAACGGATGACCCAGCACAGCTTTGCCCGAGCCCCGTTCGATCACCTTCCCATTCACACGCAATTCGACCGCCTCGGCGGCCAAATCGAGATCGCGCCAGTCCGTAAGCAGCGCGCCTTTCACCCACGCACCGTGCACCGCGTTATCGGCGATCAGCGACGGAGCGCCTACCGTGGTCCAGCTATCGAAGCGGCTGTCGACGATTTCGATGCCCGGCAAGACTCCGGCCAGCGCCGCGGCGATTTGATCGCGATCGAGAGGGCGCGCAGCCGGTGGCAAGTCGCGCGCAAAGCGGAACGCGAATTCGGATTCAATAACCCGCATGACGAAACGGCTGGCCGGGAGGGTGGCGGGGCTTTCAAATGTGGAGCTCGAAAGCAGGCGGCCGTAGAAAGGCTCGGATACTTTGAGCAAGCGCTGCGCGATCGTGTTGGTGCAGGCGATTTTGTAACCGATGACGTGGCCGCCATAGTGGCTGGTCAGCCGTTCGACCAGTCGCCCCTGGCAATCATACGCGTCCTCGATGGTAGTGGGCCGCGCGACGGGCGGAAGCTCACCGATACGGGCGCGCTGTATATACGCGTCGAGCAATGGTTGGGAACATGCGTCGATCATACAAGCGGATGAATCTCACACCATACCAGAAACCGCCGCCCGCAGCGTAACATGAACATAGCGCCACTCCCAACATGTCCGTGAGTCCCTTAGCCGGTCAGCCGGCGGAATCCGCCAGCCTCATTGACCCCGCGCGCTTGATCGAGGCGTACTATGCCGTTCATCCCGACCCGGGCGTCGCGGCGCAGCGCGTATCTTTCGGGACCTCTGGCCATCGCGGAACGGCGCTGCAAGCCTCCTTCAACGAAACCCATATTCTGGCCGTGACGCAGGCGATCTGTGCGTATCGACGGCAATCCGGCATTAGCGGTCCACTTTTCCTGGGAATCGACACCCACGTCTTATCCGAGCCGGCATTCATCACTGCTCTCGAAGTGTTGGCGGCGAACGAGGTTGAAGTCCGGATCGCATCCGCGCGCCCAGGACCCGCTGGCCTGACCGACGTGGACTTTACGCCCACACCTGCGATTTCCCATGCGATTCTGCTGCACAATCGCGGTGGAACCGCCGCGTTGGCTGACGGTATCGTGATCACGCCGTCGCACAATCCGCCCGAGGATGGCGGGTTTAAATACAATCCGCCGCACGGCGGGCCGGCCGACAGCGGCATCACAAAATTCATCCAGGATCTGGCCAATACATATCTCGAAAGCAAACTGGATGCTGTGAAGCGCCTGCCCTACCCCGCTGCACTGAAAGCCGCCACCACCCGCCGCCACGATTACATCGGCGAGTATGTTTCGGGCCTCGCCACCGTCATCGACATGGATCTGCTTCGCGATTCCGGAATAAAAATGGGAGTCGACCCGCTGGGCGGCGCCGGCGTCCATTATTGGGCTCCCATCGCGGAGCGCTATGGCCTCAATCTGGAAGTAGTGAACCCTACCGTAGACCCTACCTTCCGTTTCATGACTCTCGACTGGGATGGAAGAATACGCATGGACCCATCATCGCCTTACGCCATGCGCAGCCTGATCGGCTTGAAGGATCGCTTCGATATCGCATTCGCCTGCGACACCGATCATGACCGTCACGGCATCGTCGCCAAGAGCTGCGGCCTCCTTCCGCCCAACGATTACCTGGCGGTTTGCATCTCATATTTATACCGGCAGCGCGCCGGCTGGCCGGTCGCCGCGGCGGTGGGCAAAACCGTGGTCAGCAGCAGCATGATCGACCGCGTGTCGGACGAAATTGGGCGCAAAGTGTATGAAGTCCCCGTGGGCTTTAAGTTTTTTGTGGAAGGCCTGATGAATCGCACGCTGGGATTCGGGGGAGAAGAAAGCGCGGGCGCGTCGTTCCTGGCGCGCGAAGGGTCGCCCTGGTCTACCGACAAAGACGGCATCACCGCGGCCCTGCTCTCGGCGGAAATCACCGCGCGCAGCGGGAAAGATCCGGGCGAAATCTATGCCGGCCTGTGCGAGCAAATGGGCCGCCCGGTATATGAACGCATCGACGCGCCAGCCAATGCAGATGAGCGCACCAGGCTCGGTAAGATATCGCCCAAGGATATTCCGGCTTCCGAACTGGCTGGCGAGCGGATCGAAACGGTTCTGACCAATGCTCCCGGCGACGGCAATCCTATCGGCGGGATCAAGGTGATCACCCGCAACGGATGGTTCGCGGCGCGGCCCTCCGGAACCGAAGACGTATACAAGATTTACGCCGAGAGTTTCCGGGATCGCGATCACTTGAACCAAATCCAGCAGGAAGCCCAGTCAATGATTTCTCAGGTGCTGAAGCGGATCTGACTATGCCTCGCCGGCCTCTTATTTACTAGCCGCCGAAACCGTAATTACACCTTTATCGCCTTCGATCTTCATCGGAGTATCCAATGCGGCAGAGCGGGCGCTAATCGTCTCCAGAAGCTGCTGCGCGCTCGAACCCTGCATGATAAAAGGCTGAAACAGTTTTGGATCGTACGGCCCAGTGTGTCCATCCGGTTGTCCTTTTCCCGCCATGGGCAAAACTTCGACCTTTTCCACCGATTTTTTCCCCATCGTGAAGCGAGCCAGGTAGCCGTCGTCCGAAGTCATGCTAGTGTGCCCCCTCAAGACGTTGCTCGGGGCGTAGAGGATGACCTTTCCGTGATAAACCTCAATCCCTTTCGGATGAGGCGGATGATGTCCCAGGATTACATCTGCGCCCGCATCAATCAGTTCGTGCGCCAATTTGCGGTTCTCCGGGCTGACCACTTTGGACACGGAAGTCGACCAATGGATCGCCACCAGGACGTAATCCACCTGCGGCCGCAACTTGCGGATGTCCTCCTTAATCAGGAATGGATCCATGGGCACGACCCCGGCGCGCCCGTCAGCCGCGAATGCGGACTCGCCAAAGTTGGTGAATTGCGTGTAGCTGACGAAGCCTAGCTTGATGCCATTCCGCTCGACGATGTAAGGCTTTCGCGCATCGGCTAAATCGCGTCCGCCGCCGGTATGCGCTATGCCCACCGAGTCAAGATTGCGGATGGTGTCAAGGAACCCTCGTTCTTCGGCATCGAAAGTATGGTTATTGGCGAGGTTCACGATGCCGATCCCCGCCTCCTTCATAGACTTTGCGAACTTCTCCGGTGAACGGTTCACGCCGTTCTGACGGCCGTGATCGGAGAGAGCGCCCTCGCAATTGACAAACACCAGATCTGCCCCATGGAAGATGGGCGCCAGGCGTTTCAACGGATAGTTCAAGAGCTCTACGTTGGATGAGTAATCTTGGGTATATTCCTGGCCGGTTGGCGATTTCGACGTATTGGCGTTTACCTGCTTTGGCAGCGGGTAGCTTAAGCTGTCCCCACCGGCCTCGTCGCTGCCGCCCTTGAGACCAAGACTATCCAGATACTTCTTGCTCTCGCCCTCATAGACGTAAGGGACCGGAGGCCAGTCGCCGGTGACCTGGTCACGTACATCGCGTTTACCAAACACCAGCCCGCCGTAAGGTTTGGGGTCGGTGATGCGATAGCGAACCGTCGGAGGCCGGGAGTTCAGCGCCCATTCCACATCGCCTCCCACGATGAGCACCACCTGATTCGCCGCCGCAGCTACGGGCTTCCCCGGCAGAACCAGAAGCAGTAACATCGCGATCAAGCAAGCCAGCATCCAAAATCGAAGTGGATATCTCATTTTTGCCCTCTCTGTATAGCTAGTCGCAAAATCCTCACCCCGAATTGTATCTGACGGGCGCAGTTAATGGACGGCAGCTATACTAAAAGTCTCCCCCGGGTTATTCGTATGGCCAACCCGTTCGTTCATCTCCACTGCCACACCGACTACTCGCTGCTCGACGGAGCCTGCGAAATCTCCCAGCTCATGAAGGTCGTGGCGGAGCAGAAAATGCCCGCCATTGCCATGACCGATCATGGCAATCTCTTCGGCGCCGTCGAGTTCTACACTCAAGCCCAGGAGAATGGCGTCCACCCGGTCATCGGCTGCGAGGTGTATGTCGCCCAGCAGGGCATCGGCGTCAAGAGCGAGTCCAACCGCTACAACCATCTGGTGCTGCTGTGCGAAAACCAGGAAGGCTACCGCAACCTCATCCAACTGGTTTCTACCGGCTATCTCGAAGGCTTCTATTACAAGCCGCGCATCGATAAGGACCTACTCTCGCGCCACTCAAAGGGGCTGATTGCACTCTCCGCGTGCCTGCGTGGCGACATCAACGAAACCCTTCTCCAGGACCGCTACGAAGACGCGCGCCGCATCGCTTTCGAATACACCGACCTGTTCGGCCCGAAAAATTTCTTTCTCGAATTGCAGGATCATGGCCTGGAACCTGACGCCAAAGTAATGCCGCTGGTGCATCGGCTGGCTTCCGATACCGGCATTCCGTTGGTAGCCACCAACGATTCCCACTACCTGCGCAAGACCGACGCGCGCGCCCACGAAATTCTGCTGTGCATTCAGACCGGTAAGTCCATGTCCGACCTGAATCGCATGCGCTTCGAGCAGGAAGCCTTCTACATCAAGACGCGCGAAGAGATGATGGCGCTGTTTGGCGAGGTCGAACACGCACTAAACCGGACCTATGATATAGCCCAACGCTGCCAGCTCAAGCTCGAAAAAGTCGCCGAGCCGTTCCCTCGCTTCCCTATTCCGCAAGACCACACAACCGACAGCTTCTTCGAGTACGTAGCACGCCAGGGATTTGAAAAACGCCGCGGCCGTTTGGAGGCGCTGGCTGCACAAGGCCATTTGAAGCACGACCTCGCCGAATACGCCGAACGCCTGGACCGCGAAATCAAGATGATCCAGGAGATGAAGTTCTCGGGTTACTTCCTGATTGTCTGGGATTTCATCCGCTTCGCCAAGCAGCGCGGTATTCCCGTGGGCCCAGGACGCGGTTCGGCCGCGGGCAGTTTAGTCAGCTACGCCATGGAGATCACCGACATCGATCCTCTAGCCTATGGTTTGCTGTTCGAGCGCTTTCTGAATCCGGAGCGCATTTCCATGCCCGACATCGATATCGATTTCTGCACCCGCGGGCGCGGCGAAGTGATTCAATACGTCACCGAAAAATACGGGCGCGAACAAGTCGCCCAGATCATCACCTTCGGAACTATGGGGGCGCGCGCCGCCATCAAGGACGTGGGCAGAGTGCTCGACATGGGTTTCGGCGAAGTCGACCGCATCACCAAGCTCATCCCCACGATGCCGCTCAACATAAAGCTGAAGCAGGCGCGGCAGATGGAGCCGCAGCTTGACGCGCTGGCTCGCCAGGACCCCAAAGTAAAAGAAGTTCTGGAGGTCGCCGAGCGCCTGGAGGGCATGGCACGCAATGCCAGCGTCCACGCGGCTGGCGTGGTTATCTCGCCGCTGCCGCTGAGAGAGATCGTCCCGCTCTATAAGACCAACAAAGACGAAATTGTCACGCAGTACGACATGAATGGCCTGGAAAAGCTGTCACTCCTGAAGATGGATTTCCTGGGCCTGACGACGCTCACAATCATCGCCGATGCGCTAAAGCTGATCGAGCGCCATCGTGGCGTCCGCCTGACGGTAGAAGAACTTCCTTTCGACGATCAGCAAACTTACGCGTTGATTTTCAGCAAAGCCCTCACCAGCGGGGTGTTCCAGTTCGAATCACCGGGGATGCGCGACGTCCTCCGCCGCTACCAGCCGGACCGCATCGAAGATTTGATCGCCCTCAACGCGCTCTACCGCCCCGGCCCCATGGACATGATCGACGACTTCGTCGATCGCAAACACGGCCGCAAGGAAGTGGTCTATGATCTGCCCGAACTGAAGGAAATCCTGGAGGAGACCTACGGCGTCATGGTCTACCAGGAACAGGTGATGCAGATCTCCAACCGCATCGCCGGATATTCGCTCGGCGAAGCCGACTTGCTGCGTCGCGCCATGGGCAAGAAAAAAGCCGAGGAAATGGCCCAGCAACGCGAACGCTTCGCCGCCGGCGCTAAGAAGAACGGCCATCCCGCGAAAAAGGCCGAGCGAATTTTCGACCAGATGGAGAAGTTCGCAGGCTACGGCTTTAACAAGTCGCACTCGGCGGCCTACGCGTATCTGGCCTATGTGACCGCATACCTCAAAGCGCACTATCCGATCGAGTTCATGTCGGCGTTGCTCACGTCTGAAACCGGGAACACAGCGAAAGTAGTCAAGTACATTAACGAGTGCCGCGAGATGCACATCCGCGTGCTCGCCCCGGACGTCAATTCGTCTGACCTTGACTTCACCCCGGTCGTCTCCGGACCCGACGAAGGCATTCGCTTCGGCCTCGGCGCGATCAAAAATGTCGGCGCAAACGCGGTCGAGTCCATCGCCAAAGCTCGCACCGAAGCCGGCCCCTTCACCTCGCTTTACGATTTCTGCGAGCGTGTAGACCTCGGCGCTGTGAATCGCCGCATGATTGAGAGCTTCATCAAGGCGGGCGCCATGGATACGCTGGAGGGAACGCGCGCGCAGCTTATGGCCGTAATCGACAGCGCCATGGAAAATGGAACGCGTGTTTGGAAGGATCGCGCCAGCGGCCAGTCCGGGTTGTTCGCGATGCTCACCGCCGAGCAGCCCGCCTCCGAACACCCGCTTCCAAAAGTCCCCGATTGGAGCGGCCCCGAAAAGCTCACTAGCGAAAAGGAGATGCTGGGCTTCTACATCACTGGCCATCCCTTAGATCAGTACAAAGACAAAGTGGCCGAGTTGGCTACGCACACGACTTCGAATCTTGAGGGTTTGCAAAAGGGCGCAGAAGTCGCACTGTGCGGCATTCTCACGGCGGTCCAACGTAAGCGCACCCGCGATGGCAAGCCCTGGGCCTTGATGCAGATCGAAGATCTGGAAGGTTGCATTGAAGCCATGGTTTTTTCTACTCAATATGAGCGCCTCACGCCATCTCTCGGCGAAGACAAGGCCGTCCTCATCCGAGGACTGGTGCTGCCCGAGGAAAACGCCCCACCGAAGATTTCGGTGCAGGAAATCGTCCCGCTCGAAGTTGCTCGTGTGAATCTGCCCTCGTTGATCTCAATCAAAGTGCCGGTCAACGGAGCGTCTTCCGCCGACTGCGCCGCCGCCCTCCAAAATCTGTTTCGCGCCAAGCCCGGCGAAACCGAAGTGCGGCTGCGCCTGGAAAAACCGCGTGATTTCTCGGTTATCCTGGATGTGACCGTCAAAGTACGGCCGGACAAGGAATTCTGCGCCGAGGTTTCGCGTCTGTGCGGATCCGAAGCGATGGAAATTCTGGCTAACTGACGCGACCGCCGCATGGCTGACCCCCAAACTCCCCCGATTCCAGCTAAGTCGAATCCCAGTTGGGACCGCGTGCTACTGGCCCGCCACCCCAAGCGCCCGCATTCGCTCGATTACATCCAGCGCCTGTTTACCGACTTCAACGAGATTCACGGCGACCGCTTCTATGCCGACGATCATGCCATGATCACCGGCATGGCCTGGTTCGAAGAACGCCCCGTCATGGTGATCGCCCAGCAGAAGGGCCGCGACACCAAGCAAAAAGTGTTCCGCAACTGGGGCATGCCCAAACCCGAAGGCTACCGCAAGGCCATGCGTGCGATGGAGCTGGCGGCCAAGTTCTCGCGCCCCATCATTTCCCTGATCGATACCCTCGGCGCTTATCCCGGCCTCGACGCCGAAGAGCGCGGGCAGGCCGAGGCCATCGCCTACAACCTCCGCGAAATGTCGCGCCTGAGTGTGCCGGTGATCGCTGTGGTGATCGGCGAAGGCGGTAGCGGCGGCGCGTTAGGCGTAGCCGTCGGCAATCGCGTTTACATGCTGCAGAACGCCTGGTATAGCGTCATTTCGCCCGAGAGCTGCGCGGCCATCATCTATCGCGATTCGGCCCGCGCGCCGGAGGCGGCTGCTGCTCTCAAGATCACGGCTCCCGATCTTCTCAAGTTAGGCTTAATCGACGGCATCGTCCCCGAACCGGGCGAAGGAGCCCACACCGATCCCGACGCCGCCGCCGAAGCGGTCCGCACCACCTTGCGCGCCAGCCTCGCCGAACTTTCCGGACTGACACCGAAGCAGCTCATCGACGACCGCTACAATAAATTCCGCAAGATGGGCTCGTTCTTCAAGGAGCAAGCGATGGTGAGCCCATGAAGAAACCCGTTCTGGTGGGCATCGTGATCGTCCTGGTGATTCTGGGGGTAATCGTTTACTCCAGCTTTAATCTCGCCAGCCACCGTTACGAAGCGTGCATGACCTTCAACGGCCAGACCAATTGCCGGACTGCCTCGGGCTCTACCGAAGCATTTGCGACGCGCACCGCCATCTCGAACGCGTGCGCGGCCATTGCTTCCGGCGTAACCGACTCCATCGCCTGCGAGCAGTCCCAGCCCGCCAAGCTGACCAAGTTAAAATAGGGCAGATGCGAACGGCCATCCTTCTGGGTACCTTCGCTGCAAGTGTAGTTATCGCCAGCGTAGCTCCGAGTTACGTCGGTTCCGCATGCAGGGCAACGATTTCGTGCAGACCGCCATGTACCTGCGCTGAGTTACCTGTGTCTCGTGCCCTGACTTGCATGGCACGGTGCGCCTCCAGTGCCATGTCGCCAGTTCGCCCCACGGACCGCCTGCCGCAAGCATTCAGGAGCATACCCGCATCAGGCCGGGAGTCCCTTCACTGAATGCATGAACTGCCACCTGCCCAACCGGTGAGAGTCCGCAGTGGGCCGGCGAGGCGTTGGACAAGTGGCCCGGCCGCTCGCCGTAGCGTGTGGAATAATTCCGCGTCGGTTTTTCGGTGGAGGCAATTCGCGTGAAGCCCTACACTGTCTCCATGCAAGCTACTGCCGTGAACGCCTTCCCCTTGTTACCGCCGCGCCCTGAGATGGAGCGCGCGTTTCTCGCCTCCGACGCCACCTATAACGGACTGTTCTTCACCGCCGTCCGCACTACCGGCATCTTCTGCCTGCCCTCCTGCCCCGCCCGCAAACCGCTGCCCCGAAACGTCGAATTCTTCGCCACCGTCAAAGAAGCAGTGTTTGCCGGCTATCGCCCTTGCAAGCGCTGTCGCCCGACCGAATCCTCGGCTCCCGAGTGGGTGCGCAGTCTGCTTGGGACCGTCGATCAAAGCGGCGGCGCCCGCATCCGCGAATCCGGCTTGCGCGAGATGGGTCTCGAAGCCGCCCGCGTACGCCGCTACTTTTTGCGCGAATACGGCATGACCTTCCAAGCCTACTGCCGCGCGCGCCGCCTGGGCCAGGCATTCGTGAGCATCCGCGGCGGCGCGCCCATCGACGACGCAGTTTTTGACTCCGGTTTTGAATCGCATAGCGGCTTCCGTACCGCCTTCGCACGGCTCTTCGGCAAACCGCCCGGCCAGATTGAAAAAGGCGACTGCATCTATCTGGCATGGATTGAAACCCCGCTCGGCCCGATGGTGGCCGGCGCGTCGTCCCAGGGAATTTGTCTGCTCGAGTTCAGTGATCGCCGCATGCTCGAAGCCCAGTTCGATCGCATTCGCCGCCGGTTCCCCATGGCCATGGTGCCCGGCGAGAACGACCACCTGCGCCAACTCCGCGCGGAACTGACCGATTACTTCGCCGCCAAGCGCCGCGCGTTCACAGTGCCGCTGATTTACCCCGGGACGGAATTTGAACAACGGGTGTGGAGCGAACTGCTCGCCATCCCTTGCGGCGAGACGCGCTCTTATCAGGACATCGCCCGCGCCCTAGGGCAGCCAGGAGCCTCCCGCGCGGTGGGCCGCGCCAACGGTATGAACCGCATTGCCATTCTAATTCCATGCCATCGGGTGGTGAATCAAAATGGAGAGCTGGGTGGCTACGGAGGCGGCCTGTGGCGCAAACGCATCTTGCTGGAGCTTGAAAAAGAGAGAAGGGGTCTGATTTCAGCCTAGGCCGCTTTTTCGACCTTGCCGTTTTTAATGCACGAGGTGCACACGCGAATCCGCTTGGGAGCGCCTTTCACCACTGCATGGACTTCCTGCAAATTGATGTTCCAGCGCCGCTTCGTCAAATTGTGCGCATGGCTTACCCGGTTGCCAAACTGGGGACCACGCCCGCAAACGTCACACACTTTCGCCATTTCTAGGGACACTCCTGCTACTGTTTTACCTAGCCAGTTTAGCACGGTTTAGCGGCTCGCGCTGACCTGCTGGTCCTGGTGCTTGGTGAGTTCTTCCACCTGCGCTGCCAGAGTCTTTTCTCGGGTGCGGTCGAGTACCAGACAGTGGTGCCCTACGAAGCGCATTTTATGATCGTGAATCGCTACCATCAGCACTTCTAGGCCAGTATATGCGCCATCCGTCCGGCGTCCGTCAACGTGGAGCGTAGCCTTGCCGAGCAACAACATCTGGCTATAAGCTTCCTCTATTTTGCTGCGATCCTGTGGGACGAACATTTCATACCAGTCGCGCCCTACAAGCGTGCGCGGCTCTCCGCCGAGCGTGTTTCCCAAAGAGGCGTTGGCGGAACGAATCTTCCCGTCCGCTCGTATCCATGCGACCCCGGTTTGTACATATTCGATGGCCACGGTCTTCATATAGACTTCGTCTTTTAGCGGGTTCTGCTGTGCCACAACGCGGCGCAGCGCGATCACCAGAAGTACCGACAGGCCTAGCAGATACACCCACACTTCAGGGCTTCGCAAGGTGAGTTTGTTCGAGTTGGTTGCTATTAAGAAAGCGAGAATCACTAACGTTTATATCGGGCATACCCCGGCGGGAGAATAGAGTACTAAGTAAGTATCAGTACTTAATTATCCGCAGTAATCTTTTCAGATGGTTAGCCGACAATCAGTCCGCGGAATTTAGGCTGGGCATACTCCGGAAACACCGCCATTAACTGGCCGTTTCCTAGGTGCTTGGCCACCAATTCGCTCAACACATCCCGGAAATCGGTGGTGAGCGCCAAATCGCGGTTCTCATGGAGTTGCTCCGGTGCGAGGCCAGGCCACTCCCCGTATACCTTCCCGCCGCGGATGGCGCCGCCAAAAGCGAACATCACATTCGCGTGGCCGTGGTCGGTGCCGCGATTGCCATTCTCTTTCGCGGTGCGCCCGAACTCGCTCATGGTGACTACCGCAACGTCTTCGATGCGATCCCCCAAGTCCTGATAAAAAGCGGCCAGGGACTGAGCGAAATTGCCCAGCAGATTCGCCAGTTGCCCGGTCCCGGGCGTCTGCCCCACTTCGTTAACATGCGTATCCCATCCGCCCACATCGGTGAACGCGACTTCCAAACCCACGTCAGCCTTGATCAAGCGTGCGATCTGCATCAAGGACTGCCCTAGCCTTCCGCCCGGATACTTGGCGCCGCCTGCGGGCGTATATGCCTGCGCTTGAATCGACTGCATCAGCTTTACCGCATCGAAAGTCTCGCGGCCTGTGCCGTTCAGCATCTTGTCAAGCGTCGATGCGTACATGCTTTCGAAAGTCGCGGCCCCATCGGCCTCGCGCACCTTGAAATCACTCAGATTGTTTATGGCAACCGCTTCATTCCGCCCCCGCAGCGCCCTCGGCAATGACGCCCCCATGCTGACCGCGCGCACCGGCGATTTGTGTACGTCCGGACCCGGCGAGAGTGCTCGATTCAGCCAGCCGTCGGTAGTGGCTTTGCGCCCCGGCGTGCCCGATTCCATGTAATCCTGCGCGTCGAAGTGCGAACGTGTCGGATCGGGCGATCCCACCGCTTGAACGATCGCAAGCTGGTTGGCATCGTAGATAGGCTTGAGCGGCGCCAAAGCCGGATGCAAGCCGAAGAAGCCATCGAGGTCGAGTGCCGACTCCCCCCCGGCTTTCGGCACCGGAATCGCAATGGTGGGACGCAGTGAGTAGTAGTTCTTGTCGCCAAACGGGATCACGACGTTCAATCCGTCCACCGCGCCCCGCTGGAATATCGCAACCAAAACTTTCTTGCGCGGACTAGGGCCATCCGCCGCCCGCGCCAGCCACATCGGCGCAGCGCCCACGCCAAACATGGCGAGTCCGGAGCTCTTGAGGAAGAGGCGTCGAGTGATCATCTTCATCTCCTCTGAAAATCGGGCGAACCCAGGATCAACCCCACCACCGGCGCGCTGCTCGAACCTTGCGTCTGCTTGGCAATCGCCGCCAGCGTTTCCGGTTTGGCGTCGGTGTAGAGGATCTGGTGGGCAACCTCGCCGGGGTCGCCGCTGAATAGCGAGGCGTCCAGCTTCGCGCCCGGAACTTTGTTCTGTGCCAGCGCCAGCGCGAAGTTCATCCGCGCCAGGAGAGCCGCTGAATTCACCCATTCGCTGTTGGCGTCCGAATAACCGGTGGGTTCGAGCTTGCGGTAGAGCGGCTGGCCGAGCTCTGCGATCTGCCTCGCCAAAGGGTACGCGAAATCCACTTGCGCTCCGGTAGCGCGCACCGCGCTGACGATCATCTCAAACGGCGTTTTCACCTTGGCGCGATAGGCTGCTTGCGAGAAGAATTCATCCGAGGTCAACATGGTTTTCATTACTTCTCGAATGTCGCCGTTTTTGTCGCGAAAGGTCTTGGCCATCTTGTCGATCAGTTTTTGCGGCGGATCGTCAGCCACGAAGCGCTGGGCCAGCTTTTTCGACAGGTAACGCGCCGTGGACGGATGCTTGGCCAGGATATCCAGCACTTTCTCGGCATCGTCCTGGCCGCCGTCCGCCGGAATCGTCACGCCCAGAACCGTCTTTGCGCCTTTATCGTGCACGCGGTCGTTGTAAAAGAAATCGCCGCCCTGCCGCGGCTGGCGGATGGTCCAGCCGGTAAAGCAGCGCGCCACTTCGGTAACGTCTTTCTGCGTGTAGCCGCCATCGACGCCGAGAGTGTGCAGCTCCATCAACTCGCGAGCGTAGTTTTCGTTCAATCCCCGCACCGGTTGCTTGGCATTTGGCCGCCGCGGTGCGCCCGGACCGACGCTCTGCCAGTTGTCCAGGAAAAACAGCATCGCCGGACTCTTGGCCGTCGCCTCCAGAAGATCGCGAAATTTTCCCAGAACATGCGGCCGGATGGCCTCGCGCTCATACGTCGGCACCAGATAGCGATCCGCGCCTTTATCGAGGAAAACGTTGAAGTGGTTGTACCAGAAGTCGACCAGCTGCTCCTCGAGTTGCCGGTTGCTAAGGATCGCCCGGTACAGCTTACCTTCGCTCAAGTCGAAAGCGATGAGCTGCTGCGGAGCTGTGAGCAACATCAGCTTGCGGCGCAGACCGGGTTCGACAACGGGCAGCAATTGCAAACGTAAGCCCGGCGGCAGCGCAATCGCAACTTCGTCCATCTGGCCCTCGGGAATGGCAGCGATCACTTCGCGCTTCTGTTCCAGCGTTCCCGTGCGCAGCGTGCGGATCTGCTCGCGATTCAACAACTGCTCCAATGGCACCGCCGGCTCGAGAGGCGCATCCCCGGCATCGCTCTTCTTCACTTTGAAGCGATGCACCACCCGTTCGACTGCCGCCCGCGTCACCGGATCTTCCGGCATTGCCTGCCGCCCCGCCGCAATCGCCCGAATCATCTGCGGATTGGGATACGTGCGCTCCGTCGCGGACTGGGATAGCCGCAGCGATTCCAGCGGAGCCAGCCGTTGCGCCAGCTCCGGATTCTCGGCGATGCGCTCAGGGTGAAGTTGGAGGTCGATCCACTTCTTAATGCCCGTCTTGCGAACCGCCTCGATGTCCCCCTGCCGCGGACCGAAAGTCAGGCGGTTCAGCGCGTGAAGAACCTGGTCGTCCTTCGAAAGCTTAGGACTCCGCGCCCCCAGGCAGAGCGCCAATGCCGCAACCGCGATTAACTTCCGCATCACTTATTACAACGTAAACCCGCCCCGAAGGTTGACGCCCTAGATCCCCAACTGATCGCAGGTCCGCGCAAAAAACCCGTCGGTCATGCCTGCGATATAGTCGCAGACCTGGCGATGCAGCGATTCGCCGGCAGAATCCTCACGATACGCCGCGGGCATCAATTCCGGCTGCGCCAGCAGCAGCTCGAACAAGCGCTCGATCTGCTCCACCGAGCGCTGGCGCTCCAGTACCAGGTGCTCCGATTCATAAACCTGCGCCCGCAGGAAGCGCTTCAGTTGTGCACTGCCCTCGGCAGTCGCGGGCGTAAAGCGGACCACTCGTTCGGGATGCGCTCGTACGGAATCTACGTCCCCGAGCCCCTGGGCCGCCGATACCGTGCCTTCGAGTAGTCCCGAAACCAGCCAGTCTATTAATCCGCGCACTACTTCATGCATGCGCACCCGTTCCGGCGCGCCCGGGAACTGCATTTCGGCGGCCTCGTGCAATTCCCGGAACTTGCCGGAGGCGCTGCAGGCAGCCTCGATCGTCACCAGGCCCGCGTGGTAGCCGTCGTCCAAATCCGCCGTGTCGTAAGCGATCTCGTCGCATGCGTCGATCAACTGGGCTTCGATCGGCGGCCGCAGCCCAGGCAGATACTCTTCCAGTTCCGGGATCTCGCCGCGCTCGAAGTCGCGTGAATGCTTAGCCATGCCCTCGCGGACTTCGAACGTCAAATTCAGCCCCGGAAAGCGCGCGTAGCGGCTCTCGAACGATTCGACGATACGCAGGGCTTGCAGGTTGTGATCGAAGCGCTCGCCGAAGCGGCGCATCATGCGGTCCAATTGATCTTCGCCCGCATGACCGAACGGCGGGTGTCCTATGTCATGCGCCAGCGCCAGGGCTTCGGTGAGGTCCTCATCCACGCCCAGCACGCCGGCCACGGTCCGCGCAATCTGCGAAACCTCAATCGTATGCGTCAGACGATTTCGAAAATGATCGGAAACCCCGGCGGTAAACACCTGAGTCTTGTTCTCCAGCCTGCGGAATGCGCGTGCATGCACCACGCGATCGCGATCGCGCTGGAAGGGATTGCGGTAAGGGTGCGCCAGCTCCGGATAGCGCCGGCCCCGCGACTTTTCGAGCGGAAAGCGCAGATGGGCGAGCGCCGGGGTCACTTCTGAACGGGCCTACTTGGCGGCGGGGGAAACCGGCAGCGCGCCCCCCTGCGGGATATTGGCGGCGTCGGTAATCGCGGTGCGGCTGATGGCCGCGCGGGTCGAAGTGCGCAGCGGGTCCAGCAGCTTATGAGCCTCGGCCGGATTCGACTTGCTCAGCAGCTCGCCCAGCACCAGGCTAGCCTGCTCCTTGGATACGGTTGCCGTTGGATTAGCAATGGCCTCCCGCAATACTTTCTCGGCCTCCGCCAGCTTGCCTTCCGACGAATAGACTTGCGCGAGCGAAATGCGCGCTAAGCCGGCATAAGCCTTGGGAGCGTCGTCCACCACTCGTTTGTAGCGTTTTTCAGCTTCATCCAGCCGGCCTTGATCGGTTGCGTAACTGGCCAGATAAATGTCGGCGATCGCGCCTTCCTGGGTACCGTTGTATTTAGCCGACAGATCCGTGAACGCCTGCACTTTGGCTTTGGTCTTGTCGGCCTCGGAATCGAAATGCAGATTGGCTGCCTGAATGGTGGCGCCGGTAGTGGCATCATCCACCCGCAACGCTTTCGTCAGGGCTTCCTGCCGCGCGGCCGCTTGAGACCGGTTATAGTACATCACGCCCACCACAATCAGCACCAAGGCGACCAGCACGGCGCCGTAGCGCACCACTTGGGCCTTATGCAGCGAGGTCCATTCGAATACATCCACGACCTCTTCTGCAAACTTATCGGTCTTCAGATCTTTACGGGTTTGACGATCCACACGAAAACTCCTGGAATTACTGCGATTTTCAGTGTAACACGCGATGGTTAAGTCACTCGTACTTCGCCCGTCCGGCTGGTGTCATACCCTGCCAGCAGTTCCAGCCTTCGGCGCAGGGCTGCGCGATTCAGCCCGTCAAGCAGGGCCTCCACCGCGGGCAACTTCACGAATTGGCGGCGGATCGCCAGATCGTATCGTTCCGTCGCCAGCGGTAAGAAGCCCAAACCGAACGCTTGCGCCGCGGAACGGGTTGCGACGCAGCAATCCGCCTCGCCGAGGCTAACAGCCAGCGCCGCCGGCAGGTGCCCGTGGGCAATACGGTCGTAACCTTTTACGGAGCGTGCCGTCACTCCCGCGCGCTCCAGCTCTCGATCCAACAGGTCGCGGCTGCCCGCGCCCTTTTCGCGATTGACGATAGAAACGCCGGGGCGCGCCAAGTCCTCCGCGCCGCGAATGTTTTTGGGATTACCCGCCGCGAACACCAATCCCTGCTCCCAAATGGCAAAGGTCACCACTTTCACGCCGCCCTTGGGAAACAGACGGCGGATCGCAGCCAGGTTGTACTCACCGGTAGAGGCATCCCGCAAGTGTGTGCCGGCAATGTGGACCGAACCCTCTTTTAGCCATTCGAGCGCCCGCTGGCTGGAACTGGGCGCGACAATCATCTCCACACCCCCGGCCTTAGCCAGCGGCTGTGCAAGCAGCGAAATGCCCGGATCGCAGCCGGCCACCAGAATGCGTTTGCCTTCCGGATCGTCGTTCGGAAACACGCGGATATCGGCGCGTTGCGGCGTCCTCGACCCGGCAACGCCAACTACCACGCCATCCGCAAACGGAAGCATCGGTTGCGGGACCGCCGCCACCCCAACCAGCCGCTTGCCTACATGGCACAATTGCACCGCCTGGCCTTTGCGCGCCGCGTCACCCAGCAGCTCCACACTAATAGGCTTGGGTGGAGGCGCCACTTCACCCTCCAACCGGAACAAGTCCTCGACACGCACCTCCAGGAGCCGAGCCAGTTGCAGCGCCAACGTGGTGTTAGGAATGTATTCCCCCCCCTCGATGGCGTAAATGGTCTGCCGGCTGACTCCCGCGAGCGCCGCCAGCTGCGCCGCCGACATACCTCGCTGCCGGCGGACTCTGGGTAACTCCGTGCGTGTGTCCATTAATGTAAAACAATGACTATTTTTGAATACGGAATGGGGCGCGCGCCTCAGACATCTGCCCGCCGACCTTATCGGCCATCGTGATCGCCAGCGTGTAATTGCCCTCTGGCACGTCCGCCGCCAGATTCAGGCTGACCGCGCCCGGGACGTAACGCTGCGGATAGTACGCTTCGCTCGAATCGGCGGCCGCCGCGGGCTGGGCGAACACCTGGTCGCCCGATTCGCGCAAGATGGCCAGTCCATATTCGACCGAATAATGGTTCTTCTCGCCGTACTTATAACCGGTGATGTCAAACCGCGCCCACAGCGTGTCACCAGGACGATAAACGGCGGGATCGAGTGGCGGCCCGTCGGTGTCGTCCTTTTCGAAGCGCAGATTGCGGGCGGTCAGAACCGGGCTGGACTCGACCGCATGCCCCCGCACCTGGAAATCCAGTTGCGAGTTCAGTTCTGCCTTGGCCACTTTATCCGTTGCGGTGACTTTGATGTGATAGGCGCCGCCCGGTGCAAACGGCGGGATATTAAAATGCTGCAAAAACTTTGGGTACCAGTTTTTGTCTTGCACTGAGATGGGCTCGGCAATTTCACCGCTGCCCTCGCTCACCAGTGGAATACCGGCAGGATCGGTCACCTCAATCTTCCAGGTAAGCCTGACGCTGCGCTGGTCGTTTCCCGTAACCGCGGCCTGATAACCAGTCAATCGGCAGCTGAAGAAAACCGTTTCGCCCGGAAGAAACATGTGATTCGGCGCCAGCACCGGTCCGTCTTCGAACTGATGCAGAGCGATACGCTCCACGGAAAACGCCCCTCGAGCCGGCATTGCCGCCGCCAGGCTCAACGCGATTGCCAGCCAGCGGATCCCCTCTATTTGGGCCCAGGCAGAGGCGTGCTTACGCCGGTATCCGTGTCCATTCGCAACGGAATTTCCACCCATACAAATTTCTCCGATCCCGGCTCGCCCCCATCGGTAAGACGCAGGCGATAAGAGGCCAGGGGTACGTCAAACATAATGTTGCCCTGCTTGGTTTCAGCCGGCGCAATTTCGCGCAGCAGTCCGAACCAGTCGGGAACCCCATCTCCCGTTTGGAGTTCCTTGTATTCTCGCCGGTTGGCGTCTTCGAGGGTAAAGAACGGAACCGACAACGCCCTTCCGCCGCTGTTGGTGGCCGAGAGTGTAATCAGCAGGAACCGGTGGTCCGGAATACGTATCTTGAACAGATCGCCGAGCTGCGTGCGCCACACCGTTTGCACCACGTTGTAAATCATGGGAGTAGCAGTTACGCGCTCCCCCATTTGAAAATCGATCTGATCCGAACCCTGCTTCCGGCATCCCCCCAGCGCCATCCCCGCAACCACCACTCCTGACAAGAGACATAATATAGGCAGCGCCCGGCGACTGAACATGGTCAATCCACAATCTAGCGGGAATCGCAGGGAAAGGCAAATCGAGCGGCGCACGGCGGGGGCTGTGGCGGCGCTGGTGGTGATGCTGGCCGCTGCGGCGGCCGTCGCGCCCGCTTTCCAATCTACCCACCCTCTCACCGGCCGCCGCATCGCTAACGTGATGGGCTCGGGCGGCGCGGATTGGCTCGAGCGCCCCGAGCGTGAAACCGAGGAAAACGTCGAAGGCGCTCTCAATGCCATCGGCTTGAAACCGGGGATGACGGTGGCCGAAGTCGGCGCCGGTACCGGCTATGTGGCGCTACGCATGGGCAAGCGCGTCGGCCCAAACGGCAAAGTGTACGCCAACGATTTGCAGCCCGAGATGCTTGACCTTCTGCGCAGCAATGCCATCAAAGCCGGAGTTACCAATGTCGAAACAGTGCTGGGCTACGCCACCGACCCTAAGCTCCCGGCCGCGCAGATCGATTTGATCATCTTAGTCGACGTGTACCATGAGTTTTCGCAGCCCCAGAAAATGCTGCAAGGCATCCGCGCGGCTCTAAAACCTGACGGCCGCCTGGTACAGCTCGAATACCGCAAGGAGGACCCCGCGGTCCCCATCCTGCCCGATCATAAGATGAGCGTGGCGCAGGCCAAAACCGAGGTCGAGGCGGAAGGGTTCAAATTGGATTCCGTAATTGAAACCCTGCCCCGTCAGCACATTCTTATCTTTACGAAAGCCGCAGCCAGAGGAGCGGCGGCAGGCAAGTAGGCGCGCCCTATCGTCCCCGAATCGTATATTATGGTGATATACGAGAATGCTGGATCTGATCCGGTTCGAGGAATTCGAATGGGACTCCGGAAATGAGCACAAGAACGAAAGGCACGGTGTCACGCAGCGGGAGGCCGAACAGGTATTTCTCCATCAGCCCCTGCTGTTACTCGAAGACTTTAAGCACAGCGGCGAGGAGCCCCGGTTTCACGCGCTGGGCAGGAGCGGCGAAGGCCGTTTGCTTCACGTCTCATTCACCGTTCGAGGGTCGGGTGCCAGAATTCGTGTAATATCGGCCCGCCCCATGCACCGGAAGGAAAAGGTTGTCTATGAAAAAGCATCTCAAGCCGGTTCCTAAATTCCGTTCCACCACGGCGGAGCGAAAGTTTTGGGAAACCCACGACACCACCCAATACCTGGATTGGTCTCAAGCTCAACTTGCCCGGTTCCCGAACCTGAGGCCATCCACGAAATCGATTTCGCTCCGGTTGCCTGTGGATTTGCTGGAGCGCATCAAGGTCGAAGCCAACCGTCGCGACGTTCCTTATCAATCTCTTATTAAAGTTTGGCTCCATGAGCGTGCGAGCTAGCCACCATGATCACTGCACGTTCCGGCCTCGGCCCGCGTCTATCCTTTTGTAAGTCAGGCGGAGGATTGTCTTCAGGCTGGGTAACCAGCCCTCAATAACTTACGGCATGGCCGAGTGGACCCTAAAATACGCCGATGCGCGAGGTGAGATTCACCAGCAGGTGGCCGAAGCGGCCTCTGAGCGGGAATTGCGCGACCGCTACACGCAGCAGGGTTTCCTGGTCTATAACATCAAGCCGCGCTCGGAAATCGGCGGCCTCGCCTCCGGCCTGCGCCCCAGCGGCAAGCGCTTCAACTTGGAAAAATTCCTGATCTTCAACCAGCAGTTTGTCACCCTGATTCGCGCCGGCCTGCCCATCCTCCGCGCGTTGGACTTGCTGGCCGAACGCCTCACCGATCCCAAACTGTCGAGCCACATCCGCAACGTGCGCGATGAAGTGAAGAGCGGCGCCCTGCTCTCCGACGCCTTCGCCAAGCAGGGCGTCTTCCCGCCCATCTATGTCACCAGCGTCCTCGCCGGCGAGCGCAGCGGATCGCTCGCCGAAGTGATCGAGCGCTTCGTTACCTACCAGAAACTCGCCTTGTCCGTGCGCAAGAAGCTGCTGGTTTCGCTGATGTACCCGGCGCTGTTGATCGTCCTGGTCACCTGCCTGATCGTGTTCTTGATCACCTATGTGGTGCCGAACTTCGCCGAACTCTATAAAAGCATGCAGGCGCAGTTGCCCACGCCCACGCTGATCCTGATCGCCATCGGCACTACCGCACGCGGCTACGTGCTTTTCGGATTTGCGGCTCTTGTGGTTACCATCGTCGCCTTGCGGATGTGGTCGAAAACGCCTGCCGGCAAGGAAGCCTTCGACCGCGCGCTGCTGAAAGTCCCCGTCTTGGGCGAAGTTTGGCTCAAATATCAGGTGGCGCAATTTTCTCGCGTGTTGAGCACCCTGCTCATCGGCGGTATCCCGCTGATGCAGGCGCTCGATACCTCGGCCGATTCGCTCGGCACCCAGGTACTGAAAAAAGTCCTCCAAAAAGCCACCAAACTGGTACGCGAAGGGCAGTCGCTTTCAGGAGCCCTGCGCATTACCGGCGTTTTCCCCAGCCTGTCGCTGGATATGATTGAGGTAGGCGAATCGACGGGCGCGTTGCCCGCGATGCTCGGCAGCGTAGCCGAATTTTACGAAGACGACGTGGCGACCCGGGTAACTGCCGCGCTGAGTCTGATTGAACCCGTAATCATGATCATAATGGGCATCTTTGTCGCTTTTGTGTTGATTTCCCTGTATCTGCCGATCTTTTCCTTGGCGGACTCCATCCGTTCCTGAGATCCAACTATGGCGGCCACTAACCAAATCGTTCCCCTAGATCCGGTGCTCGAAATCTCCAAGGCGCGCGCTCTAGCCGGGCGCTATTATCACGAGTTTGTCGATCTCAAGGAAACCCGCATCGACCATGAGCTGTTCCATTCGATCCCGGTCGATCTCATGTTCCGCTACAATTTCGTGCCCATTCAGGCCTATAACGGCGCGGGCGCCGGAGAAAACGGCACCCTCGAAATCGCCATTGCCGATCCCCGAAATCTCAACCTGATCGACGAACTGGCCGTACTGCTTGGCAAAAAGCTGCGTGTACGCGTGGCCACGCTTTCGCAGATTTCCGACCTCCTCAAGAAAACCGAACAATCGCAGCGCGTTCTCGAAGAGGTGACGGAGGGCTTCGCGCTCGACGTCGTCGGCGATGAAGACAACCCCGACGAGACGCTCTCGATTGACCGCTTAGCCGCCGGCGATTCCGACATCGCGCCGGTGATCAAGCTGGTCGATACCACCATCTTCAATGCACTCGAACGGCGCGCGAGCGACATCCACATCGAAACCCGTGACCAGGAAGTGGCCATCAAGTACCGCATCGACGGCGTGCTGCACTACGCCATGCCGCCCATTGCCAAAGACTGGCACTCCACCATCATTTCGCGCATCAAGGTCATGAGCGAACTCGACATCGCCGAGCGCCGCGTCCCCCAGGACGGCCGCTTCCGCGTGCGTTACAAGAACCGGCTCATCGATTTTCGCGTCTCCATCATGCCCACCATCTATGGTGAGGATGCCGTGTTGCGCGTGCTCGACAAAGAGTCCATGAGCGAGAAATTCGCCAAGCTTTCGCTCGATGTGGTGGGCTTCGCCGATAACGACCTGACCAAGTTCCGCCGCTATATCAAGGAACCTTACGGCATGGTGCTGGTCACCGGGCCCACCGGCTCGGGCAAAACCACCACCCTCTACGCCGCGCTCAGCGAAATCAAGAACGACGAAGACAAGATCATCACCATTGAAGATCCCGTCGAATACCAGATCAAGGGCATCACCCAGATTCCCGTGAATGAAAAGAAGGGACTCACCTTCGCGCGCGGTTTGCGCTCCATCCTGCGCCACGATCCCGACAAAGTCATGGTGGGCGAAATTCGCGACCAGGAAACCGCGCAGATTGCCATCAACGCCGCGCTTACCGGTCACTTGGTATTCACCACCGTCCACGCCAATAACGTGCTGGATGTGCTTGGCCGCTTCCTCAACATGGGCGTCGAAGCCTACAACTTCGTCTCCGCGCTCAACTGTATTCTGGCGCAGCGTTTGGTGCGCGTCATTTGTCCGCATTGCAAAGCGCCCGTCAAGTATTCCGACGAGTACCTCACCGAGAGCGGCCTGGCCCTCGCCGATTGGGGCGCCGTGACTTTTTATGAAGGCGCAGGCTGCTTTGAATGTGGCGGCACCGGATTCCGCGGCCGCAGCGCGATCCACGAATTACTGGACCTATCCGAGCGCATTCGCGAAATGATTCTCAACCGCCGCCCCGCCTCCGAAATCCGCCGCACGGCGCGCGAGGAAGGCATGACCTTCCTGCGGGAATCGGCGCTCGAAAAAGCGCGCGCGGGCGTGACTACGCTCAAGGAGATTAATAAGGTCACCTTCATCGAGGTCTGAACCGGCACGCCCATGTCCATCCTGAGCCAAATTTCGCGCCTGGTAAAAGACCCGCCTCCTAGTCATGTGTTCGAACTGTCGGAAGCGGGTATCGCGTACGCGCAGCCCGGCAACGGGCAGGCCGGCGACGCGGGCTTCGTTCCCTTCGCCCCTGGCACGCTGGTGGTTTCTCCGGTCGACGACAACATTCATAAGGCCGACGCGGCTGCGGCCGTACTCAAGTACATCGCTCCCCTCGATAGTTCCCGCAAACGCCGCCGCGCCGCGCTGATTCTGCCGGATTACGCCGCGCGCGTCAGCGTGCTGGATTTCGATTCGTTCCCGTCTTCGCCTGAAGAGCAGCTCTCGCTCATCCGTTTCCGCTTGAAGAAGACTCTGCCCTTCGATATCGACTCGGCCGCCGTCAGCTATTTCGCCCAGCCCGCTGAAAAAGGCTCGACCATCGAAGTAGTGGCGGTCATTGTCGCGCTCGAAATCATCGCGCGCTACGAAGCGCTCTTCCGCGCCATGAATTTTCACGCCGGAGAAGTGACCACCTCTTCGCTCGCCTCCCTGCCTTTGTGTCCCCCCGCGACCCGCCCCGGCGCCGTAAATGTGGTCGCCAAACTAAGCGCGAAGACACTGACAGTGATGGTGCTCCGCGGTGAAACCTTGAAACTATTCCGCTGCGTCGCCCTCGAAGATGTAAATGAAAACCAAATTCTCGCGGTGCTACAGCCCACCTTCTCTTACGTCGAGGATGAACTCTCGCAGCCAGCCGACAAACTCACCCTGTGCGGATTCCCGCCCTCTGCGCTCAGCGCGTTGCGCTTCGAAAAGGATGTGCTGCGCAGCCGCTACGGCGCGCCGGGACCCTACAACGCTGGGTTGCTAGGGTTCCTCGAAGGAGCGCACAACTAACATGCGAATCCCTATCAATCTGGCGAGCGAACCTTTCCGTCGGGATCGCCCCGTCCTGCTGGCCACCGGATTTGGCGCCGCAACGCTCGCGGTGTTGTTAATGGTTTTGCTGTCTCTAATCGCAGCCGACCGCACGCATTCCGGGGACACCCGCGCGCAAGTGATTCGTCTCAACCAGGAACTCGCCTCCATCTCGGCCGAGCAGGCACGCCTCGAGGCGACACTCCGTCAACCCGCCAACGCCAGCGTCCTCGAGCGCAGCCTTTTGTTAAACACCCTGGTCGAACGCAAGTCAGTGAGCTGGACCAAGATTTTCGCTGACCTCGAGGCCGTCATGCCTGCCAACGTCCGACTGATCCAGGTACGTTTGCCGCAGATCAATTCCCGCAACCAGGTTTTGCTCGACATGGTAGTAGGCTCGCAGAGCCCCGCCCCCGTCATCACGTTTTTGAAACAACTGCAAACTTCGCCGCGCTTTGGCCCCGCCACGCTCCACAATTCAGCGCCGCCGACCGATAACGAACCGCTTTACCGCTACCGCGTAAGTGTGAACTATGGCCAGAAACTTTAACGGCGCGGCAGGGGTCACCCGATGGTGGCTCATCGCATTGCTGGTGTTAAGCGTGGCGTCCATAGCCGCGGCGTGGATCGTGCTCTATCCGCCCGGCGGCTCGGCCGGCGATCTCGAACGGCAACTGGCGGCTCTTGAAACGCAGGTCGCCGCCAAACGTGCGCTGGTCGCCAGCACTCGCAAGCACGTAGCCGCTGTCGAACAGGGCCGGGCAGAAGGCGACAAGTTCCTTAGCGAATACTTTCTCGCCCGCCGTACCGCTTATTCGACGCTGCTTGCCGAGCTGGTCGCCGCAGCCGATAATGCCAAGATCAAGCCCAAGGAGCATGCCTACGCGACCGAACCGATCGAAGGCTCCGACTCCCTCAGCATGATGAGCATCTCCGCCAATTACGAGGGCACCTACGCCAACCTCATGCGTTTCGTCCATGAGCTCGACCGCTCCCCGCGCCTGCTGATCATCGAAGCCTTGAACGCGGCGCCGCAGCAATCCGGCGGCACCTTGAACATCAGCATGAAGATCGACACGTTTGTGCGGCAGGATGGTTCGGAACCATGAACCTGATCCCTTCGCAACTCGGCGCCGAGCCAAAAAAGCTAGCCATCCTGGGCGGCTTGGCGGTGGTTCTGGTGGCGGTGTACCTCATGAACCGCCCGGACGTTCCCTCGGGCGTCGCAGCTACCTCTTCCCCGGTGCGGACCCCCGTGCCCCTCGAATCATTAGGCCCGCGCAATCGCTCGACCTCGAACGCCGCGCTCACGCCCATGCCTCCGCAAGGCGGCATGTCGACGCGCCGCGGCGAAACCGCCATCCAGGACTTCAAGCCCACTCTGAAACTGCCCGATGACGTGGATGTCAGCCGTATCGATCCGGCCTTGAAACTCGACTTGCTGGCGCAACTGCAAAGCCTCCCGCTCGAGGGCGGCGAGCGCAGCCTGTTCGAGTTCGGCGCGCCGCCCAAACCGAAGGACCCGACGCCAATAGTAGCGCCAGTTAAGCCCACGACGCCTCCTCCACCACCGGCCGAACCGCCGCCGCCGGCCACACCGCCCAAGCCCGTAATACCGCCCATCCCCCTCAAATTCTATGGCTACGTCGCGGATCCGCGCATGGCTTTGCCGGGCGTTTCCAAGCGCGCCTTTTTCCTCGACGGCGAAGACATTGTGGTGGCGGGCGAAAACGACGTCATCCACAACCGCTTTAAAGTAATTCGCATCGGCGTAAACTCGGCAGTAGTGGAAGACACCACCAATAGCAATCAGCAAACCCTGCCGCTGGTGGAGGAGCTGCCCGGATGACAACAGACGCGCGCCCCCGCCGCGAAGGTGGTTTCGCGCTGCTGGTCATTTTCCTGATGGCCGCCGCAGTAGCGTTCACCATGTATCAGGAATTGCCGCGCGCCGCGTTTGAAAGCGCCCGCGATAAAGAGCAGCTCTTGATGGATCGCGGAAATCAGTACAAGCGCGCCATCCAGATCTACTACGCCGTCAATAAGCGCTACCCGGCGGACCTCAAGGATCTGGAGAACACCAACGAAAAACGCTTCCTGCGCCGCCGCTACAGAGATCCCATGACCGGTGAAGACCAGTGGCGTCTGATCCACACCAACGGGAGTTTCCTGACCGATTCCCTAGTCCAAAAGCCGCCCGCCCAAAACGCCAGCAGCGGATTGCCCGGCGCGGGACAAACCCCCGGCGGCGGTCCGCTCGGGTCCAACAACCTGAATTCCGCACTCGCTGCGAACACGTCCAACACCAGCCCGAGCAATCCCAATGACCTCGCCTTCCAGGTGACCACTCCTGGTGGTCCCCAGAATGCCGCAGCGCAACGGCGGCCGAGCGATCGGGGATTCTCTGCCGGCCCGGGCTTCCCGCAAGCGGGCACATTCAATCCGGCTAACCAAAACCCGGCGGGCATTCCTCCCTTCGGTGCGAATCCAGCGAACTTCAATCCTGACGACCCCAGCACGTGGCCGCCGATCACTCTCACGACGCCGAACGCCCAGTCCGGACCATCTCAACAGCAAGCTCTGGGACAGCGCCCCCCGAACGCCGGCGGACAACCCAATGGCATCCCGCCGTTTAGTGCTTCGCAACTTGGCGCAGCGAACTCGGCGTCCCCTAATCAGCCTTTCCCGGGGCAGTCCATCCCGGCGCTTCCAGCCTCCGGCCAGCCCTTCCAGCCCGCACCGGGAATCCCCGGACAACTCCCCGGAATGGGCGGAGCCAACCCTCAGCCGATGGCCCCAGGAAATCCAAATCCACTAGGCCAGAATGGCCTGGCTGCTGCGCCGCCAAATCCGCCCCAAATCAGCATCAATCAGGACGGCCAGTTAATGCCTTCGGCGAATCAGCCTTTACCCGGATTACCACCCGCGCAGCCTTTTAACGGCAGTCAACCCTTTAACGCCGGGCAGGGATTTAATAACGGAGCCCAGCCCTTCACTCCATCATCACCCGCCCCATTCCAAAACCCCGCCGCCGGCGGGCAGCCGAACCCAGCCAACGCCGCCAGCCCCAGCAACGCCGCGCTCGATGCTATCAACAACCAACTCTTCCGCCCCAATCAAGCGCCTGCGACGAATGGACCGGTTGGCTCGCCAGGCATCGCCGGTGTAGCCAGCAAGTTCGAAGGTCCCAGCATCAAAGCCTATCGCGAACGCACGAAGTATCAAGAATGGGAGTTCGTTTATGAACCGGGAGCCAACCAGCCCGGCCAAACCGGCGCGCCGGGACAGAATCAGCCGCTAAACGGGCAGCCGCAGACCGGTTTGGGACAGAATATCCCAGGGCAGCCATCCGGGACCGCCCCGCCCAATCCGTTCTCGCAACCCAATCCGTTTTCTGCGACGAACCCCTTTGCGCCGCAGGCGCCCCCGCGCTAGGGCCATTCGGATTTCAGCATTCCGTACACCAACAAATCGTGATAGCGCCCGTTGACCAGTTCGGCGTCGCGATGCGTGCCCTCGAGTTTGAATCCCAACCGCCGCGGAATCGCGCTGCTCTTCGCGTTCGCCGCCGCGCAGCGGATTTCCACCCGGTTCAATTCCATGTCGCGAAACAAATGCGTAATCGCCAGACGGCAGGCGTCCGTGATGATGCCTTTGCCCTCGAATTCGCGAGCCAGCCAATAGCCCAGTTCCACCCGCCGGTTGCGCCAATCGATGCGGTGCGTTCCGATCACCCCGGCCACCCTGCCCCGGTACCAGATCGCGGCGGCGAAGCCCTGCTGCGCGGCAAACATTTCGAGCGACGAACGAATGAACGCCAACCCGTCATCCGCGGTCTTGGTAGCGTCCACCCAGGGCAGCCACTGCCGCAAGTGTTCGCGATTGCGCTCGACCGCGGCGAACATTTCATCGGCGTGGCGCTCCTCCAGCAACCGGATCTCGAAGCCGTCGCGGAGCGAAGTGCTGAACATCTTAGACGGCCCGGTTCGCGTAATTTCGCTGGTAGTAGCTTTGGTATTCGCCGGATTTGACGCGCGCGGTCCACGCCGCATTGGCGCGGTACCAATCGATGGTCGTCCGCAGCCCCGCCTCGAAAGGCATCTCGGCTTGCCATCCGGTTTCGTGCAGCAGTTTTTCGGTCGAAAGCGCGTAACGGCGGTCATGGCCGGGGCGGTCCTTCACGGTTTGCATCAGGGAATGCGGCTTGCCCACCGTATCCAGAATGCGTTCCACCACTTCCAGATTAGGCAGCGAGCGGCTGCCGCCAACGTTATAAATCTCTCCCGCGCGCCCGCGCTCTATCACCGCCAGGATCGCGCGGCAATGATCGTCCACATACAGCCAGTCGCGCACCTGCATCCCGTCGCCGTAAATCGGCAGCGGCTGGTCTTCCATGGCATTAGAAATCATCAGCGGGATCAGCTTTTCCGGGAACTGATAGGGCCCGTAATTATTGGAAGCCCGCGTCACCATAACTGGCATCCCATAAGTAACGAAATAGGAAAGCGCCAGCAGATCCGAACCCGCTTTCGACGCAGAATAGGGGCTGCTGGCACGCAGCGGATAGTCCTCATCGGCATCGTCGGGCACGGGAATACTTCCGTAGACTTCATCCGTCGAGACATGCAGAAATCGCGGCGTTTTATGGAGGCGCGCCGCTTCGAGCAGCGTGAATGTGCCCCGCAGATTGGTCTCAAAGACCGGAGCGGGCGAAAGAATACTGCGGTCCACATGCGATTCGGCCGCGAAATTCACAATCACGTCCGGCTCTGTCTCTGCGATCGCCTGATTTACCAGTGCAGCGTCGCAAATATCGCCGTGGACGAAGCGATAGCGCGCGTCGTCAGCCACCGGCGCGAGATTTTCGAGATTGCCCGCATACGTCAGCTTGTCGAAGTTCACCACCAGCGACGGCCGTTTAGCGTCTGGTCTCGAAGAGCCCAGCAGCAACCGCACAAACGCGCTGCCGATGAAGCCGGCCCCGCCGGTCACAAAGACTTTCATTTGTGTTGCAGTTCCCAATCGTAGGCGATAGAGGTCTGATCGTGCGCGATGCGGCCTTCATCCTGCGGATTGTAGAGCCGGTTGGTAACATAAATCAGCATGCCCGCGTGCTCGCCGATCACTTTGTAGCCATGCCCCACGCCCGGCGGAATAAAAATCTGCCAGGGCTTGAGTGCGCCGGTGTAAAGCGTATTCTTCAAGCCATAAGTGCGCGAATCCGGACGCAGATCCACCAACGCTACTTGGAACATGCCCTGCGACGGCACCCACAAGTCAGTCTGATGATGATGGAAGTGGAACGCCTTGATGGTGCCCGGATAGCTGAGCGCCGCCGAAACCTGCGTAGTTTCCGGCGCGAAATCCGCGGCCAAGCCCTGCCGCAGCCGCACGACCTCTAAAAAATACCCGCGATCATCCGGCCAAAGATCGTACGCGCGCACCTTGACCCCGTCAATCAAATCCGCCGAATCCGGCACGCGAATGATCTTGCCTATGCCCGGTTCGCACTTGGGTGTCGAAATGGATGTGCCTTCGCTAGTGGTCTTCACTGAAGACTAGATTAACGCGGATCGGTTTGCGAAACTATTCTCTTCGATCAGCGCGCTAATTCGCCAGCAGCGTGATATTTCCTACCCCGCCGCGAATGTTCAGGTGAATGGTAACCTTGGCGTCCTCCTGCTTGGCGTTCACCCACCGCCCGTTACGCTTCTCTAACCCCTGAGCATCGATGTTTCCGATGCCGCCTTTAGCATCCGCGATAATCCCCACAGCGCTTGGCAGCCGCACCGACGCGTTGCCCACACCGCCATGGATCTCGACGTTGTAATCCCGCTTAGGGTCGCCGCGCAGATCCATATCCAGATTGCCCACCCCCATGTGCACTTCGACCCCGCGCAGGTTCAAGTCGCCCAGGTTCATCTCCGCATTCCCCGCCCCCAGGTGTGTGATCACATCCATCGGAACCCCGTTGTTCAAGCGCAGCTTCCATGCGTAATGCGAGCCCGCGCCGGATCCATGCACGTTCGGCTGCTCGATCGTCAGGAGCCCGCGAAAGCTGCTGGCTTGATACCGCACCACCGGTTTCGATGCCGGGCGGTCGAACTCGAATTCCGCATCGAGCAGCCGCGACGATCCCCCGCCCACATTCAGCTCGCCCGCGCCCATGCGCATTTCGACGCGTACCATCTCGGCTTTGTCTAGTTCGATCGCCTGCGTATCGTGCTCGAGCGTGCCCGGAACAGTTGACGTTTCAACGGATGCATTGCAACCCGTCAACGCCAGCACCGCCACAGCGCAAATAAAAGTCAATCTGCCGCTCATGCCCAGATGATACGAACGAAAGACTCCCAATGTTCCCGGAATATTTCTAGACCCGGAAGGTATCCGCCCGCCAGTTTCGAACCGCTTGCTTAATCTGCTTCGAATCCCAGTTGCCGCCGAGCGTCTGCTCGACCAGCCCCGCCACCTCGCCGTCGGACGCGAAACGCAGCGCGATCAGTTGTCGTTCGGTCAACGCCCCGATCCGAGCCCGCGTCGGTTCCGGCAATAACTGCGCCAGCCGCATCCGCTCTTCGAGGCGAATCACCCGGTCCTGAACCTGGAGCGCGTAAAGCCGCATCTTAAACATCAGCACGATGGCCCACAGGACACCTAGCAACCGTACCGCGCCCCACCAATCGGGTTGGCGCACCAAAGCGTAAATAGTGGACCCAAGCAAGATCAACGCGCCGAAGGCAAGAAAACCGTGAAACATCGGGTCGAAGCGAACGTGGTTTTTGAAGTTTTGTTCTGTTTGTGCCATCAAGGGGCCTCCGGGTGATAATAGGACAGTTCTCCTCCATGGTCAACGGGATTAATAGTGAAGTAGGCTTGAAACTGGCCAGCGAGCTGGCGGCGCTTTTCCGGCGTGACCTCACGCGGCTCGCGCAGGAACTTCGCGCTTTCCCGGACCAAGGCCCTCTGTGGGTCAAGCCTCCCGGCATCAACAACTCCATCGGGACCCTGGTTTTGCACCTCGAAGCCAATCTGCGCGATTACATCGGCTTTCAACTCGGAGGCATTCCGTACACCCGCCAGCGCGAAGTCGAGTTTTCGCAAACCGGTCTGGATATAAGCGACCTGCGATCTCGGGCAGATTCGCTTGCGAGTATGATTCCCGAAGTCCTAGGCGGCCTTTCGGAGGCCCAATTGAATAAAATGCACTCCAAAAAAGCCTGGAGCGCACCGGTTTCGATGGCGCAATTTCTGATCCATCTGCACGGCCATCTCAACTATCACCTGGGCCAGATTGATTACCTGCGGCGCATTTTGACCTCCGCAGGAGCGATCGATTTCGCTCAGCTCTAACAGCGCCGCCCACCAGGAACGCGCCGGCTCCTGTCGCGAACAACAGCGCCGCGCTCAATAAAAATACTCCTCTAATCCCCAAACGCGCAGCCAAGCCGCCGGCGAGCAACATCGCCGCCAATTGCGCGAGTGACGTCAGCGACGCCAAAGCTCCGCTCAAACGTCCCCGGAGTTCCGGCGGCGCCTCCCCTTGCAACAGCACGTTTGCTGCGAGCATCACCACGGCCACGCTCAGCCCCATGCCTGCCGAACCGGCCAGGGCCGCGATTTCAGCTGGCACCGTTGCGATCAGCAGGATTGCGGCCCCCACTCCCGCCATCCCCCCGCCTATCAGCCGCCGCGGATCGCAGCCGCGCCATTTGCTCCCAGTTACCGCAGCCGCACCTGCCGCCGTGCCAAAAGCTATCAGCGACCCGATCAATCCCAGCACCGCCGGTCCCCGGTGCAATACATCGCGGACATAAACCGATGCCAGCGCACTGAAACATCCGGCAGCGAACGTCCCAGCCGTCAGTGCGAGTGCGGCGAAAGTAAATTTGGAATCCGTGAGAAGAAAATTGGCCCCCGCGCGCAGCTCGTGTAACACATACCGCGCCGGTGCCAACCTTACCGGTCGCGTGTAGCGCAACGTCGCCAGCATTCCCGCCGAGAGGAAAAAGCTCGCGCTATCCGCCCCGTAACAAATGCGCTCTCCGAAACTAGCTACCGCTGCCGCCGCGAGCGCAGGACTCACCATTCGCGCCATCTGCATGCTCTGCTGCATTCGTGCGTTAGCCGCCAGCAAGCCTGCCCGCGGAACCAGCAGCGGAATTGTGATCGCCTGCGCGGGCGCAAAAAAGCTTGAAAAGCAGCTCACCGCGAAACTAATCGCGTAAATCTGCGGCAGGCTGGCAGCGCGCATCAGCAGCAGGATCAAGACGCTTCGCCCCAGATCGCTCGCGATCATGGTGCGCCGCGGATCCCACCTGTCCCCGAACACCCCGGCCACGGGACCGAGCACCACGCCCGGTATCAGCGCCGCGACGAACACCCCCGCCATATCCCGCGCGCTGCCGTGCATGCGAAACACGACGGCCACCTGCACCGCGAACACCGCCAGAAAATCTCCCAGCACGCTGACGGTCTGGGCGATCCATAACCGCCGAATGGGTGTCACGCCCGCAGACTAATCTACAGGCGCGGCGCGCCGGTCCTGACAAACACCCAGGTGATAGTTCTAAAAACCTTTGTTACGGGAGACGTGCGGTGATCCGCGTGCTCATTCCCGGGCGATACCGCGCGTGCTGGCGCGGATGAAAGACACCAGGTGCCGCGTATGCTCCGTCAGGACGCCCTGCTCAATGCTCTCTAGCGCATTCTCCAGCTTCAGCCCGCTGCGATATAAAACCTTGTAAGCAGCCTTCAGCGCCGCAATGTCGTCGGAGGCGAAGCCCGCCCGCCGCAATCCCACGCGGTTCAGACCGGTGGGCGTCGCATACAGGCCCGCATAGAGAAAATAAGGCGGAACATCCACGTTGACACGAGTCCCGCCACCCACCATCGCCAGGCGTCCCACTTTGCAGTACTGATGCACCGCCACGTTGCCCGAAATGAACGCCTGATCCTCCACCTCCACATACCCGGCGATCAGCGAGCAACTCGCAATCACCGTCTGATTGCCGATTTTGCAGTTATGCGCGATGTGGCCGGAGGTCATGATGTAGTTGTCATCGCCAATTACCGTCGACGATTCCGGCGCAGTCCCCCGCGAGATGGTGTAATGTTCGCGAATCTGGTTTCCGTTGCCGATCTTCAAATAGCTGCGGTCGCCTTTAAAGTTTTTGTCGAGTGGATCGGTGCCCAGCACCGTACCGGCCGAGATCTGGTTGCGCTTCCCGAGTGTGGTCCATCGCTTCACGTAGACGTAAGGCTCGAGGATAGATCCCCCGCCGATCTCCACGTCCTGCTCGATCACGCAAAACTCGCCGACCACCGCACCGGGGCCAATGACAGCGTCGCGATGCACCCGTGCGGTGGGCGCGATCTGTGCGCTGGTGGCGGCCGCCATGGTCTAGGAGACGGTCCTCAAAACCCCGAACAACACCAGCCACAGGACTGTCAGGAAGTGCCAGTAATAGGCGACCACGTCCACCAGCTCGCGGCGTTTCTTGCGGCCGAACACCACCACGAACAGCGCGATCAATCCTCCGATGAGGTGCGCCGCATGCAAGCCCGTGAACAGATAGAAGAAGGCGCTGTGCGGATTCTCCATCAGGTAAGCGCCCTGTTCAAACAAGTCCCGCCAGGCAACCAACTGGGCCGCGAGGAAGGTGAGGCCCAGCGTCGCTGTCGCCAGCAACAGGCGGTCCGCTATGCGCCATAATCCCCGCCGAAACACTCTTCGCGCAGTCTCCAGCGTCACGCTGCTCATCAGAATCAGCGACGTGCTCAGCCACAAAACGCGCGGCAAACGTAACGGCTGCCAGTAGGACGCCATGCCGGACCGCCAAATATACGCGATCACCAGCGCCGCGAAAAACGCCGAGATGGACGCGCAGGCCGTCCAAATAAGAATCCGGTACGCCCCTGGTGGCGCCTTGGTGGGATCTTCGAGCGACGAAGGCAGCAGCACCACCTGGTCAGTCTTCGTAGCCCGGTCGCTGACAATTCGCGCCATACTCTGTTTTCGCCTGCATCCTTATTTTACGCCCATGCTCAGCGATTCCGAAAATTTCTATCGACTCCCGGCTACATTCGGCTATAATCGAAACACCCCCCGAAGTAACTATGCCCCTTAGTCTGCTCACTGGATTTGTGTGCTTGGCCTCCGGCATTGCTCTGCTGAGGATGGGGGCTGCGCTGCGCTCACACTTGACACCCGAAAAGCGCGAGCGGCGTCGCAGACTCGAAATTAATCTAAATGGCCGCTTGGGCGACGCGCTGCTGACGGAGTTCCACGAGGACACTCTCTACTACACCTATGACGTCCGCGGCGTGCACTACACGGCGTCGCAGGATATCACCGGCATGCGCGACCAATTGCCCGAAGACACCGAGCGGCTGGGCGGCATGGTCACCATCAAGTATTCCGGTCAGAATCCCGCCAACTCAATCTTGATTTGTGAAGAGTGGAGCGGCCTGCGTTTGCCCCCGCCAAAATCCTCAGCGGATGCTGATGCTATAAGGCATTCGGCGCAAGATCCCGCCCTGGCTAAGAGCGCCGAGCGGTAGCTCGCCCACCAGTTCCCGAATCCTCGATTCGATGCGTGAGTCGACGATGCGCGATTCCATCGACGTCAGGTCGGTGTCGCGATCCATCAGCACCTGCAGCAAATTCCGGCGCGCCGGATAGGGCACCAAAGTGATTTTTTCGGAGGCGGCGATGTTGGCCTTTTGCTTCACTAGCTCGATGGCGCGGTCGATTCCGCCGATTTCGTCCACTAAACCGTTTTCCCTAGCCTGGGCGCCGGTCCAGACGCGGCCCTGCGCTAACGGTTCTACGTCGTCATACTTGCGTTTGCGGCCATCCGCCACTCGCTGCACGAACCCGCGGTAGAACACTTCGATCTCGGTCCGCAATTTGGCGCGCTGCTCATCATTCAGCGGCGCGTATTCGCTGTCAATGTCGGCGAAGCGGCCGCGCTTCATCAGTTCTTTCTTGACGCCCAGTTTGTCGTACAGACCGCGCAGGTTTACTTTGCCGAAGAAAACCCCGATCGAGCCGGTTTCCGTGTTTCGATAGGCCACCACCGGGTCGCCCGTCATGGCGATAAAATAGCCGCCGGAAGCCGCCAGATCCGACATCGAAATCACGGTCGGCTTCTTCTGGCTCAGCAGTTTCGCCTCGTGGAGAATATCGTCGGAGGCAATTCCGTCGCCGCCCGGTGAATCGATGCGCAGAATAACGCCTTTGATCGACGCATCGTCGCGCACCTGCCGCAAACGCCGGATCATGCCGGCCGAAGTGATCCCATTGTTGCCGGAATCGTTGGTCGAGCCGCGGCTAATGTCGCCTTGCCCCACCACTAGAGCAATCTTGGTGGGCCCGTCCAATCCCAGATTTATGGGCGGCGCGTGCACGTAATTATGCTCGGCGGTCTTTTCGAGGACGTTGAGCTTGAGCTGTTGCCGCAGTTGCTCGTACATCTGATCTTCATAAACCAGCGCGTCCACCAGCCCGCCATTCAGCGCCTCCTGGCCGATAAACGGGCCGTTGTCGATCAGTTGGCGGACCGCGTCCTGCGATTTCTTGCGGCCCTCGGCGACAGTATTGACGAAGTCGCCAAAAAACTGATCGAGAACCTGATTGATCACCTCACGCGTCTCGGGACTCGAACCGGTCTTAGTAAACATGTCGGGCGCGTCCTTGTATTTGCCGACGTGTTCGAACTCCATCTCCACGCCCAGCTTGTCGAGCGTGCCCTTGAGAAATATCAGATCCGCGCGCAGCCCTTTGACGTCCAGTTCGTCTTCAGGCGACATGAAGACCTTATCTGCGGCGGTGGCGAGATAGTATTCCTTGGTCCCCGCGCCGCGCAGAAAAGCATAAACCGGCTTGCCGGACTTCTTGAAATTGATAATGTCGGCGCGAAGTTCTTCGAGCTTGGCCCAGCCCACGCTCAGCCCGCGGGGTTCCAATATGATGGCCTTGATGCGCGAATCCGCGGCGGCATTACGCAGCATCTGCCAGGTTTCAGCGATGGTAGGCGGCTGCTGGTCCTCCAGAAACGGTATGGGAAAGTCGACCGGCGATTGTTCCGGAAGGTCGCCTTCAAGTTGCAGAACCAGGGCGGAATTCGCGACCACCTGAGGCCGCCGGTTCCCGCCAAACCGAATCGCGGCCGCCACCAGGATCACTCCCGCCAGCGCCACGAAGAGGATGCCAATCACAAACCCGAGCAGAAACTTTTTCATAACTACTTTTAGTCTAGAGGATCGAACTTGCTATCGTGACTTCAGATGATTCGCGCACCGGCTTCACTGTCCGCCAGTCGCCGACTTCAACATCGAAGATATGGTTCTGCAAAATACAACAACCGCTAGTGCAATAAAGGTCCAAATCCCCACTAACACTGCGTAGGCGCCGGTGACCGCAAAACGGACATTCCGGGGATAACCTACTATCGGATATAGGGCGCGAGCGACCCGTTCGCGCCCCTGCGTCGCTGGCTCGTGCAGCCTGGCAAGCCATAAGTATTCGTCAATCGTCTCAGGCTTGGCAACGATATTGAACCAAATATTGAGAGCGATAGCGACCATAGCGACTAGGGATAATGCCAGCCAAACATCGTGCCTGCGATATGAGATTCGAATCATCTCTTCCCTCGAGTTCCTTCAGCGGCGCGATGTTTCCGAACGATCTGTGGTGCCCCTGATCGGGGCGATCATTTGTTGAAGCGCTGAAGCATCTTCGTGCGGTCAGCTAAGTCCATTTCTTTGGGCAGTCCTCCTGCCACAGTGACCCAGCCGATGCGGGACCGCTGGGCTGCAACACCATCCAATTCGTGGCGCAGACCGGTTTCAAGCAGCGCGCGAAGGGTAGTCCGGTGTCCAGCGGCGTATTTCTTAGCCTCTATTAACAGTTCGTCCGAAATTTCGACAGTGATTTTCATTAGGGTGCCCAATAAGAAAGGCCGCCCCTTGCGGAGCGGCCTGTTTCGTTTCGCGATGAGCGGGGATGCTTAGAAATCCATCCCGCCACCGCCGTGGTCCGGACCCATCTGCGGAGACGACTTCTTCTCCGGGATCTCGCAGATCATAGCTTCGGTGGTCAGCATCAAAGCGCTGATCGAAGCGGCGTTCTGCAGGGCCGAGCGGGTCACCTTGGTAGGATCGATGACGCCCGCCTTCACCAGGTCTTCGTAACCGCCGGTAGCGGCGTTGAAGCCATAGTTAGCGTCCTTGCTCGCGCGGATCTTCTCAATGATGATCGCGCCTTCCCAGCCGCCGTTGGCGACGATCTGGCGAACCGGCTCCTCGCAAGCGCGACGAACGATGTTGATGCCGATCTTCTCGTCGTTGTCGCTCGTCAGGCCATCGAGTACCGACGCCGCGCGCAATAGCGCCACGCCGCCGCCCGGAACGATGCCTTCCTCGACCGCAGCGCGCGTAGCATGCAGAGCATCCTCGACGCGAGCCTTCTTTTCCTTCATTTCGGTCTCGGTGGCCGCGCCGACCTTGATCACCGCAACGCCGCCGGCGAGCTTCGCCAAGCGTTCCTGCAGTTTCTCGCGATCGTAATCGGAGGAGGTATCCTCCACCTGTGCGCGCAGCTGCTTGATGCGGCCTTCGATGTCCTTGGCCTTGCCGGCGCCGTCGATGATGGTGGTGTTGTCCTTATCCACCGTGATGCGCTTGGCCTTGCCCAGGTCCTCGAGCTTCACACCTTCGAGCTTGATGCCGGTCTCTTCAAAGATGGCCTTGCCGCCGGTGAGGATGGCAATGTCTTCGAGCATGGACTTGCGGCGATCGCCGAAGCCCGGAGCCTTCACGGCGCAGGCGTTCAGCGTGCCGCGCAGCTTGTTGACCACTAGAGTCGCAAGCGCTTCGCCTTCCACTTCCTCTGCAATCACCAGCAACGGCTTGCCGCTGCGCGCGATCTGCTCGAGTACGGGCAGCAGGTCCTTCATGTTGGAGATTTTCTTCTCGTGGATCAGAATGTAGGGATCCTCGAGTACGCACTCCATCCGTTCCGGATCGCTCACGAAGTAGGGCGAGAGGTAGCCGCGGTCGAACTGCATGCCTTCCACAGTCTCGAGCTCGGTGACCATGGTCTTCGACTCTTCAACCGTGATGACGCCGTCCTTGCCGACCTTCTTCATCGCTTCCGCGATGGTGTTGCCGATGGTGGCGTCGCCGTTGGCCGAAATGGTGCCGACCTGGGCGATAGTCTCATTGGTCTTGGTCTCGATCGAATACTTCTTCACTTCCTCGACCACTGCTTCGACCGCGCGCTCGATACCACGCTTCAGCTCCATCGGGTTCGCGCCGGCGGCCACGCTCTTCACGCCTTCGCGGAAGATGCACTGCGCCAAAACCGTCGCGGTAGTGGTGCCGTCGCCAGCCACATCGGAGGTCTTGGAGGCCACTTCACGCACCATCTGCGCGCCCATGTTCTCGAGCGGATCCTTCAGTTCGACTTCCTTGGCCACCGTCACGCCGTCCTTGGTGATGGTGGGGCCGCCAAATTTCTTCTCGAGAACCACGTTGCGGCCCTTGGGACCGAGCGTGACCTTTACCGCGTCGGCCAACTGGTTGACGCCGCGAAGAATCGCCTGGCGGGAATTCTCGCTATATACAATTTGTTTTGCTGCCATAGTTCAAATCTCCTTTTAAAATCTAAAACCTAAGCCTTGGCCTTATTGGCCCCACCGTCGAGAACACCCAACACTTCGTCCTCGCGCATGATCAAATACTCGTTGCCATCCAACTTGATGTCGGAGCCGGAATACTTTCCGAACAGGATACGATCGCCGGCTTTGACGTCGAGCGGAATCAGCTTACCGTCGTCGTTGCGTTTGCCCGCGCCGACGGCGATCACTTCGCCTTCCTGCGGTTTCTCTTTGGCCGAATCGGGAATGAACAACCCGCTGGCCGTTTTCTCGGTGCTATCCTCAATCCGTTTGACCACAATGCGGTCGTAGAGCGGACGAATCTTCATGGTTCAACCTCCTCTGGAATCACTCAAAATTTTGGCTTGTTGCGTTGCCTAAACTGAACCCGGCTGAGCCGCCTGAGTTCAAGAACTATTATTAGCACACTCACAGGAGGAGTGACAATAGTTTGTTGTAAGTGGTTGATAATAAATATGACATGGATGCAACTCTTGATCTTTAATTGCGTGCTTTCTTCACGAAACGAAGGGTCACAATTTCCGGCGGACGTCGATTGAACGCAATTGACGCGTCACCGCGCTGCATACGAGTAATGCTCTCTTGGACGGGTGCGAAGCCTAGGTTCGTTTAATAGTAGGCGTTTGCGCGTGTGAGGCTGAAATCCAAAGGGCGATTATTTCGATCCGGTGAATCCTGGAGGCCGCCGGGCACCAAAGCGTAAGGACCCGTTGTCACCAACTCAGGCCAGCGTCCTTTGAGAGTCGGGTCGCGAGTCCAGGTTTCAACTGTTGGCTTCCATGTACAGGCACCGAGAGTATCTTCTTCTCACCAGGTTTCGCATAGATGTGGTGGCTGCCTCGAACGCGCTTTAGCGTCCAACCGGCCCGTTCCAGCTTGTGGCAAAGCTCCGGCCCAGTGATGGGCTTCACACTGCCAGTTCCACCACCTGAACATTCTCTTCGGGGGCGCGGCCCTCTTCCTGCATCACTTCGAGCACGCCGGCGATGGCCTCGCGCAAGTTTGCCAGCAGATCATCCACGGTTTCCCCTTGCGAGTAACACCCCGGCAATGCGGGCACTTCTCCCCAGTAACCGCCTGCCGGCTCGGCATGAATGACCACGGCCAACTTGTTCATACGCTTTCAGGATACCTCGGTGCGGCGGGTCGATTCGGCGCGGTCCTGCTCGGGCAAAATTCGCGAGGCCCGTTTCTAACGGATGCAAGAGCCCGTTGGACTTGGGTTCGTTTGGTCGTAGATGTTAGCGGATCCGTCCTGCACAAATACATTCTGGTGGGCTAGAATCATTCAAGTGCATGCGAGAACGCAAGGAGCGAAAGCAATGAATAAAATGGTCCTGACAATTCTGGTCGCGGCGGTGGTGGCCTTCGGCCAATCCGACAACGCCAAGCAAGGCGCCGATAAACAGGCAACTCATGCAAAAGTGCTGACGCGGGCGGAACTGGACGAACTGCTCGCCAAGCCCGGCCGCGTTCTGATCGTCGACGTGCGCAGGCCGGACGAAATCAGCAAGGTAGGCGGATTTCCCGTCTATCTCAACGTTCAGATCGACGATTTGCAAACGCGCTTGGCGTGGATTCCAAGGGATCGCCCCATTGTGGCGGTTTCCAATCATGCGCACCGCGGCGCGCGCGCGGCTGACATTCTTTCGCGGGCCGGCTTCAAGATAGCGGGCGCGATTGGCGCGGAGGTTTACGAATCCGAGGGCGGCAAACTAACCAAAGTCATCCCGCCGCCGAAGCCGTAGCTTAATCGTATTCGGGCGGCGCGGCGGCCCGGTAAAAACGGGCCCGGCAGCTGCGGCAACGGAATGCCCAGCGTCCGAAAATTCGCAGGATGGCCGCGCACATCCCCTCGCCATGCGAACGGCGGATGTGGCTTGATCCGCATTTGGGACAGGAAAGATGGGTTAGCGAACTGTCGTTGGCTACATCCATGCGATCAATATATCGGCACCCGTTCAATAAAAGAGTAACACCGTACTAGTATTTTTGGGCAATCCAGGCTATAAACATTATTTGGAATCTTTATTCAGTTCTATCGCTCGCCGCTGGCGAATTTCGGCCGTCGCACGCCGCGCCGGGTACGTCCTTGTTTCCGTAATGGCCCTAGCCTACGGGTTAGCGGCGTTGCGCGGTCCGCAGGGCGTTTCGGCATTACTCGACAAGCGCCGCGAGGTCCAGCAGCTTCAGCAGGATAATTCGGCGAAGGCGGCGGAAAACGAGCGCCGGCGCGAACGGATCCAACGTTTGAAACAGAACACGACGGAGCAGGAAATGGAGATCCGCAAAAAATTAAAACTTTTGCGGCCGGGCGAAACCACCTTCATTCTTCCCGATTCGCCGAATGTCGGCGGCAAGCCGATTACACCGCCGAACCACCCTTAAACCAGCGGGGCCGGTTGGCGATTTATCCCTTCAAATACTTGTTGAAGAAATCAGTGGTGCGCTGCCAGGCGAGCTTCGCCGCGGCTTCGTCGTAACGCGGCGTCGTGTCGTTATGGAATCCGTGATTGACGCCTTGGTACACGTTGCCGGAATACGTTATGTGATTGGCTTTGAGCGCTTCCTCGAAAGCGGGCCATCCGGCGTTGATGCGGTCATCGAGTCCGGCATAGTGCAGCAGCAGCGGCGCCTTGATCTTCGCAGTGTCGGCGGCCGAAGGCTGGGCTCCATAAAACGGAACACCGGCCGCCAGATCGGGACCTAAGCGCACGGCCAAGGCGTTGACCATGCCGCCTCCGAAGCAGAAGCCGACCGCGCCGATTTTGCCGGTACAATCCGCGCGCCCTTTGAGCCAGCGCGCCGACGCCATGAAATCTTCGGTCATCTTTCCCTTGTCGATGGGTCCGAAAGCTTTCGCAGCCTGTTCTTCATCGCCGGGATAACCGCCGACGCTGGTCAGTCCGTCCGGCGCAAGCGCCATAAAGCCGAGGGTGCCCAGGCGGCGCGCGACGTCCTCAGTATATGGATTGAGGCCGCGGTTTTCGTGGATCACCAACACTGCGGGTAGTTTGCCCGAGGCATTGGCCGGGCGGACAAAGTATCCCTTGATATTGTTATTGCCCATGGGCGAGGGCACGATCACGTACTCGGTCTTGAGACGCTTGTCGTCCTTCGGCACCTGCTCGGCCCAAGCATAGTTGGGGCGGAGGCTCTCCCAGATCGCAGTCGCGGTGACGCCGCCCACGGCAAATTTCTGGGCGCCTTCTAGAAAATCCCGGCGCTCGATATCGCCGTGCACGTATTTGTCGAAGAGATTCAGCAACTCCTGCGGGTAATCCGAAGCTTTTTTGCGTTCCATGTGAGGGACTCCTTTACTGGGGAAGGATATCACACGAGCGATTGAACTATTCAAACTCACGGCCGGCGTATAGTTCCGTGACCAGAGCGCGGTGGTTTTCAAGAGCGCGGCTGCGGCGGAGTTTCATGGTGGGAGTCAGTTCGCCGTGCTCGATCGAGAAATCGCGATCGAGGATTTTGTATTTGCGAATCTGCTCGAAGGAGGGCAGTTGGCGGTTCACGCTCTTGACAGTGTTCTCGACAACCGGCCCGGCGGCGGCGGGATCGCCCGAAACGGTGATGATGGCGGTGACGTAGGGAAGGCGGTCACCGATCAGAAGCACGTGATTGATGAGCGGCTCCTTTTTGAAGAGGCCTTCGATACGCGCGGGGTAGATTTTTTTGCCGTTAGAGGAAATGATCAGTTCCTTCTTGCGTCCGGTGATGTAGTAATAGCCTTCGTCATCGCAAGTGGCGATGTCGCCGGTATAGAGCCAGCCGTCGCGCAGGACGGCAGCGGTGGCGGCGGGGTCCTTATAGTAACCGGTGAAATTCACGGCGCTGCGCAGCAGCAGCTCGCCGTCTTCCGCGATGCGCACTTCGATGCCGGGCAGGAGTTTGCCAATGCTGCCGGGCTTCACGCGTCCAATCGGATTCACCGACACGACGCCGCCTTCAGTGAGCCCATAGCCTTCGAGAAGGGGCATGCCGATGGCTTCGTAGAACTCGGCGAGATCCTTGCTCAAGGGCGCGGCGCCGGAGATGGGGTAGCGCAGCCGTCCGCCGAGGCGCTCGCGGATTTTACTGAACATGATCTTGTCGAAGAGGCGCAGTGAGGACCGTATCCACGCGGGGACGGGCTCGCCCGCGCGACGCAACCGGGCGGCCCGCGATCCCATGCCCAGGGCCAAATAAAACATTTTGCGCACCGGAGCGGGGCGCTTCTTGATTTCGGCGAGGATGCTTGAATACATGCGCTCCCATACGCGCGGCGGTGAAAGAAAGAACGTCGGGCGGGCGCTGCGTAATTCATGGGGCAGCCTGAAGAGGCCCTCGGAGAACCATACGCAGGAGCCCGTGCGGAGCGGCATCAACTCAGCCACCACACGCTGCGCGATGTGCGCGGAAGGCAGGAAGGCGACGGTGCAGTCGTCCGCGGTGAGCGGCAGGACGGCGGGGGTCATGTCGATATTGATCACCAGTGCCGCGTGCGTGACCAGGCCCATCTTGGGCTCACCGGTGGCGCCGGAGGTCATGTAGAGAACCGCCAGAGCCTGGTCGTCGAAGCGTGCCCGGATGCGCTCGAAGGCCTGGGGATCCGAGGCTAGTTCGCGCTGCCCTTTTTTCATGACCTGGTCGAGGGTGATTGCGCCCTCGGCCGCGCCTGTGAGAAGTATCCACTGGAGTTCCGGCGCACTTTCTGTAGCGGTGCATGGTATCGCGCGAAGCGCCGTCCGCAAGCCTTCGACAGCCTTGGGGTTTTCGGCAATAACGACGCGGGCGTCTGAAAAGCGCAGGGCATGGGCCTGTTCTGCGTAGGGGAGGCTGGTATAGAGCGCCGCGGCTACCGCTCCGGCGGCCATGACGCCCAGGTCGGCGAAGTAGAACTCGGCGCGCGTTTCCGATTGCAATGCGATGATGTCGCCGGTTTGAACACCAACAGTACTAAGTCCTACAGCGGTCCATTGCACGCGGTCTCGAAATTCGGCCCAGGTGTAAGTGCGATACTTGCCTCCGCCTGCAGGTTGATTCAGGGCGGGCTTATCCGCATAGAGGGCCGCAGTTTCTTCAAGCATGGTGTAGACGGTCCGCGCGGACATGATGTGATTTTAACGTGCGCTGACCTAAACCTTTCCAGGGTGTTGTTCGTTTAAGAGTCCAGATACGACGGGATGTCGTAAAAAAGAGAGGAGAAACTGGACATGAACAAAATAGCGATCGGCATGATGATGGGTGCGATGTTGCTGGGTACGGTGGATAGCGCGCTGGCACAAGATAACACCATTAACGAGCGGCAGCGGAACCAGCAGAAGCGCATAGGGGAAGGCGTGGAGAACGGTTCCCTAACTGCGGGTGAGGCGGCGCACCTCGAAAAGCAGGAGGCGGCCATTCACCACGAGGTAAAAACCGAACGCAAGGCCAACGGCGGGACGCTGACGGCGCAGGAACGGCGGCAGGTCACGCGCCAGCAGAATCGCGAGAGCAAGCGGATTTACAAGCAGAAACACGACGGGCAACATCAATAAAGACAGCTCCAAGCAGGGGCGAAAACGCAAACTGGACCACGGGCGGCGCGGGACATTTTCTGTCCCGCTCCGTCTGATAGTCTAGAAACACCATGAAATCCCTCATTTTCCCCCCTTTCCCAAGGCAGAAGGCGCGGTTTACGCGGGTCGGGGCTACGCTAGCGGTATGGGCAAGCCTGAGCATCGCTTTCGTGGGCGTTGCTCCCGAAGTCCAGGCGCAAACCAAAATCACGTCGGTCGAAGGCATCACGGAGTACCGGCTCGATAACGGTTTGAAAGTCTTGCTATTCCCGGACAACTCGAAGCCCACGGTCACGGTGAATGTCACCTACTTGGTGGGTTCGCG
>JANXXL010000304.1 GCA_025350625.1 Bryobacterales bacterium | reverse complement strand
TACAAGTAAATTTCCATCTGTCCGGCATGTGCGCCGAGGATATTTACCGCAGGCCTGAATTCCGCCTGCATCTCCGTCGGCTCGAGTTCTAGGAGATCACATGCGGATTTCGTCAGTGCTTCGCAAACGGTCCGCAGAGCGATGGAGGTTGCAAAGTATGTCGCCGTTAGATCAACAGGCTCCTTGACTTCAAGGGAAATCAACAATACATCAGTTATGAAATCTGTCCCTAAAACGATCCCCTTTGACACCCGATCACTCTTGCACATCTGCTCCTTGCTATCAGGGAAGGGCTTCTTGTGTGGCCGCAAGACGCGAGAGTCCGAAGCGCTTGCCGGCTCGATAAGGCCGCAGATCGTGCAATAGTCATAACCAAGCTCATCAGGGCCCCGGTTGGTCACCAATAGATGGTTCTTGAATGGGAACATCTTAAGTCGCGGATTGACAAAATGCCATGCCGCGTTTTCGGGAGGGGTGCCGGCTGAGAGTTTGGCGCGCGTTGCATAGGATCGCGCCGGTTGATCGTCAGGAGAGGTTTGCTCTCCGTCTTCTATTGGGTGCGCAAATCCGGGAGGTCGCAGCCAATAGCGGGCTTCGCCGAATGTCTGCGCAGCCTTACAGGCGGGACAATCACGCTTCTCTCGATTTTCCCCGTCTACCAGCCGGATTTTGCGAGCAAATCCACAGACTGAACATTCAAAGTACAGTTCACGTTCAGTCCAAGCGTCGAAGCGTTCATCCCTGAACTGCGAGTAAATGGCTCCAGAGCGGTACTGTTTCCCCGAAATCCAAACCTCTTTACCAGGCGCATACTGAGAAAGCGCCACAGGAAGTCCTTGAGATGGGCTGAACTTGAAGGCGGCCTTATAAGGCGTGTATTTATCTGCATCAAATACATAGAAAGACGCTACGTCTGTTGGAAAGGCATATCGGGGCAGGACACCCTTGTAAAGAAGGCGTTCCAACAGATTCGAAGCAGATGGATGTAGGCCCTCAAGGTCTTGCTCTTCATCCACCTCATCGTCATCGGGCCTGATCCTCGAGGGACCTCCTTCGCTAGGACCAAATCTCAAGGCATCATCTAACGTTGTGACCGTGTCCTTGACGAAACCATTGAGCAGCGCTTCCCTTGGCGATCCGCTAAACTGTCGTGGAATCCAACTGCTTATTTGCAACCGCAACTGTGTCTCGTTGGTTTCTAACCAAGAGGCGAAATCGTTGCGGTTTATGAGCGAATTCGGATCGAGGAACTCGGCAACCGTTCCGAGCACCGCGAACAGATTCGCTGGCAAACTCGGGTTGTACATAGGTATTCGTCCCTGGTGGTAGCGCTGAATCAAGAACGCAAAAACATGTCGCTTGATAATTTCATCGTTATCTAACGTAAGCTTTGGGTCATCGACCCTGCCAGTAATCATCCCTTCGGGATCGCTGAAGAAATGTTCATCGTGGCTGTCGGCGCTGCCGAACGCCGTCACAGTAGCGACAGCGTTTCCTCGGCGGCCAGCTCTGCCCGCGCGCTGCTGATAGTTGGCCCTCGACGGAGGAAGGTTTCTCAATGAAACTCCTGAAAGAGCTCCAATGTCGATACCAACCTCCATTGTCGTCGTGCACGACAATACGTCGATTGCGGGCCGGACATGACCTGAGTCGTCGACTCCCAGATCGACATCTTGAAAGAGAAGTTCGTTTTCTTCAGCCTTCGAAAAGACATCCTCAGCCTGGGCGGCGCCGATCTGAGCAGTATGTTCCGCGGCGATCAGGGAGAACGGTGGTATTTGCGGGCTTCCCAGAGCACCCAATGTGCTGGCTCGGTAATAGCCCTTCCTCGCTCGAAACACCGCGTCTGTATCAACATCGATCGTGAGTGCGGTGGCCCGTCCGCAACTCACACATAAATCGCCGAATAGTGGAGGGCGCTGCGTGGTACGACATGTTGTGCAGTAGGCCCAATCGCCACCAACAGCTAAGGTGAGTTCATTGCCCTTTAGGCGGTACTTCTTTTCGGACTCCGAAACTGTTTCGCAGAACATCTGACGGAGGCGAGGAACCCAATTCTTCTCGAAAGAAGACCGTGCGCTCTTCTCGGGCAACACCTTTGGCAGTTGAGTTGGGAAGAGCCCAGACTTACTTTCGATTTCTTCAAGTGA
>JANXXL010000318.1 GCA_025350625.1 Bryobacterales bacterium | reverse complement strand
CCAAGAGCACGGCAAGCATAATCACTATTCCCGAACGTAAGGCTTTTTTGTTCATAGTTTCAAAGCTCCTTCTACAGTCAGATCACTACCATTCCCGGTTTCCGAGCATATCACGATTCAGTAGTTCGTGGTACGGGGGTGGCTCGGATGTTTTGGCTCCAATCTTTTTCTTCGCCAAATTGGCGGAGGACGCCTGTAAGGGCTGCTTGGCGCTCGGGAATTATGTATGATGACGTGCATGGACGCAGCCCGCAGGGTCTTCACGAATGCCGAAGGATAGGGGAAACACTATGTCTATCGGCAGAGTGAAGCCTTGCGAAATGCCACACTCCGGTGGATTTAAGAAATGCTCGCGTCATCAATCGAGGAATGAGAACTGCGCATGAAACCTTTTCTGACTACGACCTTGTTGTTTTGCATAATCAGCTTTCCAGTTGCAGTTTCCGCGCAGCGAGTTGCGCCAACCGGCGAGACTCCTGCCGTTCCAACTCCGGGTTCTAACGTAAGAAGCCGGCCCGCGCCGACTACAATCGACGGTCAACCGATCGAAGGACGTCCACCGGAAAAAGCCGACGACAAACCAGCATTCCCCGAGCAGACTCGTGCACCGTATCATTCATCCGCAGCCTTTCGGATCACGACGCTGATCGACAATCTTCCGGCGCCTTGGAGTCTTGCTTTCCTGCCGGACGGAAATATTCTCCTTACCGAAAGGTTGCCCGGCAGCCTGCGCATCTTAGACGCCAAGGGCGTGCTTTCGGCGCCGGTGGCGGGCGTGGCCGCGTTGGCGTCACCTGCCGCCAAAGACATTGGGCTGCTTGATGTGGTGCTGGATCCGCATTTCGCGACCAACCACCAGATCTTTTTCACCTTCTTCGATTTTGTCGATGGCACGGACAGCAATACCTATGTCGTGCGGGCTCGCCTCGACGAAGCGAAGTGTGCCTTGAGCGATGCGAAAGTCATCTTTCGAGCACAGCCGGCAATGCCGTCCAAAAGACTTGGCGGCAAGACGGGCGGCCGCATTGCGATCGCGCCAGATGGCAGTCTGTTCGTTACCATAGGCGACCGGTCCGATTCGCCGCCCTGGGACGTCGCGCAGCGATGGGACACCGATCTCGGCAAGATCATTCACATCACAGCCGATGGCGCGCCTGCGCCCAACAATCCGTTCCTCGGTAAACCGGGCGTTCTGCCTGAGATCTGGGCAATTGGCACGCGCAGCCAGGAAGGACTGGCGTTCGATCCGAAAACCGGCCGCTTATGGGAAATCGAGCACGGCCCCCGTGGCGGCGACGAGTTGAACATCATCGAGAGAGGCAAGAATTATGGATGGCCTGTGATCACCCATGGCATCGACTATCCCGGGACTGCGATCGGCGAAGGCATCACCCATAAGGACGGTTTGGAGGAGCCGGTGTATTACTGGGATCCTGTGATCGCACCATCAGGGCTGGCTTTCTATACCGGCGCGCTGTTTCCGCAGTGGCAGGGCAGTGTCTTCGTGGGCGGACTGCGTGGAATGATGCTCGACCGGCTCACGATTGTCAACGACAAGGTGGTCGCGGAAGAACCTCTGCTTACCGATTTGAATGCGCGGATCCGCGACGTGCGCGTCGGGCCCGACGGTGCGGTGTACGTATTGACGGACAGCGGTACCTCCGGGATGTCTTACAGTACGCCGCATACAAGCAAGCTGTTGAAACTGACACCTAAATAGTTAAATCGTGATACCCTCGTAAACAGTTGGAGGTGCTCCCGATGCTGCGCTTTTTTGCTGCGATTGCGACTGTCGGTATGGCTGCAATGGCGGCCGATGTTTCTACTCCCGTCGTGACCTTTAATAAGGACGTCCTGCCGGTTTTGCAGAAGAACTGCCAGACGTGCCACCGTCCGGGCGAGATCGGCCCCATGGCGCTGCTTACCTACGAAGGCACGCGGCCGTGGGCCAAATCGATTAAAGCCGCTGTGTTGAGCAAGAAAATGCCGCCCTGGTTTGCCGATCCGAAGTACGGGCATTTTTCAAACGACCGGAGCTTGAGCCAAGCGGACGTGAACACGCTGGTAGCGTGGGTGGATGCGGGCGCACCGGAAGGCGACGCCAAAGACCGTCCCGCGCCGGTTCAATGGACCGAAGGCTGGAACATTCCGAAGCCGGATTTGGTGGTGGAAATGCCGACGGAAGTTGCGGTGCCCGCGAAGGGAACGGTGGAATACACTTACATGATTGTTCCCACCGGGTTCACCGAAGACCGTTGGGTGCAGGAAATGGAAGTGCGTCCGGGCAATCGCGCGGTGCTGCATCACGGCAATGTTTATATCCGGCGGCCGGGGTCTTCGTGGCTGCGGAAGTATCCGGTGGGCGTGGCGTTCGTTCCCGACGAGCAGAAGTTCAGTTCCTCGGCGGGCGCGCCTGCAATTGATGAAAACGTAGCGGGGTATACGCCAGGCAAACAGACCGTGGTGCTTAAACCGGAGCAGGCGAAGTTGATCCCGGCGGGATCGGACATCGTTTTCCAGATGCATTACACCGCGAACGGGACTGCGGGGAGTGACCGGTCGAAGATCGGATTCGTTTTTGCGAAGCAGCCGCCGGAAAAACGCGTGGCGCGTATCTTCGCGGCCAATACATCGTTTGCGATTCCGGCGGGAGCCGAGGATTATCGCGTGGAGGCCTCGACGGTGCTCCAGAACGATACGGACCTGGTGTCGCTGAAGCCGCACATGCATCTGCGCGGCAAGTGGATGGAGTTCAGTGCGGTGTATCCCACCGGCGAGAAAGAGATTCTGCTGCGCGTGCCGCATTACGACTTCAACTGGCAACTGGAATTCATTCTGGACCGGCCAAAGCTTTTGCCGAAAGGGACGCGCCTTGAAGTATCGGCGGGGTTCGACAATTCGCCTAATAACAAATTCAATCCGGATCCAAGCAAAGAAGTCCGGTGGGGCGATCAGAGCTGGGAAGAGATGATGATCGGCTACTTCGAGATTGGATTTAATCCCAAGATGGACGTGACGGCTATGACGGGAGCGGGGCGCAAGCAGTTGGAATAGACGGTAGTGGGCTACTTTGAATTTCTAATCTGTGACTTAGGTCTCTCGCGGAGATATTGCACAAAGTCGTCACGATCCTTCATGTCACGATAGCCCGGATCTCCGTGCTCCGGTCCCGCTGAAGTCCATCCTGTCTTGGTTTTCAGAAGGAACCAGAGGCCCTTTCTTTTGAACATGTCGTTAACCATGCTTGGTTGAGGAGCCGGGCAGTCCCGGCATTCCCACTCAAATGGTAGCTTTGCCCCATTGAGAATTGGGCCGAATAAGGATTCATCCACGATTAGTTTGCCAGTCAGACTCCAACCGTCTTTGCGGAGCAGCGGGAGGTGGGAAAGAAGTGGGTTACTCATTTCGGGATCAAGAAAATGCCCCACGACAACGATATCGGCATTATGTGCGATCCAATGCTTCTCGACTGCTTCTAGCCACGGAGCTACAAGAGCAAGGATGAAGGCCAGAAGCGTGCACCGAATGGACGGCACCATCCTCAATCATATCTTGTCACGCCGCTCTTTCTAACCCCCGTTCGTCGGCTTCCAGCAGGGCAACCAAGTCGGACACTTCCCACACCTATCTGTGACGCCAGCGGCCATGGCGGGTGTGCAACGCAGCGTGCCGTGGATCTTGATGAAGTTGTATGCGAAGTAGTATAGGGCGACGGCGCCGCTGTGCTTTTCAATCTTGCGGCTGAAAGCGTTCGTCAATCGGGTGTAGCGACGAAGGCCCATGCGGACGCTTAGATTCTGGCGTTCGGCGAAGCTGGTGCTGATGTGTTTCGGATCAGGCTGGCGTTCAAGGCTTAGAATATTCAAAGTAGCCCACTACCGAATAGACTACTGGCTGGAGTTTGCCGGTTCGAACCGCAGAAGGCGAACGCGCTCGTCATGGTAGGTGCCGTGGTGAAACGTGCGAGTCGCGGTGACTCCCACGCCTTCTTGAAACCAGACCAGATTCTCATCTCCGGAAGTCAGGCTGGCTTCGAATCGCCAGGATTCTGAGCCTGCCGAGACCGAATCGTCGAGGTTCTTGGGTCCCCGGCCGGCAACCGTCCACACTTGCTCGCGCAAGTTCGGAACGCTCCACGTGTGGCCATGACGCAAGGGGAAGCAAGCATCCGGCAAGCTTTCGCCATGGTTAAGAGCATTCCGGAAAGCCGGACTCAGATCGTGCTGCTCACTGTCCCAGCGGTAATAATCCTGCAAATAGTAAACGCACGCCCCGTGCACTAATATATTGGATTCTTCAGGAATCCGAATCGAAATAGATGAGACCACGGGCTGCAGAACACTGACTTTTCGACGGATCAGTATTCCCTCCGGTATGAATTCGACCGCCATCGTGGTGTATTGCTGCACCCAATGTTGCACCTCGACGCGAGAATCAACTTCGTCGCGGATTTCGGTGTCGTAAATCCAGCGATCTCCCACCGCGTGCGGCATGGCGCCGTTAAGATCTGCGATAGGTTCTTGCGGAACCGACGCTCCTGCGGTGTAAAGTAGCAGGAGCGAAATGCGGAGTGTGTGCGCGGAGAGCATGATGCCAATCACCAATCTATACCCATCGCGGAGCCCCTGCCAGCACGAAGAATGGCATAGAATGTGGGCATGTTTAAAGTCATCCTCATGACGTGGCTCGCGGCTGCCGCCTGGGCGCAGAAAATCACGGTCGAGTTCGATCAGGCGGCAGAATTCGGCAAGTACAAGACCTTTGCCATTCGCGACGGCCAGTTGAACAGCAGGAACCCGGCGCTCAACAGCGAACTAGTTAAAAAGCAGATCGAGAGAGACATTGAACGCTATTTGACTGCGCGGGGTCTGGAGATGACAGCGGGGCGAGCGGATCTGAACGTGCGTTACCGGTTTGGGTCGGCGCGCAAGGCTGAAATCGAGAGGTATCCGGCGGGATGGCGCGGGCTCGGCACTCGGGTGGTGAGGGTGCCGTATACCGAAGGGAATCTGGTCATCGATCTCCGCGACGCCGGCGCGCGATCGCTGGTATGGCGCGGCATTGCCAGTGAGGAAAAGAGCGACGGCGCCAAGATCGAAGGCAAGCTCGACGACATGGTCCGCAAGGCGCTCGAGCGGTATCCGCCTAAATCGAAGTAGCTAACTGTGCGGGAACATGCCGAACGGCTCGAAGTCGCCGTTGAGAAGTTCGCGGGTGTCGAGGTGGCCTAGCCAGCCGGCAATCATGGTGGCGTAGACCCGGCGGAAATCGGTGGTGTGGATCAGGTTGTCGCCTTCGTCAAGTTTCGTGAGGCTGGGGACTTGGCCGTAATGGCCGCCCTTCACCTGATTGCCGACGACAAACATCAAGTTGGCGGACCCATGATCCGTGCCGAGGCTGACGTTTTCGGGGACGCGGCGGCCGAACTCTGAGAACATCATCACCACTACGTCGTCGGCGCGGCCGATGCGTTTCAGATCCAGCATGAACGCGGAGACAGCGTCCGACGCGTAGGTGAGCAGCCGCTGGTGTACGTCGTTTTGGAATACGTGGGTGTCGAAGGCGTTATTCCGGTATGCGGTGTAATAGAGGCGCGTGGGCATTCCGGCCTCGATGAGGGCGGCGACCTTGGGGAGGTCCAAGCCCACGATTCCGTAGTCGACCGGGGAGTGGTATTTGGACCAGGCTTCCTGCACCAGCGTCGAAGCGTCCTTGGCGCTGCGGGCGGTATCGAGCAGGAATCGGCGCGAGGGGTTGTCGACTTTGCCGCTGTCGGGGACGGAGGCGAAGGCTTCGTGCTCGTCAAAGAAGCTTTCGCGGGAAAACTTGTTGGGATTGTCGAACACTACCGGAACGTGGCGGCGGCTGCGGACTGCCAGCGATTGGCGGGAGTCGATATTCACTAGAAAATTGGGGGGCGCGTCGGGCGCGATGGTATCCGCCAAGCGGCCGACCCAGCCGTATTGTTCGCCACTGTTGGGGGCCGCGGTGTGCCAGTAAGCCATCGATGAGAAATGTGAGAACGAGGGATTGTCGTAGCCACAGCCATGGACGACGGCGAGTTTGCCACCTTTGAAGAGACGCTCGAAGCCGACCATGCCTCGGCTGAACCCGAAGTGGTCGTCGATGGGGCGGAGATTCTTTTTCGGGATGCCGATTTTGGGACGGTGCTTGTAATAGGCGTCGTCGGCGTAGGGGACCAGAGTGTTGAGTCCGTCATTGCCGCCGGAGAGTTCGAGGACCACCAGAATCTTGCCGTTGGATTCGGCTTCGGCAGCGAGGGCTGCGGCGGCCTGGCCGAAGATGCCGACTCGGAGCGCTGCGCCCGTGGTCATGCTGAGACCGGAGAGGCCGGCCCGTAAAACTTCTCGCCGATTCAGTTTCATAGCTGTGCTCCTCAACTCAATTGATACTCGGGTTGGCTCATGATCAGATGGAGAACCAGCCGTAACGGTTCTTCTAGATAAGTGCGGGCGACTGAGATGTCGCTGGTGCCTAGCTCGCGGTCGAGGAAGGCGATCAGTGTTCGGCGGGTGTCGTCGCTCGGTGGGACGCGCATAAAGCGGCGAATCAGATAGTCGACCACCTGGGTGGTGTTCTGCGGATTTTCGGCCAGCACCATGCGGGCAAGGTGGACTTGGGCGGTGTCGCGGGGAATGGGTTTGACTCGCTCGAGCGCCAACTGCGAGCCGCGGAAACTGCCGTAGCGGGTATTGAAGTCTTCATCGCGGTCGGCTGCCATGTTGGATTCCGCCATAACGCCGCTTTTGCTGTCGGGCTGGGTAGCGGTGGTGATGTCGAGGCCCTGGCGGACGCGGTCGGCTACGCGGCGCACTTCTTCACTCGCGGCGACGCGATCGGGCGGCACGAAGTTGATGTCGGGGAAGAGCACGTCGCGGGCGAAATTGCCGCGCTCGAGCAGGAGACCCGGGGTGATCCAACTGCGACCTCCCGCCCAGCCGGCGACGGTGGGGGGCGAGAAGAGGCGTTGGCCCAGCGCGGTGGTGGCGGCATTGAAGTCCGGCACGCCGGGGATATTTTCGAGGCCCATTTTCTTGTAAGTGGATACTGCGAGTTCGACCGGGCTCTTGATTTGCGTGCCCACTGAGGCAGGGCTGTAGAAGTCGCGCGATAGGAAGATGGTTTCGAGCAGTGGGGCGATTTCGTAGTGTGAGTCGCGCAGGACGGCGCCTAGCTTTTTTTGCAGTTCGGGTGACAGATCCTGGCGGACGAAGAAACGGTACAGTTTGCCCGCGATGTAATCCGCGGTAACGGGCTGCTGCATGATGATGTCGATCACTTGTACGCCATCGAAGGGACCGGTCTTCCCGAGGAAAGTTTTTTCGCCGTCATCGTGTTTTTCTTGGTTGACGACGAATTTGAGATCCACATAATTCCAGCCGGTGAAGGCGCGGGCGGCCTCGCGGATGTCTTTTTCGGTGTAGTGGCCCACGCCCATGGTGAACATCTCCATGATTTCGCGCGCGAAATTTTCGTTGGGAGCGCCTTTGACGTTGACGCCGGCGTCGAGGAAGGTGAGCATGCCGGGGTCCTGGGCCATGGCAACCATGAGGTCGCGGAAATTGCCGGTGCCGTGGTTCTCATAAAGCTCGAGTTCGGCGAGGAGCTTGCGGTAGTCGCGCACCTTCGGTTCGTTGACGGCGTAGTGGCCGTGCCAGAAGAGCGCCATCTTTTCCTGGAGCGGGCGCGGGCTCGTGAGCATGCGATTGGCCCACCAATAGGCCACCCGGTTGGTTTCGAGCACGCTCGCGCGGAGCCAGTAGAAAAATTCGTCGACCACGGGCTGAAGGCGGCGGTTGCCGGTGGGCTTGACCTTGATGCCGAGCGCTTCGCCGTTTTTCTTGGCGAGGTCGGTGACGGCGGGGCGGCTGGGAGGAAATGGCTCGAGTCCTGGATCTCGGATGCCGGACTCATCGAACGGCGGAAGATGGCTGATGTCGGTGCCTTCATAGCGAACCAGGCGGGCGATAGCCTGGGTGGGCGTCATTTTCGCAAGGGCGTCAATTTCGGCTGGAGTGCCGCCGAAGCCGGCGCGTTCTAGCAGGTGCGCGGCGAGGTCGCGGTTCCAGTCTTTGGCGTTTATGGGCGTGAGATCGTTCTGCCAGGCGGCGGGTCCGGCGGTCTGCGCTATGGCTGGATGGACCGCAAGCGTGGCGGCGACGGCCAGGAGAGCGCCTTGGGAAACCACTCTTCGCATGTTCCAGCTCCTTCAGATCGTGCTAAAGAAGATGTTCCCACGAATTGGGGAGGGATGCCAGTGCGGGATGGCAGTCACGGTTAGAGAGACCTGATTTCAGACCTTTCAAGCATGCGTCGCACCAATGGTGTTGGATCGGTCGCGGATTTCGTCCAATCGGCAATACTCGGATGTTTTGCTACCACAATCGCCATCCCGTTTGGGTTCGTGAAAGCGGTATTCTTCCACTTACGGTTGTTGTTTTCGACAAACTCGTCAACAGGTTTTGCCGCGTCCAACTGTTTGCAAACCCACCGGCCACAGCGGTTGCCGAAACAGAGTACGACTCGTACGCCCAGGTGCTCGATAACGTTTTGGTGAAATGGCCAGCAGAGTTCCGCCAGTTCGCGGAAATTTTTAATGTCACTCTCTCGCGCCGAGCGTACAAATATGAGGTTGCTGGCGGGAACTTTCTGGGGGTCGAGATTCAACTGGCGCAGCAGACACCGAACTCTAGGCTGCATACCATGAGTCCCCGGAGGCTTTCCCTCCCATTCTTCATCCTGATAAGCCGACCAGTCTGCCGATCCGTTCAGCACCCTCTGGGTGTCCGACTCGACTGTTTCAGAAACTTTCTCTTGTGGGGACCCACCCGGATTCAATCCGAGAATGTATAGTTTTGATGGCGAGCTGAATGCTGTTCGACCGGAATAGAAGACTTTTCCAGAAGTACTCCGAATTGACGGTGGTATCAAGGCGGAAAACCTGTCTATCATTGCACTCCTCAGCTTATCCCATTGTTTTCGCCCGCCGTTCCTACGCGGGCGGTCGCGCGAGAGAGGTAGATCGACCGCCGCTGCCATTCAACAAAGCGCCATTGTTCAGTCTGTCGGGTACTTCATGGTCACCTGGAATTGCTCCATCACTTCTTCGACGCTCAGATCCACAAGGTTCTCGATGATGGCGGCTACCGGCAACCGCGTGTCGGGAAACACCCATGCGCCGCTGACTTTGCCGGGGATGCTTTCGACGGCGAGGCATTGTGACCGATCGAGAGGTGATGTAGACATGCTGAAGCACTCCGACGTGCAAAAAGCAAAAGGCCCTCGTTGCTGAGAGCCTTTTGCGCATTCCCGATTTAGCGGGTGAAAAACACGCTTTCCCGATTTAACGGGTCACATTAAACACTTACACGCCTATTGTGGTCTGATGCTTGGACGGAAGTGGTTAGAAGAACCAAGGGTTACTTGAACGGTATGTCGATCTCGGAATAACTACCCGGGGTGGCCTCGTTCACCGCTAATGCAATGCGATCAAGATAGAGGCGCACAACTCGCCAAGTCGAGTTCCCGAGCACTAGGATGGCTATCGTGCGGCCCGCCAAATTTTGCTGATACCGGATTCTTTTGTCGGTCGTGAGCAAAAGGTCGAACCCGGCCGCCTCAGCTTGTTTCAACAGTTCGCCGTTAGAAATTCTGTCCCATCCCCGTTCTATCGCCTCCGTGACTTCGTGACCCGTAAGCCCACTGGCAATGCCGCTAGGGTGCCGTGGTCAAAGAGAATGCGCATCAGGCGAGCTAGTAGCGCTAACGGGAAAGGGTGGCGTATCTAGGCTGCGGGCGGCAAATTCGAGCACGGCCTGGATCTGTTCCCGCGTGACGTGAAATTGCTCGACGATTTCCTCTATGCTCGAACCCGCCTCAAGATTCTCAAAAACCGTAGCAACAGGCATGCGAGTGCCGCGAAACACCTATGCGCCGCTGCGTCGGTCGGCCACGCTCTCCACGGCGGGGCACTGTGACCAGTCGAGAGTTGATATAGCCACGATTCTGCGCTCCTTACTCTTAGAGTAACGCCAAAAAAGGACAAGAACGCCGCTGGCGATCAGGCGACTCGGACTAAAGCAGCTCAGACGCTGCAAAGAAGAAGGGGATTTCGACGGCGGCGGTTTCGGGGGCGTCGGAGCCGTGGACGCAGTTGCGCTCGATAGAGGTCGCGAACTGCTTGCGGATGGTGCTTTCGGCTGCGTTGGCCGGGTTGGTGGCGCCCATGGTGTCGCGCCACTTGTTGATGGCGTCCTCGGATTCGAGGGCCAGCACCACCACCGGGCCTTCGGTCATGAACTTGACCAGCGATGTGTAGAAAGGCCGCTCGCGGTGGACGCCGTAGAAGTGTTCGGCTTCGATCTGGCTCAGGCGTTTCCGCTTCATGCCGGCAATGCGGAAGCCCGCTTTCTGAAGATGGCGAGGATATTGCCGGATTGGCCGGCGGCTATGGCGTGGGGTTTGATGATGGCGCAGGTCTCAGTTCCGGGCTCCTCCCCATCCTCCGCCGCCGGGAGTTTCGATGCGCAGCAGATCGTCTGCTGCAATATCGAATCGCGTCTTGCCGGGAAGCGTCTGCGGTTTCCGGCGCGCACGGAATAGCGTATTGCGTCCCGGCTTACCCGCTTCGCCGCCCGCGAGCCCGTAGGCGCCGCGCACCCGGCGATCCGAAAGAATGGTTACCTCCGCAGACACGAGGAAGCGGAATTCGCGCACGATGCCATCGCCGCCACAATGTTTGCCTTGGCCTCCGGAACGCTTCCGAACGCGGTAGCTTTCGATGCGGACGGGATATTGATGCTCGAACGCCTCTACAGGCGTGTTCCAGCTATTGGTCATGTGGGTATGGGTGGCGCTCCACCCCTCGCCTTTGGCCGAGGCTCCCATCCCACCCGCCATAGTTTCGTAGTAGGCAAAGGCTTGACGAGCCGCGCCGCTTCCGCCGAAACTTAAGTTGTTCATAGTGCCGCAACTCGCCGCCGGAATGCGGTCCGGGGCGGCCTGCGCGAGCGCGCCTAGAATCACATCCGTGATGCGTTGGGAGGTCTCGACATTGCCGGCGGCCATCGCCGCCGGCGGCCTGGCATTGACGATGCTGCCTTCCGGAGCGACGATCTGGATCGGCCTCGAAATTCCCGACGTGAACGGAATCTCCTCCGCGACCAGACAGCGAAACACATACATAACCGCTGCCGTCGTCACCGCCAGGTTTGCGTTTAGAGGACCTTCCACCTGCGCCGCCGACCCGGTGAAATCCACCACCGCCGAGTCGCCTGCGAGCGTAACCGCAACGCGCACGGGGAAGAATTCGCCGCTGCCTTCGCCCTCCAAGACATCCTCAAAGCGATAGGTTCCCTCCGGTAACCCGCGCAAGGTCGCCCGCATCATGCGCTCGCTATAATTCTGCAACCCCTGCATATTGCGCTCGACCGCGGTCTCGCCGTACTTCGCCACCAGTTCCCGCAGCCGCATCTCGCCGCGCCGGAGCGCCATCAACTGCGCCATCAGGTCGCCTTCGCGCTCCACCGGAGTGCGCACGTTCGCCAGCACCAAACCGAGCAAATCGCGATCAATTTTCCCGCCGCGCTGAATCAGCACCGGCGGAATCCGTAATCCCTCCTGATAGATTTCGCGGGCGAGGGGCATGGAACCCGGGCTCATGCCTCCGACGTCGGCGTGATGCGCGCGATTCGCCAGGTAGAAAGACGGCTTCCGGCCGCGCGTGAATACCGGAGCCACGGCTGTGATATCCGGCAAGTGCGTTCCCCCGCGAAACGGATCGTTGACCAGCGCCACATCGCCGGGCGCGAGTTCGAATGCTTCGCGGATGGCACGGACCGATAGCGGCATCGCGCCGAGATGCACGGGCATGTGATCGCCCATGGCTACCGTCTCGCCGCGTCGATCGTAGACCGCGCACGAATAGTCGCGCCGCTCTTTGATATTGGCCGAATAGGAGGTCTTGCGCAGCACCACTCCCATTTCCTCGGCGATCGAGGTCAGCAGGTGCCGGAACAGTTCGATCTCGATGGCGTTTGCGGCCATTAATGACAGTCCGCGACGTGTATGGGGAAACTCGCCACCGATTCCCAATTCCGGCCGCCGCCACGTTCGAGGACGTAGGCACCGTGAGGCGCATCCGCGCGGACGCGCCAGCGGGTCTGATTGGGCGCGCGCACCCCTTTGAGACGCAGGGGCTTGTTACTCACTTCCTTCAGTTCCCAGCTCTCACCGCCCGTCATGCTGGAGTACAGCTCCTGGCGCACTCTCTTGCCTTGGCCGGTGTCAAGAATCAGCTCCCCACTGCTTTTCGAATCGAAATGAAACTGCGCGATAGTCCCGAATTTCTCATCTTCGAGCAGCAGCTTCTGCCGCCAGGTGCGGCCCCCATCCACGGTCAGCAGCAGGAACGGATTCCGCGCCAGGGGATCGATCGACTCGCCGCTGATCCAGCCGGTTTGCGGGTCCCAGAACTCGATCTGTTCGAGCGCGGCATTCCGCAAGCGCGCAGCCGGTTCTTGCCAGGTGAGGCCGCCGTCGTCGCTCGCGAGAAGCAGGCTGTAGAGCGTCGCCTCGCGTGTGTGCAGGTTGCCCGTAACCAGAATGCGGTTCCCTGCCGCATCCGCCGACGTCAACTCCAGCAATACCTGGCAAGGTTCGTGCTCGCTGCAATTCAAACCGAACTGTTCGATGTCCGAGGGCGGGCAGTCGTAGGCCACCGGCACTGCTGCTTGGGCGTTCAGCCCTACCACGCAACTTAATAGCAACACCGCGACTTTCACTGGTTGATATTGTAGCTGAGTAGCGCGTTTAATCGGCGTAGAATAAAGGGAACGTGCCCGCGCCGCATATTCCGACGCCGCTCGAACAACTGGGAGGCCGTCCCTTCTCGTTCTACCCGGCGATCCAGAACATCCAGCACAACGAGTGGCAGTTTCGCCGCGCGCAGGCGGATGAAATCCAGGTAATCAACACCAAATCGCAGCAGGAACTGTGGATTCCTCGCGGCTTCTTAAGCGGCGTCTCGAGCATTGAAGAGCCGATCGTAATCGTCGGCTTACTGAAGGAACTGGAATGCCGCGAAGGTGTGGTGATCCCCCACGTCCGTCGCGTGATTGAGATGCCGCGCGCCGTGAACGATGTGCACGGGCCCTGGATGAGTGCAGCGCAACCGGGGCAATTGGCGCCCGTGGTCGGCATTCGCGTGGAGAGCGGAGCGGAGTCGCAGAAGAGCCGCAAGTTCTTAGGCGTAGTCGCAGCGGGCGTGCTCACCTGCATCGTGGGGACGGTGATCTTCCGGGACGCCACCGCCGGTTCACGCGCGCGTTTCTTTGGCTCCGCCAGTCGCTTGGCGCTTCCCTTCGCCGTTACTGACGATTACGAATCCATCGTCAGCCGCATCGGCTATCCGGAATCCAGCCGCACGCGCCCCGCGGACGACGGCCGCACTCTTTACCTGCTCCGCTACCCGGATCGGGGGTTTACGGTGGTGCTCGCCGGCGGTGATCGCTCCCATGCGTTTTATATGGGCGCAGTGGGACGCGGGGGACGCGTGGTTCACTCCGTAATTCTGCCCAACGGGCAGGATTCGACGGCGTTCCTGATTCGCTTGCGTTAAGCCGTTTCCACCGCGGCGGCTGCCAATGCGCCTTGCTTCGCGTCCACCTTGGTTAACACCAGGAGTCCAGCTATAAAAAATATGATCAGCGACAAAATCGCCTGCCGGTAGCTGTGCGTGATTTGCAGCGCCAGGCCGAACACCAGCGGACTCACCCAACTGGTGCCCTTGTCGCTCACTTCGTAAATGCTGAAGTACTCGGCCTCTTTGCCAGGGGGAATCAACTGCGCGAATAACGAACGGCTCAGCGCCTGGCTCCCGCCCATTACGATCGCCACAATCGCGGCGGCGATGAAAAAGGCTTGGGTGGAATAGACCCAGGCAAACAGATAAATTAACGTAGCCGTCCACAACACCAGGCTCACCATGATGGCGCGCTTGGCGCCGGTAACCGCGGCCAGCCACTGGAATCCTATGGCTCCGAAAAATCCCACGAACTGCACCATCAAAATCGCCAACGTCAAGTACGAAACCGGAATCTTCAACTCATCGTTGCCGAACTGCGAGGCGAGCGCCAGGACCGCCTGGATGGCATCGTTATATAAGAGGTAGGCGATCAGGAACGTCATGGTCTGTGGATAACGCCGGATATCGGCCACCGTGCGGCGCAACTGTCCGAGCACGGCTCCCAGCGCGGGTTCGCTCCGGGGGAGCGCCGGAGCACGATTGCGGAGCGTCAGCAGCGTCGGTATGGTGAACACCGCCCACCACAGACCGGCCGAGCCCAAGCTGATCCGCACCGCCATCGCCTCACTGATGCCGATGCGCGCCGCGTTTAAATAGAGCAGCAGGTTCAGCGCCAGCAACACGCCGCCGCCGATGTATCCGATGCCCCAGCCTCTCGACGACACCGCATCGCGTTGCTCCGGCGGTGCAATCTCGGGCAAAAACGAGTTGTAAACCACTACCGACGCACCAAAACTCACGTTGGCAATGATGAACAGTGCGCCGCCCCACAAGTACCCGCTGCCTTTGAGCCAGAACATCGAAGTAGCCGCTGCGGCGCCCACATATGCCGTCACAGCCAGGTACTGCTTTTTGCGACGCCCGTAATCGGCCGCCGCTCCTACAATCGGCAGCACCAACACCTGCAGGATCACGGAAAAGCTGACCAGATAACTCCAATAGCTGCGCGCGTCAACCGGGATACCCAATGGATGCACCAAGCTGTTGGCATCGGCTGCGGCCTTGGCCAGAGCGGTCAGGTATGGACCTAGAAACAGCGCGACGCCGGTGGTCACGAACGCCGAGTTAGCCCAATCGTAGAGGTACCAGCCGCGCTGTTCGCGAACACTGTAGGCGGTCACGGGGCAATTAAAGTTGCCGGATCTGTTCCAACGCTCGCATGATGCGCGGCGCTGCATCCCGCCGCCCGCCATAGCGCAGCTCGTTATAAGCGGTGGTCGCCTCGTCCACAAGTAAAGCCATCTGCGGAGCCTTCACCACCCGCGCGAACTCGACAGGCGTGAACCACGCGGGCTTTTGGATGCCACGTTTGGCTAGCAACTCGAGCATCTGTTGATAGAGGATGGTCGCATCCGACGGATCGCTCACCCCGCGCTGCAGCTTGCGCGCGTGCACCCTCTGCTTCCATCGTTTCCATGCGGCCGGCCCAAACAGCAGCCAGAGCACGACCGTGGCAACCGCTGTGCCCAGCACCGGTAAGTACCGCAGACTGTCTTCGACCGCACTCTTGAAACCTGCGGCCACCTCGTCGAAATCGGGGAACCGAAGGCGTTGCGCTGCCAAATGCATGCGCGAAGCCAACGCCACTTGATGACCTTGGTCGTAGCTCATCACCCAGTCGTTCCAAAATTGCGAGGCCGTGTCGGACAGCAGCGACAGACGGCTCAGTAGATTGCTTCCGCCGCCGGACGGGTCGAACGGCGTGGGATCGAAAGTGGTCCAGCCACGCCCTTCGATCCACGCTTCCACCCAACTGTGGGCGTCGGATGCTCGGATCACCTGCCAGCCGGTCATGGAATTATACACGCCGCTCTGGAATCCGGTGACCACTCGCGATGGAATGCCCAGCGTACGCAGCATCACCGCCATCGACGAAGCGAAATATTCGCAGTGGCCCTTCTTGCGCTCAAACAGGAAGTACGCCAGCGGATCGGCCACCGGCTTTGCGAGCAGATCCAGAGTGTAACCGTAATCCTGGCGCAAGTGTCCTTCGAGCGCGCGGGCCTTCTGCGCTGGCGTTTGCGCGCCTGCCGTCAACTGCCGCGCGAGTTCTGGAATCCGCGGGTCGAGCGCCGGCAGACTCAGCAATTCGTGCAGCGCCCCCAGCGGAAGCTGCGCGGTATAGCGTCCGAGCGCCCATTCGTTGGGCAGGAATCCATAGGCGCTGTAGTTAAGCCCACGATTGCCGTAACGCGGCGCCACATGAAAGCTGCCGCCGCGCGAGTAACGCAAATATCGGACGTCGATCTTGATGGTCTCGACGGTTCCTGCGAAAAACAGGGTATCGGCAATGAGCGGCTCCAGGTGGACCTGATAAATAAGATTGGGTCCACGGCTCGCGCCCTCGGTAGCGGAGCGCACCACCACCTGGCCCTCATCGACCTGCACCACTTGCTCCTGGCCCGGCGGGTTGAACCAGCGCTTGCCGTCGAACTCCGCGAGCGCGGCGCCGCGCCACTTCACCGGCAGGAAGCCCTCGCCCTGATAGGACCGCACGTGCATGACCGGCGTCGTGCTCTGCTTGATCCGGCCGATCTCCCCAAGCGTGACCGTGTTCGAAAATCCCGTCAGCCGGTAGCGCGCCGGAGCAAACCGCTCGAACGCAGCGCGCGCCGTTCGCGGCAGCACGAAGAACAGGCACACGGTCATGAAAAGAATTCCACCGAAAAGGCACGCCGATACCACGCCCAGGCGCCGTGGAAACGCCTTTAGTCCTCCGCGCGACACAACTACCTGCGCTCCCGCCGCCCGCCGGACTTCGCCACTCGCAAACGTAGCAATGGCGAACAACACGAAGATCGCCAGGTACGCCAGAAAACTCAGGCCTTCTGAAAGAATCGCGGCAGCGATCAGTTCCAGCCCCGCGATGGCTTTCAGATATCCGAAATCGCGCGGGGTCTTAGCAGTGAGTAGCTTGAGCACCGCGAGGAAGAAAACCATGTGCACGGTGGCCGAAAGAAATGTTCCGGAGAGGTAATAATAATCCACCGGGAAGAACCCCAGATAGACGATAGCCAAGGCGCCCGCGACCCGCGGTGGAGGCTCGATCGACACCACGCCGGCCACCGCCAGCGCGCGCGCACACAGCCCTAAGAACGTGAGCGCCGCCGTCGGCCAATCCAGAAAACCCGACCCCAGCACCGCGCAGTAACCCGCCGCCAGCATTCCCAGCAGGGAGAACTCGAAGAACCGATTCACAACGCGCGGGGCCGCGGTCACGCCGCTCGGGTTCATAGCTTCATTGTGCTACATGTAGAAGTTACGTTCTTATGGCTAAATTCAAAGCGGCGGGTTCGCGCAAAACTCCGGCCGCGCGCACCAATGCCGCCGCAATTCCCTGCCTGCTGATCGTCTTGGCCGGCGCCGCTCTGCTCTCACTGCTCTTTTATGAACTACTCAAGTCCAGCTAAAGGCGAAACCCTCATGCGAATCGATCAACGCCGCCCCAACCAACTCCGGCCGCTTAAAATCACGAAGGATTACCTGCTCACCGCCGAAGGGTCGGTCCTGATCGAAGTCGGCAACACTCACGTGCTCTGCGCAGCCTCGATCGAAGACAGCGTTCCGCATTTCCTGCGCAATTCCGGCAAGGGCTGGGTGACTGCTGAATATTCCATGCTGCCTCGCGCCACTGCCACCCGCACGCCCCGCGAGGTCTCGAAAGGCCGCGCGTCCGGACGCACCATGGAAATTCAACGGCTGATTGGCCGCTCGCTCCGCTCCATCATCGATCTGGATGCGCTCGGCGAGCGCAGCGTCATC
>JANXXL010000219.1 GCA_025350625.1 Bryobacterales bacterium | reverse complement strand
CGCGCGCCGCGGCTGCTCGACGCTGGTTCTGGAACAGAATCACGAAATTGGCTCGCCGATCCGCACCAGCGGCGGCAGCTTCATCGATGAATTGGAAGCGCTCGCGATCCCGGCCAGCCTGTATCATCCGATCTCGCGGGTGCGCTTCGTTTCTCCCGGCAACGCGGCGGTCTACGATTATTCGCAGCCGCGGATGTGCGTAATCGACGTTCGCGGCGTATTCCAGTTTCTCGCCGCGAAGGCCGTAGAAGCAGGGGCGACGCTGCGGGTAGGGACTAAGGCAGATGGTCCAGTATTCCAGGACCAACGAGTGGTGGGCGTACGCGCGCGTGGCGAAGTACTGCACGCGAGGGTTGTTATCGACGCCACAGGATACCGGTCGGCGCTGCTCAAACAAGCGGGCCTCGACCCGGGCATGCGCCGCTTCGGTGTCGGCGCGGAATATGACATGTACGCGCCTTATAGCGACCAGCATGAGGCGGTTCTGCTGGTGGGAAGCGATCTTGCGCCCGCAGGTTACGCTTGGGTATTTCCGTGGGGCAAGCACAGGGTCCGTGTAGGTGTTGGTATTATTCATCCGGATTCAGACGCGAAGCCGGATGCTTATCTGGACGCGCTGGTGGCGGGGGCGGGGCGCTATGGCGTGAACCTGCGCGGGGCGCAACCGCTGGAGCATCACTCCGGTCTGATTCCCTCGGAGTGTTTTGCCGCTCAATTTGCGGGCGACGGAATTCTGGGCGTGGGTGACGCGACCGGACAGGCGTCGTCGCTGTTGGGAGAGGGAATTCGTTGGGCGATCCACGCCGGGAAAATGGCCGCCGAGATCGCCGCGACGGCAATTCAAAGGGGCGACGTGTCGCGCCAGGCGCTCTCAGAGTTCGAGCGCCAATGGGGTAAACGGTACGGAAAGGACTTGCGCCTGGCCCACAAGATCAATCAACGAATCGCGCGCTGGGATGATCGCAAGTGGGACCAGCGCATAGACCTGTTGAAGCTGTTGACGCCGGATCAATTCGTCGAGGCGCTGAAGACCAATCTCACCGGCAGTTGGCTGCTGCGCTTTCTTCTGCGCAACCCGGTTGCCCTCGCGGAAGCCGCCGGTATATTATAAGAGCCACTATGAAGAAACTACTTTTCGTGATTGCTTTCACCCCGCTGTTCGCGGGCGACCCTGCGGGGTTCAAGATGTGGAAATCCCACGATCTGACGTCCATCACAACATCCGGGAAATTGGAAGACTTCAGCAATCACAGCGGCCGGCCGACGTTCCGCGACAAGAGCGGTGAATCGGAAGTTCATCAGAACTGGACCGACATCCTCATCATCGAATCCGGCGAAGCGACCATGGCGATTGGCGGAACGCAGGTGTCCCCGAAGACCACCGGTCCCGGCGAATTGCGCGCAGCGACAGCCACCGGCGCTACCAAAATGCCCGTCGGACCCGGCGACGTCCTGAACATCCCGGCGGGTGTGTCCCATCAGTTCCTGCTCGCTCCCGGCAAGACGGTAGCTTATTTTGCGATCAAAGTTCCCGCGAAATAACTATTTCTTTTCCGGCAGCAATCCGGATCGCGTCAAAAATCCAGTGTCGATCTTCCCGGCGACGAATTCCGGATGCGCGAGGATTTTTTGGTGCAGCGGGATCGAGGTATAGATACCTTCGACCACGAACATATCCAGCGCCCGCCGCATCCGTGCAATGGCCTCCGTGCGATCTGCGCCAAAAGTGATCAGTTTCGCCACCAGCGAATCGTAGTAGGGCGGAATCACGCCATCCTGATACGCCGCCGTGTCCACACGCACGCCGATGCCGCCCGGCAGATTCAGTCCGGTGATGCGTCCTGGCGACGGGGCGAGGGTTACCGGGTGTTCGGCATTGATGCGGCATTCAAGCGCGTGGCCCTGCGGTGCGAGGAACGTGCCAGGCGGGAAGGGCAGGATCTCGCTCAGACTTTCACCGGCGGCGATGCGGATTTGGCTTTTTACCAGGTCGACGCCCGTCACCATTTCCGTAACCGGGTGCTCCACCTGGATGCGGGCATTGACCTCGATAAAGTACAGGTTGCCGCCGGCGTCCATGAGGAATTCGACCGTACCCGCGTTGGTATAGCCGATGGCCTTCAGCGCCACTCGCAAAGAATCCGAAATGCGTTTGCGCAACTCCGGGCTCACGGCGACCGACGGCGATTCCTCGATCAACTTCTGGTGGCGGCGCTGGATGGAACATTCGCGCTCGCCTAAAACCTCGACGCTGCCATGATTATCGGCCAGAATCTGGAACTCGATGTGGCGCGGATTCTCGACCAGCTTTTCCATGTACATGTCGCCGTTCGAAAACGCCGCCGCCGCTTCGGCCTGGGCTTGCGCCATCAGGTTGGGAAGTTCCTCCGCGTTACGCACCACGCGCATCCCCCGGCCGCCGCCGCCTGCGGAAGCTTTCATCATGATCGGGTAACCGATTCCCTCAGCCAGTTCCAAAGCTTCTTCGACGCTTCCTAGAATCCCCTTCGAACCCGGCAGAATCGGGACGCCGGCTTGCTCCATGGCGCTGCGTGCTTCCTGCTTCAAGCCCATGCGGCGGATCACGTCCGGCTTGGGACCGATGAACGTCAGGCGGGACGTCTCGCACACTTCCGCGAAGTCGGCGTTCTCCGAAAGAAAACCATAGCCCGGATGCACCGCTTCGGCGTTGGTGATTTCGGCGGCGCTGATCACCGACGGAATATCCAGATAGCTGCGCGCGCTCTTGGCAGGGCCGATGCAGATGGCCTCATCCGCGAAACGCGTGTGCAGACTGTGACGGTCGGCTTCGGAATACACCGCGACGGTTCGGATCCCCAGATCCTTACAGGCGCAGATGATGCGCAGCGCGATTTCGCCGCGATTGGCGATCAGAATCTTATTGAACATGCGCCAAGGTGTGGCCTATTTCGGGCGGATAGCGAACAGGGCCTCGCCGTACTCGACCGGCCGCCCGTTCTCGACCAGCTTGTGCACCAAGGTTCCGGCCATTTCCGCCTCAATCTCATTCATCAGCTTCATGGACTCGATGATGCACAGCACCTGCCCGGGCTCGACTGTATCGCCAATCTTTACGAAAGGGGGGGCATCGGGTGACGGGGCATCGAAGTATGTCCCCACGATCGGCGATTTGACCAGTATGTGGTTGGCATCCGCTACGGCTGCTTTGGGCACAGCCGCGGTAGGGCCAAGGGATGGAGTATGAATAGCAGGAGCAGTCGCGGTGGGAACTTCTACTTCCTGATTCTTCAGAGCCCGGCGCAGGCGCAGGCGATTTTCGCCGCGCTGGACTTCCATCTCCGCGACATCGCTTTCCCCGAATATCTGCAGCAGCTCTTTAATTTCTTGGTTGGTCATTTACAAGTGAATAAACTCTTTGGAGGTTGGTGTCAGCACCTCACAGCCGTTCTCGGTCACCAGCACGGTATCTTCAATGCGTATCCCGCCCAGCCCCTCCATATAAACGCCCGGCTCGATGGTAATTGCCATGCCTGCCTGGAGGCGGGTCTTATCCTTCTTGCCCAGCCGCGGAGGCTCATGAATTTCAAGGCCCAACCCGTGGCCGGTAGAGTGGACGAACGCCTTATCCATCTGGTATTTTTTCAAAACGTTTCGCGTGGCAGAGTCTACCTTCCCGGCGGTAACGCCCTCGCGAACTGCTGCGACGCCAGCCAGTTGAGCTTCGAGCACGGCGCGGTACATACCGCGAATTCTCTTTGGCGGCTGATCCAGATGGATGACGCGGGTCATATCGCTCGCGTAACCTTCGAGGCTCGCGCCCATATCGATCAACAGCAGCTCATGCGCGCCAATCTGGTGCGAAGTCGGATGCGAATGCGGCAAAGCCGAGCGCGGTCCAGCCGCAACAATGGTCTCGAAGGACGGCTTCTCGGCCCCCAGCATCTTCATCTGGAATTCGATTTCGGCGGCGACCTCCAGCTCGCGGACGCCCGGCCGGATGCGCTTGAGCACTCGCGCGTAAGCCTCGGAGTTCAGGTTCACGCTGCGGCGAATGATGTCGATCTCGGCGGGGGATTTCAGCATCCGGCGCTCTTCGATGATGCGGCCGGCAGGCACCAGTGAGGCTCCGAGCGGCAGTGCTTCTTTCAGACGTTGATAGGCTTCAAACTGGGTCCAGGCGCTTTCAAAAGCGATTTTCTTCAGGCGCTTGCGTTTGATTACCTGAATCACGCTTGCGTTCAATGGACCCTTGACGATGTGAACCTGGCCGGCGATGTTCCGCCGCGCTGCGATTTCGTAACGGGGATCGGTAAAGAAATGGGTCTCGGACGAAAGAAGCAGAATAAGCCCGTTGGAGCCGGTGTAACCGGACAGGTAGCGGATATTTGCCGGGGAGCTGACGAGCAACGCATTGGCCTTCAGTTCAGGCAGCCGTGCCGCGATGTCCCGGCGGCGTTGGTCGATCTCAGTGGTGAAGTCCACAGCCAAACTGTTATCTTAGCGCGGCAGCGCGACAGGTATCTTTTGCGGCCGGATAGTACCCGCCGTACCATAGGGGTAACTGAGATCTCAAGGCCGACCGGGGTTTGCGTGCAATAGCCGCTTCCGGTTCCCGAAACCAAGCTGTTATAATCGTAAGTTACTTATGGCCAACTCTGCGACTCTACCGCCAGCAGTCTCGACCAAGAAGATTATCCTCTTGAGACCAAGGGGGTTTTGCGCCGGAGTCGTGCGCGCTATCGACGTGGTAAAGATCGCGCTCGACCTGTATGGAGCGCCTATCTACGTGCGCAAGGAAATTGTACATAACAAGCATGTGGTTGATGAATTGCGTGCTGCTGGGGCTGTCTTCATCGAAGAGTTGGAAGAAGTACCATCCGGAGCGCGCGTCATTTTCAGCGCCCACGGGGTTTCGCCGCTGGTGCGGAAGCAGGCGATCGAGCAGGACCTGCAAGTGATCGACGCCACCTGTCCGCTAGTCACCAAGGTGCACCTGGAGGCGGTCAAATTCGCCCGCAAGAACTTCACCATCATACTGATAGGACACAAGGATCACGATGAAGTGATTGGCACTCTGGGCGAGGCGCCGCAAGCCACGGTACTCGTTTCGAACGTGGAGGACGTCAATCGCCTTAATGTGAAAGATCCCGAAAAAGTATCGTTCATCACTCAAACTACGCTGAGCCTGGATGAAACTCAGGATATCGTCACACGTTTGCGCGAGCGCTATCCCAAGATTCAGGGCCCGGCGGCGCAGGATATCTGCTACGCCACAGAAAACCGGCAGTTGGCCGTCAAGGCCGTGGCGCCGATGTGCCAGCTTCTGCTGGTGGTGGGTTCGCAGAACAGCTCGAATTCGCGCCGGCTGGTGGAGGTTTGCGTAAAAGAAGGAGTCGCCTCGCACTTGATCG
>JANXXL010000186.1 GCA_025350625.1 Bryobacterales bacterium | reverse complement strand
CCCTTGATCTGCTCGAACAGCAGCGGAAACGTGAAAAACAGTCGAAGGAAAGCAATGCGAATCTCAGGCTGGTGTAAGGGGTTGTGGGTGGGTTTTGGATGGGCATTCCTTTTTGCAATGCCTATAAGTTTTTGATTAAATGGAGCTGGCGGAGGGATTTGAACCCCCGACCCTCTGATTACAAATCAGATGCTCTACCAACTGAGCTACGCCAGCCTGTTTGGTTTATCTTAGCATTTTGTGAATGTCTTCCCCTGCCGTCTTCCCCCGTACAATTTACTGAACACGTCCCTCCCTTACCCTTGTACTCTGCCTCTGGAATCAGGGCGAAGATTAAGCGATAATGTGTAATATGGTTGCCGTAAGTTTGGTTCTTGCGGACGGGAAGCTAAACTACTCAAAAGCTGGTACGTCGGGGGCTTTCGAGAGCGTCCTGCCTCCGATTTATGAAATAGTTGAGGTCCAATTGAAAGCAAACCTCGCAACACAACGCGAAGCCGACAGTTTCATAGCTGAATTCAATCGTAAGGGCAGGGCGGAATTGTCGTTTCCAGAGAGGCGTTACCGATTGTTCTGCTGACGTGCAGCGTGTGCAATTGAACGATTTCAAATGTGCCGATAATGCCAGACAGGAGTACCAACCCATGTCACTGTCCGAAGCATTAGAGAAACTGAAACCGACACCGCTTAAACTACTCACCACGCCTAAGCTATTCAGACCCGCAGGCGAATGCCGCGAGGATTTTAGGGAACTCGACGTTACCATTGAATCGCTGCATGAGGGGAGATTACGACTCTCGCACAACGGGAATACCGAGGAACTTGATCTAGCGGGGGCAACTTTCGCTGCTGTTCCACGTCGCCTTGTAATCACTTTCCCCGCAGATAACAAGTCAATCGTTCTATCGGATCGCAGAGCATTGCAGTAGTGATTGCAGATTGATCACAGACGCTACATTAACGAAGAGGCAAAAGAACGTTGCCCTAGAGTTTGTCTTGGGGGCTGGCTTTGATGCGGCTGACTTTGAATGGTCCGAAGTCGATTTAGGCGAGTCCTACATGGGGGGTGTGACACTCTACTCCGTTTCATGCTTGACCCACCCGTCTACCGAATATTACTTTGTGTTCGGCGAATCCAGTGTGAAATGTTCTCCGGGTCGCCGCTCGAAGGTTGAACGAGAGTACAAGGTAGATAGCTGGAACGTAAAGTTCGATAATTTTCGTGTCTGGCTACAGAGTTTGCGGCATGAAGTTGATGCACCCGATCTTTGGGCAGAAGTAGGGAAAGAACGGGAAGTCTCCGATGCTGCTTCCTCAATGGTAGAAAACCTGCCGTTTACACCTAGTGAGCAAAAGCAGATATTGGGGGCGCTTACCGAAATCAAGCATTACCTCTTGACGATCCGGGATACTCAGACCGAACAAAGACAATTCATCGAAGGACAGTTTGCTTATTTGATAGATGCGGCGAACCGGTTAGGCCGTAAGGACTGGCTTAATATTCTTGTCAGCACCTTATTCTCGACAGCGTTCAATCTTGCTTTACCCCCGGAGAACGTTAAGGGCATGATGCAACTTGCCGCTGCAAACCTGCAATGGCTGATAGGGCACGCTCCAAAGTTGCTTCAGTAAAGCGGTCTCGGAAATAATACAGTTCGTTATGCAGCTTCAGGCGCAGAATGGGCGGTAGCCGTGCAGGGCTATCTGCACAATGTACACTTGGTAATCCCTACGTACCGTGGTGGTTGTCTTCCCCTATGTCTTCCCCCACTTGTGAATGGAGATGCAGGGAGTACCGATTCGTAGTTAAAACCGAGGATTGGCGGATACTTCAACGCATCCACTTGCACGGGATAGCATCTCATAAGATTACAAATCAGATGCTCTACCAACTGAGCTACGCCAGCCTGTTTGCTTGATAGTAACATGCGGATCAGCGCCTTCAAACGCAGCGCAAAAGCCGAGGATTTACTCGATGACGTATAGCGTCCAGCGGGGTCCGGGAAGGACCGGTTTTAGGGGGATTGGAACGATGTTGAGTGAAAGCACCAGGCGAAAATTGTATTTTTGACCGGCATGTTTCCAATCCTCGGCTGTCTTCGATTGCCAGGCCTTTGATACCGGCGTGGAACCAAGAAAGATCCGGCCATTCGTGGTCACGCGCGCGAGTTGGGAGGGATCCGAATAGTCGACTCCGTAGAGGTCGCGTGCCATGTCGCCGATGACTGGCGCCAACGCAGGCATGTACGTCATCAAGTACAGGGTCTCGACCTCCATCATGACCGGGTGTCCGGTTTTTAGCTGGAACTCCGAAAGCGGGCCCATGGGAGTGATGATGGGTTCGTCGGGCGCCGCGTGCTCTGTGAGCCAGGCGCTTAACTGATGGTCGTACGGGGTGATATGCTGCCCGTCAAGTTGCTTTAAGGGAACTGCGAGAGAGGGGACCACGGCTAAGAGCACCGACGCGACCAGACTCCACCTCGGTAAATTGACGCGCAGCGCATAGAACACTGCCGTCGCGAGGAGAAGGCCGAAACACAGGTAAACGATTCCCTTCTCCCCTCGGGCGAAGTAAAGGAATGCCGACGGTACAGCGACAATGCCAAGAGCGAGGAGTGCCTTCCAGCGTGCAAGCCCCTTCCCGCTAAGGTAAGCGTGGGTCGCGAAAGCCGCGCCCAGTATGACGAAAAGCAGGTTCATCCTTAAATAATCGCGATCCCACAATCCGAAGCCCGCTTGCAGAAGAAGCAGCACGGTGCAGAGGATGGGCGCCCGATCGGAACGCGCGATCTGCGCGATGCTCAGCGGAATAATCAGCAGGGCCGTGAGGTTGGAGAATCGGCCGGGCATCGAGATCTGGACCCATTGCGCCAGCCGGCCACTGGAATTGTGAAAGTACGCCGATCCCAGATAGACGTAAGCCCAAACCAGGATTCCGATCACCAGCAGTCCGAGCGCTTTCTCGCGCTCATCGCTCGCGCCGAATTCCGAGCGGGGTTTCCAGAATAGAAGCCCGATTAACGCGAACAGCGCCAGGGGATGAATGGAATAGCCGAGCGACGACATGGGCAGGGGGCGCCGATGAGTATCGGTGGTGGCCTCGAATAGATGGTAGATAATCCCGCCGTTCGCATGGCTTTCGTAAGGTGGGGGTGACCCTGCGTTCGAGGCCGACCAGAACACCAGGCAAGCCAGTGCGCCGCACACGGCCAATCCGCCGCAGATGAAGAGGTAGAGACGCCGCTTTTCCCCGGCGGCGATTCGGTGAGCGGCCAGGTAAAAATAGCAAATACTCCAGGGCCAGACAATCGCCGCCATGGTGGGATGGATGGCAGGCAGCAGTCCCAGAAAAAAACCGCCCCATCGCCATGCGCCGCCTAGCAGCAACACCACGATCAGGACCGCCATATGCGCGCCGATATGCCCGTCGCTAGCGAACTCCGGGTAAAAAAATATCGGATAGGTGCCTTGGAATTCGCGTGCGGTTTCAGAAAGACTGAGCGTAGCCGCTATAAATCCCCAACCGGGGCGGTGGGTAAGCACCACCGTCATCGCGAACGGCACAAACACGCTTAAGAATACGAATACGCAATTGCGCAGCGCCGAAAGGAATACCGCGCTGGGTATCAACTTCCATAGCCCCGCTAGAAAATAAGTGGGGAGATTGAAGACGCGTGGATAAAAGATTCCATGAGGATGACCGGGAGGGTAGTGGACGGCGCCAGCTATTACCTGCGCCGGCACCAGGTCCTGATCTAAAGTGACCCCGTGTATCAGCACGGCCAGCACGCTATAGACGAAGCACACCATCGCCCCGTATAACAACATGCGGCCGAACGTAAGGCCTTCGCCGGTCCACAGCGCACTCCGGGCAAAGCTTAGAATCGCCGGCTCCCGCGGATGTGCGATGGGGGACTGAACCTCGATCAACTGCCGTGGTCCTCCAAACCAGATGCCGGCTCAGGCGGATGCGCCCGCTCGAAAAGGCCTCGCCTCTTGAACTCAGCTCGCATGCGCAGAATGCCGGCGAATTGGTCGAAGCATATCAGGAACAACTTCGAAACGTAGAAAACAGTAGTGCTGCCGATCTTGCGGGCGTAGTGGCGCACCGGAACTTCCAGAATGCGATAGCCCGCATAGTGCGCGCGGACCACAAATTCCGCAGTGAAAAACGATAAGTATTTAATGTCGGGCGCGATCTCTTGGATGATCTCCCGGCGAATCAGCCGGAAACCCGTGTCCATATCCCGATAGGGAAGTTTGAAGAAGAAGCGCAGCAGCCAGTTGTAACCGTAGGACAAGAAAATGCGGTAAAACGGGTCTTTGCGGGGCGCTTTCATGCCCAGGATGACATCCTGGTTCCGGCGGTGCGGCTCCAGTCGCCAAAAATCGATGGCGGCGAACTGATAGTCGGAATCGACGACGAAAACCCAGGGTTTCGTCGCGCGGGATACGGCGTCAATTACCGCGGAGCCGTAGCCCAAGCGCTCATCGCTCATGTAGACCCGGATGGGAAGGTCTTTGGCGAGGCGCTCCAGTACGATTTTGGTGTCGTCGGTGCTGCCATCCTCACAGACTACGAATTCAAAGTCGGTAACTCGGCCCTCAAATTCCGCGAAGTAATTTCGAATGGTCTGTTCGATAATGAAAGATTCGTTATGGACCGGGAAGACGCAAGAAATTCCCCCCAGGGACGGGTCCGCCGGTCCGCGAAGCGGCATCTCGCTCGAAATTTGGGGCTTAGCCAGAATAGCGAAAATAGTATCACGTATCGTGCCGATCCGGAGCAGCGCCGGGAGAGAGGCCTTCGCCGTTGCGTTTTCAACAGATTGACGAAGTCGGACTGAGCATTCCCCCAGAAGAGTCATCGATTTTTCGAGACGGTGTCGGTCGTCTAAGCCGTTTTGCGCGGCTAATATCTGGGTTTCTAGTCTGCAAAATGGGACATGAGTGCGGCACAACCTCGACAAAATGATAATCCACACCGAATTCGTAAAGCTTCCCGTCCTGGACGGAACGTCCATGCGCGCCTTCGTTGCTCGTCCCGAATATCCTCACCTTACGGCCGGCGTTATGGTGTTCCAGGAAATTTTCGGGGTCAATCGACACATCCGCGAAGTCACCGAGCGCTGTGCGCGCGAAGGTTACCTGGCAATTGCGCCAGAGTTGTTCCACCGCACCGGTCCTAATTTGAAAGCGGTTATAGCGACATGGCTCCTGGGCGCGCCCACGCGCAGGCCATCACCGACGATGGGTTGACCGCGGATATTCGCGCCACTTTTGACTGGCTTCAAAACTCCGCCGGCGCGAAACTTCCGGTCGCTTCGATTGGCTTCTGCATGGGCGGTCGGGTGGCCTGTTTATCCGCCATGACGACGCCGGTCACATGCGCAGTGTCGTATTACGGCAGCGGCATCGCTCCGCATCCGTCCTATAAAATCAATTTGCTTGACCGGTTCGCAGAAATACACGCGCCCATGCTCTATTGCTGGGGCGGCCTCGACGGCTTCATCAAGCCGGAAAACGTTCAGCAGGTGACGCAGGCAATGCGTGCGGCGAATAAACCCTTCGTCAGTGCCGAATTCTCCGACGCCGACCATGGCTTTTTCTGCGATCTCCGCGCCAGCCACAACTCCAACGCCGCACGCGAGGCTTGGGCGCTCACCCTCGCATTCTTGAAGAATCACACCGGCTGAACCCCCGCGCTCCTGCGAATCTATTCAGCGGGCTTGACGAGTGGCTTGGAATTCGCGCGAGCCAGACCGAAGATTTTGATCTGCCGCTCTTCCTCTGCGGTCACCACGCTACGGATAAAATGCCAGGGAATCATGATTTCGAGACCCGGATCCTCGACCGGGGCAATCCAAATCCCGGCGCCGTGATTGGGGTCTACCAGTTTGCCGCTGAGCGCGAACCCGCCGGAGTCTTCGGCGCCTTCGACGATCTTCTCCCAGTCTTTCGCCTGGCTCGGGATGGCGCCGCATTCATGAAGGATGTGCAGCATTCCCTCCGATTCGAGAAATTCCGCTGCGACCCATACCAGGACGTGGCGCCGGAGTTCGGTCATTCTTTAGGCAGCGCGCAGGCGAAGTTCGCGGCGTCGTCTATGCTTCCCGAGCCTTTGTACTTTGCTTCCTGGGGGTACGCGCAGAGCGGGCGCGTCCGATCCACCAAGCCGTTGGTGACGCGGCCGGCAACGATTTGTTCCGGCGGTTTGCCCTGCTCCACCCATTGTTCGAGCGCGCTCAGCGCATCGAAACGAGTGGCGCCCGGGCCGCCAGTACAGTGCTGCATTCCCGGTACCATGAACAGGCGATAAAACTCCTTGGTGTCGCGCAACGAATAGGTGCTACGGCGTCCCACTCTGCGCACTACGCTCTCGTAATAGTTAATGCTGTTGATGGGCGGAATATCGGGATCGGACCATCCATGATACTGAAGAAGTTTGCCTCCATTGGCCCGAAATGGGCGCAGATCGGGATCGATGGCGTTGAAGATCCGGCCCACTTTATCGTCGATGTATTCAACATCGCTCTCCAGACCCGGCGCGGGCGGGTCGTAGCGCAGTGTTCGGTAATCCCATTGGGGATTCTCGTACACAATGTATTTCATGAAAGGCAGACCCAGGCCGGTATGGCCGCCAAAGCCGGGGGAAGTTCCGGTAACCCATTGCACCCAGCCTCCCGGACCTGCCTCGCCGCCGGGCTCAAGACCCGGATAAAGCTGCTGCCCTTCGGCATCGCGCGGCCCGGCCCAGATCTTGCGAACCGCCGCCACCTGAGCGCCGGTCAAACAACCGGGGGAATCACCGTTCTTGCATTGGAGAAGTGCCGGATCGAAATGGCAGCGGCGTGGATCGTTCAGCACACCATCCTTGACGCCGTCGAGCACATCGCAGGCAGCGTTGACCACGTCGGCGAGCAATTGCACTTTGTTGGGCGGAAGCCAGCCGTCGCCTTCGACCGCTTGCGCCATCCAAATGTGGCCGCTGGAGTAATGGCGGGTCAGCCAATTAGCGGGATCGCCCGCGATCACGCCATCGAAATCGTTGGGGTAGCGCTGCACTTCGGTCAGCGCCTGCTTGCCGCCATACGAGCAGCCTTGAAAATAAGAGTGCGCGGGCGGTGCGGTGTAAAACGCTTTGATGATGGCCTTGCTCGCCAAAGCCATTTCGTGGACGCCGCGCTGGCCGTAATTAATGATCCGGTCCATGTGACCGATCGCCCAGGTTCCATCATTGGTATTCGCGCCGAGGTGGCCGGTGTCGGTGCTGCTGACGGCGTAGCCGCGATTCACCGGGTCAAACATGGCGGTGTAAACAATGTTGCCGGCTAAACCGCCGTTGCCGACGCCGATGTATTTGCGGTTCCATTGCGCGGGCAGCCAGACTTCGAAGCCTACTTCGGGCAGGACGGTGGCGATTACCCTGCAAAACGAGGGGACCTGGCGCGGAGCAACGTTTCCCGGACCGAAAGCGCCCGCGGCCACGGGCGTCGCGGAGCGGATGGAGATTCCCGGCAGCGTAAGATGGTTCAGTTCTTCGCAGCGCTGTGACTGCGCGAACGCGGGGAAGGCAGCCAGGGCCACGCAGACGCTAACAAGGCGGCTCGTCATGCGGTTGGATTCTCGCATGATGGTGGCGGCTGTGTCAATTGGCTTGGGCGAGGCTGCCGTCAGCTGGCCGGCTCCTTTGGTAGCCATGCTAGAGTGGGTGGAGTGACCCCCTTCAGGGACACTCGCTGCCTGGTGAACGCTCGATAAAGTTTTCGAGATGTAGATCTAAGGTGAGCGGGCGTTCCCTTGTCGAATCTGTTGCAATTTTTCGGGCCGTGGCGCAGCCTGGCTAGCGCGCTTGCTTGGGGTGCAAGAGGTCCCGGGTTCAAATCCCGGCGGCCCGACCAAAGACCTTCAGCCACCATTCATTGAGACAGCAAGCGTCGGTAAGTAACTTATCGGTTGCCTGCAACCGGAGCCTTTCTCCATTCCACATACTTGCCGCTCCAGCGATAGTTTTGAGCAAACTGCTTGCCGCCTTCGAGGTACGCTTGAGAAACGCCGGCCTTAAATATTCGATCCCCGCGATCGCGGTAAATCTTGAGTCCGGTGTGCTGGTAGACCCAGCCATACAGCGGAACGATCAGCAGGTTTAGATCCGGACTCGTCATCTTGCACGGTTTGGTATCGCTCTGGGAGCTGCACACCGGCGAAGCAGGCGTGCCGTTATTGTTGTAATACCAAAAGCTCTGGCTCGCAGCGTCCCAGGATACCGCCCACAACTGATCCGCCGCCAGCTTCAGCAGCGGAGGCACCCGAACATCCCCGGTTGCGTCGAAGTAGTCAATCATTGCTTCCGATGCCAGCGCCACCATGAACGGCTGCGTGTAGAGTGCATTCTGCGTCAGAAACCATTGATCGAAATGGCCAAATAGAATCTCTACGACGTTTTGGAAATTTGAATTTCGGGGGTTGCCTAAGGATTCAGCGGCCAGATGAGTCTCCAGCCCGTAAGAAATCTCGCGCGATAACATCCAGTCGATCACCAGGGCGACGTTGGAAAAGTTGGCGTGTCCGTTACTCAAGAGAGCCAGCAGGGCAGTTTTATCCGCAGCGTTGCCGGTTCGGGAAAAATTCATCGACAAGCCGTGCGGGAACACCCGCCATCCCTGAATGTTGCCCTTGTTGGTAAGCACGTAGTTGCGGTAAAACGCATCGAGAGCGCTGGCGCACTCGGTCCACTTTGGGTCCTTCGTGTAGTCCGCGATCTGGTAATAGATCCGGGTTCCGTCGTAATACCAGACGAACCCTTCATACGTGGCCAGTTCCGTGGGCACGCAATGAGTCTTCCCATACGCAACCATGTTCCCTTTCCACTGGCCGACCCCCGCCAGCGGCACATCGGGAGGGAACGCGGCTAGCGGCAAAGCGGCGGGCGCCGGATCGACGGTGAGTACGTGCTTTGCCGATCGCGTCACACCACTCTTGCTGGTATAGGTGATGGTGAGTGGATAAGTGCCCGCGGGAGTCCCTGTCGTCGTTTCTATTTTGACCGGAGTCTGCCCGGTTATCGTCCATAAGAACTTTCCACAGCAGAACTTCAGCATGTTCGGAAACGAGGCGGCCGCCCCGGCGGGCAATCCGGCAATGACCGGCGTTGCATTTTCGTCAGTGCCGCTCGTGACAGTGCCAGTCACCTGGAAAAAGAAGTAGTGCCCCGGCGTTACGTGCTGGGGTCCGCTCGTCTGGATGCTGTAATCAAGGGCCTGCGCGTAACTTATGCCCAGCGCCAACAGGAGAATGAGTCTCTTCATTTAATCGCAGCGGATACTATCATCCTAAACCTTCCCGCGGCTTGCCGGTAAATGGCTCGGCCGATTTGGCTGCGCAGGTCTCACGGCGCTGGATTTATCGATTTGGACGGTTGGTTCCCTGCCCACCGGGTGTTGGCGGGGTAGAGTATGATAAACCCTTCAGCCGCAAAGACAGGGGCGATAATATTTCGGAAGAATTTGATCGCGCGTGACCCAGGAGGCCGTTACGAGCCGAGTCGATGAACCGGAGCGATTCCAATGAGCTTGTGGAAATTTGCTGGAGTTTCGCTGGCGCTGGCCTCTGTCGGAACTTCGCAGGGCGTCACTCCCGAGCTCCAGTTGTTGGCGCGTATCAAGTTTCACATGCACGAGGAACTCTCTCGCATACCGAACTATACGTGTCTTGAAACTGTCTCGCGCTTCCGCAACAATCCTCGTTCTCGCTCTCAGTCCCCGAGTCAGTTAACGGCGCTCGACGCGGTCCGGCTCGAAATCGTTTACAGCAATCACCGGGAATGGTACGGCTTGCCCGGCGATCGAAACTTGAGCGTGGACGATCCCGGCAAGTTTATCGGCAGCGGAATGATGGGAAATGGAGCTTTTGCGGCGACCCTGAGCAACATCCTCGAGGCAGCTACCTTCACTTATCGCGGCGAGGAAAACCTGGGTGGCCGGACGGCCGTTCGATATGACTTCAGCTTGCGGCGCTTGCTGAACGCATTCAGGATTTCCATCCCAGGCGGTGACGGCACGGTTGGCGAGGAAGGTTCCTTCTGGGCCGATCCGCAATCCCTCGATCTCATCCGGTTGAAGTCTCGCGTCGCGGAGATCCCGGCCTCCTTACCGCTGGCAGAGGCGAGCGAGAACGTGAACTACGCTCGTATGCGGATCGGCGACGATAATGTGCTGCTGGCGCAACAGGCGGATTTGCATATGCTCCACGCCACGGGGATGGAGAGCTACAATCGCCTCGACTTTACCCACTGCCATGCGTATTCAGCGCACAGCGACCTCCGTTTCGATCCAAAACCGGAAGAGCCCCTGCAGGCTTCAATCCCCAACACGGCGGATGGCGCCGGCCAAAATGTTCCGGCCTCGTTGTTAGTCACTGTCGAACTCATAACATCGATTTCAGACTTGGACTCGGTCGGCGCCCTAATCGAAGGTATGGTGTCCAGCGATGTGCTGCGTAAAGGCAGGATCGTAATACCACGTGGTTCGGTAGTCCGGGGGCGCATCCGGCGTCTCGAGCGATCCCCAGAGGGCGGAGCCTTCATCCTGGGACTTGAATTTACCGAAGTGGATGCGCCAGGGGGATCGCTGCCGTTTTACGCCGATCTGCTGCGTATAGATAAGAATCCCGGACTCCAACCGGCATTCTTCGAGCAGGTTCTGGTGAGCGATCGGCCTGGAATTCAGGCCAAAGAGGAAACAATCACATTGCCGGAGCTACCCGGCGTGGCTACTTTTTTGGTAAGCGGCACGACATTTACGCTTCCCCGCGCTTTGCGTATGGTCTGGAGGACGCGCGGGCCAATTCGGTGAGACCCTGAGCAGTCCTGCTGCGAGACAGGTCTTAAGGGATGGCGCCGGATACGAAGAGATCCGAGAGATCGTTCGCGTTTACTAAATCCCCCAGAAGCGGCCCTAAACCGAAGATTTCCTGCATGGTTCGCAAGTCGGACGAGTGGGTAAAGTTAACCGGGCTCGCATACGGCAAGCCATTGACGTTAGGATGCGCTAACGGCGAGATGACAATCTCCCCTAGCGTGTGTTTAAAATCGTCAGGCAACTCTCCCGCGGCGCTTTCGGTTTCGTCCCACCATAAAATGATCGCGCCGCGGTTTTTGTAGGCAGCCGATGCCATAATGACCGGAACGATCTGCTTCAAGAAATCATCACCCTGCTTAATTCGCGCCTCGTCGCCGCTGAGACCCTTATACCCCCCGCTGAGCGCCGTATGCATGTCATTGTAGAGATCCGGCGTAATCCAGTTGTAGCTGGCTGCCGTGCCATTAGATAGGTCGGTCATCAATTGCTGTAGCGGCGCATATTGTAAAGAGAGTGGATTCGACGAGGTCGGATTATTGCCACCATTGGTATCGGTGAAGAACACCATCGGATTATGTTTAGCGGCGTAAGCGTATTGATTTGAGCCGTTGTAGGCATTGGAAAATCCAGGGGCAAATGTTCCGGAAAAACTGGTCAGTGGAACGGTCCAGGCGGTACGTGGCAGAGGCAGGTTGGTGAGTTGTCCGCTGCCGTTCGGAGCAAGATCGATGTCTTCTTGATACGACCTCCAGGATTTCCCGGCGCCAGTGAGAAGATTGCTTAGATGCAGGGGTGAAGTCTGGTTGGCGCCGCCGTTATACGGATCGTTATCGCTGAATAAACCCAGGTAAAGGCCGGCCTCCGCCCAAATATAGTTAGGTTCGGAAGGATGAAGGCCGGGAGTGTTTCCAGCCTGCGTCGCGAGAATATTGTGGTACGCCGTCGCATAGGCAACCTGCTGGCTGATGTTAACTGAGGCGCCTCCGATAGTCGCCATTGCGGTGCCGTTCACCAGGCTGTTAATGAAAGGAGCGTTTGAGTTTTGAAAAATCTGTTGCGTCCCGCCGGTAAACTGATTGGAGGGCTGCGTCCAGTTGTGATTCTCCATTGCAATGACAAACACGGTGGTCACCTGGTTTGCGGCGCCCGTGCCAGTGCCTGCGCCGCCCGACGTAGTGGAGGTACGTCCACATTGGCAGGCCAAAAATGCGAGTGGTATTACGGGTATCCATTTCAAATTTCGCACGGCTGAGTCCTCGTCATCCTAAGCGGAAGCCACCGAGTTGACCGGAATAGCACGGTCAAAGTGAAATAGTTAGATCGAACGGGAGCGCAATTGTTTCAGAGTGTTGGCGTAGTAAGTGCAAACGCTCATGCGGTGGACAATTCGGAGAGCTCCTTAAATTGTCCCTTGCTATCGCCCAGTTTCTCCGCCGGAACGCCCAGCTTGTTGAGCAGCGTCAACTGGAGGTTCGTCAGCGGCGTGTGTTCCGGGTAAACGATGTGACGTCCGCCCTTGATTGCCCCGGCGCCTCCGCCCAGAAGAAGAGTTGCCAGCGGGCCGTGCGTATGGCGGTCGCTGTTGCTGAGGCCCGCGCCATAGAGAATGATTACGTGATCGAGCAGCGACCCTTCGCCATCCGGCGTCTTGCGCAGCTTTTCCAGATATTCGGCGAACAACTCCAGGTGATACCGCTGAATGCGGGCGCACTTTTCCATCTGCGCCGGTTCGTTGCGGTGGTGCGTCACCGAGTGATGCGGTTCCGGTATCCCAATCTGCGGATAGGGCCGAGCCGTCTGCTCGCGGCCATACATGAAAGTGATCACTCGCGTGAGGTCCGATTGAAAGGCCAGGAGCTGGAGGTCATAAAGCAGCCGGACGTGCTGCTCGAACGCATCCGGAATTCCCGCGGGCCGGGTCACGTCAGGCACCTCTTTGGAACTCTGCTCCTCCGCTTTTTGAATCCGCCGTTCCACGTCGCGAAGCGAGGTCAGGTAGTCGTCCACTTTCCGGTTGTCGGATGGGCCGAGCTTCTGCTGGAGCTGCTTCACACGGCCAGTGACCGAATCGAGCAGGCTCTGATCCTGCTTGAGGCGCGACGCACGCACCCGCGGATCGGTGCTATCGCTCGAACCGAACAGGCGCTCAAAGATCACGCGCGGATTGTTTTCGGCCATCAGCGGCAGCGTCGGGGTCAGCCAGGAGAGCGTGCTGCTGTACGCGCAACTGTAGCCGAGGTCGCAGGATCCCACCAGGCTGTTGTCGTCGACCGTCATCTGCAGCGACGAGAGTTGAGTCTCGCGCTCGAACGCCTTGGCGGCAATCTGGTCCATCGAGATGCCGTTCTCAACGGCGCTGTCCGATTTCTTCACATGGACGCCTGTCAGGTACGACCCGGAGGCGCGGGAATGATCGCCGCCGCCATCGCCCAAAGCCTCCGATTGATCGCTGAAAAGGCCGGTGACAACGGTCAATCTGTCGCGGAACGGCTGCAGTCCAGCCAGCGTGGGCGAAAGCTTGAAGTCGGCCCCGACACCCGTGGGGAGCCACTGATCGTAGATGACGCCGTTGGGGTGATAGACCACACCCAGGCGGCGTATGGGCTTGGCTGGCGTGTCGGCCGCAGACGTCAGGGCCGGGATCATCGCGTCGAGCAGCGGCAACGCGACTGTCGCCCCCATCCCTCGAAGCACGGTGCGACGCGAAAAAGCTTTCTTCGTGATTATCATGAACCTGCTCTCCTCATCTGAAATGGTGCGCTCTTCACAATACCTAACAGCAGTGACGACCAGCGGTAGTCATCGGCGGCAGCCCCGCGCACAACGCCGCGCACGGCTGGACCGTCGTAATAATCAAGTCCCCGCCCGACCGAGTACGTCAACAATTTTTCGGTCACCGCTTTGACGAACTGTTTCTTCTGGGCCACCAAGGCGTGCTGCAGCGCCGCCGGTCCTTCAACCTGAGTTCCGTCGAGCAGCACGCCGGATGCGTTAATGGTGGTGCCGGCGTCGGTGGTGCGCCATTGCCCGATGGCATCGAAATTCTCCAGGCTGAACCCCAGCGGGTCCATCCGCGCATGGCAACTCGCGCAGACCGGATTTTGGCGGTGCTTCTCCAGCATTTCCCGCACCGACAAAGGCTTGCCATCCTTATTGCTAGCCTCAAGCGGAGGCACGTTAGGAGGCGGAGGCGGCATCGGCGCGGCCAGTATATTTTCAAGCAACCATTTTCCCCGGATAGTCGGCGAAGTGCGCGTGGTATACGAGGTAACAGCCAGCACGCTCGCCTTGCCCAGCAATCCGAAGCGGTTCTCATCGGTGAGTGTGACCCTCCGGAAATGGCTTCCATAAACGCCCGAAATTCCGTAATGCCGCGCTAGCTGCTCGTTCAGGAAGGTTTCGTTTGATGTAAGCAGATCGACGACGCTGCGGTTCTCTTTCAACTGAGCGTCGAGAAACAGCTCGATTTCTTTCACGAACGCAACCCGCAGGTTGTCGTCAAACCACGGAAACTTGGTGCTTTCCGGCTTGAGCAACCACACGTTGCGAGTCTGCAGCCACTCTTCGAAAAAGTTCTCAACCAGCGAGGCACGCGCGCGCGGGTCGGCGAGCATACGCGAGACCTGTTGGTCGATAACCCCCGGCTCGCGTAATTTCCCAGCGATAGCCAGGCCCAACAGCTGATCGTCGGGGATGCTGCTCCACAAGAAAAACGATAAGCGCGAGGCCAGCTCGATGTCGGATATGCGATACACGTCACCGGGAGCGGCCTTGGCGGGATCGGACTCGATCCGGAACAGAAAGTCGGGGCTGACCAGCACGCGCTCGAGCGCGGCGCGAATCCCCTCATCGAAATTCCCGGCGGGGCGCGCGCGCTTATAGAAGGCGAGCAGCGTTTCGACGTCATCTGTCGAGGCCGGCCGGCGGTACGCACGCTGCGCCAAGCGCGATAGAATCTTGGTCGCGCAGGGCGTCTCCTCTGCGCTTGAAGCGGGCTGGCATACGAAGAGGAGCCGTCTGCTGGGCGAATCTTGCGGCACCTGGGCTTTATACGGGCCGCCTATCAAGAGCGAAGAGATGGAGGCGGGAACAGTGGGGACGTCGGAATCGCGGCTCCAGATGGGTAGCTGAGCGGGACCCGCGCCTTCCGGCTCGGCAGCCTCGGATTTGAGGATCGTGGCAACCACGCGACGCAGGCCTGCTTTCACCGGCACCCGCACCTGCAACGCCTCGTCCGCGTCCGGCACCGGACCCTGCTTCGGAGTTTCGGCCGATGAAACCTTGCCTGCCGCGACCGCAGGACCGCCACCTATGGTAAATTCGCCGACGCGCGTTCCGTCAACACGCACCTCGATTTGATTGGCTGCATTCAAGCCACGGATAATGCCCCCGTAAGTCCTCTGCAGCCGCACCTTGAAAACATATTCCCCGTCCACCGGGAAATAATGCCGCGCGGCAATCCCACCGCGGGAGCCGAGTGGAAAATCTTCACCCAGCCGCTCCTTCTGCGACAGATAAGTCGTTTCGCTCGAATTGCCCTTCACCGTACTGTAGCGCTCGAATCCGGCCGGGATAGACGGATCGCCCATGGCGAGCCGCGCAATTTTCGCCGCCGCGGATACGTAACGATCGAGCAACGCCGGCTGCATCGAGAGCGCATCCGCGTTGGTGTCGAAGCCGTACGCCTGCTCGTCGGGAGGTAAAAGAGCCGGGGCATCGACATCGACCGCGATCAGGTCGCGCACCGCATTCGAATATTCTGTGCGGTTGAGCCGATGGAGCGCTGCCGAGCGGCCCGGATTCACGTGGACCGCAGCCGACTTGTCCAGCTCCGACTCCAGCCATTCCGCCACCGCATCGTAAGTGGCATTGTCAGGCCGTCGTATGCCCGGAGGCGGCATCGAGCGGCTTCGCAGCTTCACGATGACCTTCTCCCACGTCTCCGCCGAATTGGCCACATGGTCGGCGTCCGCGGCGTCGAGCATGATGTTGGCAGTCTTGAGCTTCTGGTTGTGGCAGGAGACGCAGTATTGCGTGATGAGGGCGCGTGCGGGTGTAGCGGCCGGTGCAGGCGCCTGGAACCCGAAAGCCATCCAGGAAACGCAAACCCACGCCATGAGAACTTTTTGTATCTTCATACCCCTACTCACCACGACACTTATTCTGCGCCTGGCAGGGATGTCCAAGCTTCGGGTCTGCGCCGTGTTTAAGCAGCAGATCCGCACCGTCCTTGTTAAAGAGAACGCCGCCCAGCCGGTCGCCTTGTCCCGATGCCGCGAGCCAGGGGGTCACGCCCGCCTTGCTGACTGCGTTCACATCCACCCCCAGATCGATCAATTGCGCCAGCAGCGTGTTCCATCCGCGATACGCCGGGCCGAACAAAGCGTTCTCGCCGAAAGTGGTCGCGCCTTTCGGGTCGACGCCCGCATCCAGCAGAAATTTGACCGCTGCGAGGGCCTGCGCTTCGGTGACCGGACTATCCCCTACTAGATGGTTGAGCCCCGTCGCCGCCATGATGGTGGTTGCATTTGTTCCCGTAGGCAGTTTCGGATCGGCTCCAGCCGCGACTAGTATCCGCATCATCTCGACATCGTCGACCGCGCTGGCAAGCAACAAAGGCGTTGCGCCCACCGCGTCGGTATAGCCGCCTGAGAACGCCGGTTGTGCCCTGGTCATGCGTGCGTTGGGGTCCGCGTGATGCTCCAGGAGAGCCTTCACTAGTTTCAGCTTGGCCTTACGATCCGTGATCCCGGCCGATGAATCTTCAATTCCGTACACCGGGTTTGCAGTGCCGTTTTCCCATTCGCCCGAAGCCCAATGCAGCGGCGTCAAGCCGGCATCCCCGACGTTGGGGTCAGCTCCCTGATCGAGCAGGAACAGCGCAAGTGGAACCTGCCCCCTTATCGTCGCGATCAGCAGCGGAGTGTAGCCATCGGAGGTGAGGCTCTTCTTGCCCGCTCCTCGATTGACCGCCGCTCCAATGGCGTTTCTCGATCTCACGTCGGGCTGGGTGCGGATGTTCACGTCCACCCCCGCGGCGATCAACAGCCGTGCGCTCTCCGGATCGCCTTCCCTGGCTGCAAAGTGCAACGCGGTGAATCCTTGCTTGGTATGAGCCTGCAGATCGGCGTGCGCCTCGATCAGCGATTTCACAATCGCCGGGTGATGTTCCGCCGCGGCCCACATCAGCGCGGTCTGGTTCTGCGCCGGCTCCTTCGCATTTACCGCTGCGTCGCGGGCGATTAGCATCCGGATAGCCTCCGCGTTACCGCTTTTGGAGCAAGTCATGACGGGGGTCTCGCCGGTGCCGATCGGCGTGTTGGGATTGGCGCCGGATTTCAAGAGCGCCTCTACGAATGCGGCATTCCCGTTTATACAGGCCTGAGCCAAGGGCGTCATGCGAAAATCATTCGCCGCGTTCGCATCTGCGCCCGCGTGGAGCAGCAGCTCCGCTGTTTCGAGATCATTCCAATGCGCAGCCCACAAAAGCGCCGTCGAGCCATCATCCGCTCGGACGTTGACGTCAGTGCGCCCGCTCAGCAGAGCATGGACTTTCTTTTGGTCTTGGTTCTTAGCGGCCTCGACCAATCCGATGTCCGCGGCCGCACCCGGAGTGCCCGCCACCATCAGCGCTGCCAGCAACGTCCCCGCCAAACCGCATAGTTTGTCTCGGTTGTACATGCCGCCCTCCGTCTTATAAGCCATTCGTTTTAAGGCGCTTCGACCCGCCATCATAGTTTTCCACGTATCGCGAAGCGTCGCAAGGGGGTGGAGGGTAGCCCGCTTTAACGCGCGGCCCTGACCAATGCGATTTTGGTGACGGGCTTAATCTCGATGCGGTATGCCTGGTCGACCTCAGGGCCCAGATTCTCCAGTGCATGGAGCGGCTGGCTGCTGGCGTCGAACGTAACCCGCATTTCCTTCTGCTCCGGCTGCGGCGTCTTTTTTCCATCCGGTGAAAGGCTCAGCGTAGCAGGCATCCGGAAATGGACCACGACAGCCGGCCAGGTGTGGGTATGCCACGGCTCCTTCTCGCCCGGCGGCACACGGACGCTCAATACTCGCACGTACGCGTTTTCGAGGACCACCGAAATATTCGGATCGTGGATATTGACGGCGTCAGTAGCAGGCAGGTCGACGACAGGCGCCGGTTGGCAATCCACATCCTTCAGTTCGATGAGCAGGTTGTGCCGGTCGTGGTCGCTGCTGGCAAATCCCTTGGCCGGGCCGCCTTCCGACCAGCGGATTTTCACCGTCTTCCAAGGCTCATTTAGACCGGAGGTCTGCTCAATAAAAACGCTGGGCCAGAAATGGGTATGGGGAATCTCTCTGGAGTGCAGAGGGACTGTGGCCTCAAGAACGCGTACCGTGTCATTCTCCAGGATCACTTTGTGGTTGCCGGGCGCCGCCGCCACGGCCTCGGTGGCGTCGGGCTTAATTTGCCCGCATCCGGCGGCTCGCAAGCTGGCGGGAGAAAGGAGGAGGGCCCAGACGGCTGCCGCTCCGAAGAAAAACGTGAACCAAGCTTTAGTCGGATTCATGCGCCACTGATCTTATCACTGTCAGCTAACATGCACCACCGGACGATGTTTTGGGTCCGCGACGGCGCGCCGCAGGACTTCATGCACCACCGGCGCGACGTCGCCTTCGCCGAGAATCAGGAAGCGCAGCAGGTTGCCGATTGGGTTGCCTTCCGTCCACTGGAAGTAGCCGTGCGGCAGCTTTCCCGTAGTTTGTTCCAGGTAAATCATCAGCGCCGCTATGGAATTGGCGACCACCGAACTGGTAGCGCGCAGAACAGCGTACTTGCCTATTTTTCCGCCCGTGACTCGCAGAGTCTCTTCAAACTCCGAAGCATCCCCGCGTTCGATTTCGAGGAAGTAGAGCCGTTCGTCATCCCGAAGACCATACAACTGGCGGACCTCGCGGGCGACCTCGTCGAGCGCCTCTTCGGTTTCGACGCGGGGCCTCCGCGCGATCAATCGGATCACCTGGTCCTCGTCTTCAGCGAGCAGTGCGCGGGCCGCAGCATCCAATTGCACGAGGTGGCAGCGTAGTTCCGTCGATCGCAGCGTGCGTGAAAGCACGGAGGTGGCGATCATGACACCGATAAAGACCGATGCGATCTTGATCCCTTCGGGCCGTTCGTAAATATTCAGGACCGTGGTGTAAATGAACACCAGTGCGATCAATAGAAACGCCCAGCGCACCGGCTTTTTCCACACTGAAATCAGGACCGCGCAAGCCCCCGATGTCATTAAGACCAGCACACCCGTAGCATAAGCGCCGCCCTGCGCATCCACATTCGCACGAAACAGAATCGTAACTAAAACTGCCACCGTGATAAAGACCAGCACCAAAGGCCGCGAGGCGCGCGCCCATTCCGGCGCCATGCCGAACCGCGGCAGATAACGCGGAATCAGATTAAGCAATCCGGCCATGGCGGAGGCGCCCGCAAAAGCCAGTATCAGAATGGTGCTGAGGTCGTAAAGCGATCCAAAACCGTTTCCGAGATATTTGTGACCAAGGTAGGCCAGAGCCCGGCCATTCGCCGCCCCCCCGTCAGCAAACTCATGGGGCGGAATCAAAAGAGTAGTAACCACGCTGGTTGCAATCAGAAACACGCTCATGATCACCGCTGCGGTGAAAAGCAATTTACGCGTGTTCCGCACCCGTGCTGCTAAATTCGGCGGCTCAATCAGCGGCATTACCACCACCCCGGTTTCAAAGCCGGAAAGCCCGAGAGCGAGTTTAGGAAACAGGACCAGGCAAATGCCCAGCATTGCCAGCGGGTTCCCATGCTGCGCGAAGAGAGCGTTCTTCCACTCGGGCACGATATATGGGTGCCGTAGTATGTCTTGGAGCGTTACCGCCACCACTATCAGGTTCAGACCCAGATAAGTGGTCACCAGCAGCACGGCGACGCCGATCGCTTCACTGAAACCTTTGAGAAAGATCGCGCCGAGGATTCCGAGCAGCACCAGCGTCACAGTCATCTGATGCTTCAGCGAATCCGGCATGAAGGGATTGTGGACCAAGTGCGCCGCAGCATCGGCTGCCGAGAGCGTCATCGTGATCACGAAATCCGTGGTGGCAAAGCCGAGTAGAGTCAGGACGAAGATCTTGCCGGTCCACTGCGGGAAAAGCCGTTCCAGCATTCCGATGCTGCCTTGTCCGTTGGGGCTAGCTTCTGCGACGCGGCTATACACCGGCAACGCTCCGAAGAGCGTGACCAGAACCAGAACCAGAGTTGCGACGGGCGATAGCAGCCCCGCCGCCAGAAAAGCGATGCCCGGTTGATAGCCAAGTGTCGAAAAGTAATCGACCCCGGTGAGGCACATCACGCGCCACCAGGGATGCTCCGGTTCAGGTTTACTGTGAATGCCTTTCGGAAGCCGGAGATCGGAGAGTAACCAATCGGTAAAGCTCACGCGTCAGTATACCGAGAAGCGGTCGCCCAATGGCGGTTGACTTTCCTACCAGAACAAGGTAAAAGTTATAGGTTCTTAAGCAGTTTTGTTACGTTTTCATTGGTCCGGAAGAAACGCAAAGGGAGAGGCCGCATGTACACTATGATATTCATTCAATGGGCTTTGACAGCCGGGTTATTCAGCCAGCAAGCAGTCTCGTCCGCTCCCTCGGCATCCCTGAATTACGAGTTTTTCAAAACCAAAGTAGAGCCCGTCTTCCTTGCCAAGCGTCCGGCGCGTGCCCGCTGCGTTACTTGCCACGCGCGGGCGGGCAACGGTTCTGCGTTCCGCTTGCAGCCGCTCGCACCGGGCAGCGCGACTTGGAGCGAAGAAGAATCGCGCAAGAACTTCGAGGCGACGAAGATATTGGTTATGCCCGGCAACGTGGAGAAGAGCCGCCTGCTCACCCATCCGCTCGCCGAAGACGCCGGCGGAGATTTCTTCCACACCGGCGGGAAACAATTCGAGTCGCAGAACAGTGCGGAGTGGCAAACCCTGAAAGCATGGGTGTTGGGACACGAGTAACAGCGGCGGTATTCTTGATTTAGCTCATTTCGAAAGGGAGTTGACGATGACGAACAAACAAGTGTTTTCGCGATACCTCACAGTTTTGGCTGGGATTCTCCTCATCGCGTGGTCGATGGGAGCCGCGCCGAAAAACCTCCGCATCATCCAGACCAACAGCGCCGGAGATAATATTCACCTCATCGATCCTGCCACCAATAAAGTGGTCGGAGAGATCAGCGGCATCGAAGCGAGCCATGGGGTGACGGCCTCCCCCGACGGCACTCGCATCTACATCAGCAACGAATCAAATAATACGGTCGATGTCGTTGACGCGAAGACGCTGAAGGTGTTCAAAGAAATCCCCCTAAGCGGCAACCCCAACAATATCTCGATTACTCCCGATGGGCGCAAGATCTATGTCGCGATCATCCAGGCGCCCGGCGGCGTGGACGTGATTGACACCGCCTCGCTTAAGGTCATTAAAACCATCCCCACCAAGGGCGGCATACACAACTTGTATGTCACGCCGGACGGCAAGTTCCTAGCGGCCGGCTCACCTAAAGGAAAGAGATTGAATGTTATCGACACCCAGACCGACGAGGTAGCATGGACCCTGGATCCCGGCTTGGAAATCCGTCCCATGACGTTCGTCACCAATCCCGATGGTTCTACCAAATGGATCGTCGTGCAATCGACTTTTAATGGGTTTGTGATTGTAGATTTTGCCACGCACAAGGAAGCACAGCGCATCAATAATCCCGATTTGCCGGCGGGGATGAAGACGGTCAGCGCAGGGGCCGATGAGTCGCACGGTATTGCCGTCACTGCCGATGGCAAAACGCTGGTAGTCAACTCCCGCTTAAACAATTATCTTTACACCTACTCGCTTCCGGACTTGAAACTCTCGGGAAGCGCCTACCTGGGCGCGACGGGCGCCAAAGGCGCCGCCTGGGTGACGCTCACGCCTGACAGCAAAACCGCTTATGTGGCGATGGCCGTGACCAATAACGTCGCGGTAGTCGATCTCAAGACCATGAAAGAAGTCACTTGCATTCCGGTCGGCTACGTGCCGAAACGAAATGCCACGGCGATGCTCCAGTAGCTCTCATCCGCCGACAGCCTTGAGATTTTCGGGATTCAACGCCAGTAACTCCGGTACCACGAAGATTCCGTCTTTACGGATCAAGCGGTCATCGATATAGAGTTCGCCGCCGCCGTAATCGGCGCGCTGGATGTGCACCATGTCCCAATGGACCGAGGATTTATTGCCGTTAGGGGCGTCATCGTAGCAATTGCCCATGGCCATGTGAATGCCGCCGTCGATCTTCTCGTCAAACAAGATGCTGCCGGTAGGGTGGCGGATAAAAGGGTTGAAGTTGATGGAGAACTCGCCGGTGTAACGCGCCCCGGGGTCGGTATCAAGCATCTGATTTAGCCTCGCGGTACGCTCCGGATTCTCGGCTTCCGCATGGTCGATGTGCCCGTCCTTAAAGGTCAAACGAATAAACGCGAATTTCTGGCCGTCATAGGACGATGGGCCGAAGCGGATCGTCCCGTTGATCGAATCCCTGACCGGAGCGGTAAAACATTCGCCGTCAGGAATGTTCAGAGTGCCGGTGCACGGGATGGCAGGGATTCCCTCGATGCTAAAGCTCAGATCGGTTTCCTGAGCGGGGCTATGAATGCGAACCTTTTTGCCCTCCGTCATGAGCTTTTCTAGCGGCTTTACGGCCTCGGTCATTTTGCCGTAATCGACCAGGCAGACGTCGCGGTAGAACGCCTCGAATTCGGGGAAGCTCATACCGCAGGCTGCTGCAAACTCCTCGGTCGGGGCGGCAGTCACCAACCAGCGCGTGTGATTGACGCGGTAGTCGTTCACCGGCTGGAGGGCTTTCTTATAGAGCGCCATCTGTTCGGGCGGCAGTGTGATCTTGGCCTGATCGGCGTCGTCATCCACGCGGATATACCCCTGCATGGTTTTCATCTGCGCCAGCTTCTGCTCGCCCAGGGCCCCGACGCCTGCGGCCGACAATGGCCCGACGCCGCTGTTAATCGCTGCGGACCCCGTGTCGATCAGGAAGGGATGCGCGCCAAGTTCCTCCACTTTCGCGGCGCAGGCCCGGGCCAGCACCTGAGCCTTGGGACCTCTATATTCCAACCAAATGTTGTCGCCGGGTTGGACCCGGACGGCGTTGACCATAAATTGACGGGCTAGTTTTTGTAGGGTTGAGGGATCCATGATTCATGGTACCCGCATAGAAACTCAGTTCAAGCCTTGGCAGCAGCCGGATAGTACGCCGGTTCATTGCCCGGCCGCCACTTGATATTGCAGCCGAGACTCGGTGTCTGGTCCTTACTGAGCGGCCGGCCGGCGAGCAGAGCGTCTATGGCCGCACGCAAATCCGCGCCGGTCACCGGCTTTCCGTTACTTGGGCGGCTGTCATCGAGTTGGCCTCTATACACCAGCTTGCGATCCTGATCGAACAGATCGAATTCTGGGGTGCAGGCGGCAGCGTAGCTCTTGGCGGCGACCTGAGTTTCGTCGTAGCACACCGGGAAGTTCAATTCCCAATTAGCGGCCATCGTTTGCAAGCCTTCGGGAGAATCGTCCGCCGAGACAGCCGGGTCGTTGGAGCTGATCGCGACAATTCCGACACCTTGAGGCGCATAATCCCGCCCGAGTTGCGCCAACTCCGCCGCGACGTGTTTGACGAACGGGCAATGGTGACAGATGAACATCACCAGCAGCGCCTGCTTGTCTTCGAACGACGCCAGTGAGATCGCCTTCCCGGAAACTACATCGGGGAGGGAGAAGCCGGGAGCGAGCGTGCCCAGGGCGAGCATGGTGGAAGCGGTTGCAGCCATCGCGATCCTCCAGTCACGGCCCGAGGAGCCGTGACGTTTTCAATTTTAACGGGCCACGGCTTGCGTTACGATCCAGTGGCCCCTGCGGCCGCGTGGGAACGCGTCTGCTCCATCATTTTCTTCTTCATTTCCTGGGGTGTCGGTTCGGACTTATGAGTTGAGATCATCCAGTTGTATCCATCCGGATCGACAATCGACCCGCAACGGTCGCCCCAGAACATGTCCATGACCGGTCCCTTGGGAGTGGCGCCGAGCTTCACCGCTTTGGCCACCACCTGATCCACGTTCTCCGTCAGCAGATAAAGAGTCACCGGCGAGGCTCCAATGGTTTTGGCGCTACGAGCCCCCATCTGATCCATCTCCGGGCCTAGCATTAGCGTGGTACCCCGCAGCGTCAATTCGGCATGTATCGCTTTGCCATCGGGACCATTCATGACTCCGCGTTTGGCAAAACCGAGAGCCTTCTGGTAGAAGTTCATGGCGGCCTTGATGTCACTCACAACCAGCATGGTGCTCACGGCGCCGTATTGTTTCTTATTGAGAGGATCAATCTTTTTGGGCATATGCTCCTTTGCAGCAACACATTTTACAGGAATCCGTGAGCGATGGGGACGCTCTGCTTTCTCAACCGGCAGTGATTTTAGAATTTGACTAGTTTAGCCGTCGCCTTAGAGCGGAGGTCCGCCGCCGCTGGAAGCGAACACAGCGCATGCGCAGGGTCTGCAGATGGCACTCTCCTCTCCCAACTCTTCAGTAGTTTTTTCCGTGGTGTTCCGCGCGAGCGCAGCATTTAGCGGCACGCCATGATAGTGTCGGTCCGGCATATGGCGCATATGCCGGCGTCACGCAGCAGGTCCGGAGCCGCCATTCGTCAATTCACCGATTATGAGCAATATCTGCTGCGCCGTGTAGGAACTTCCACGCCACATCCGCGGCAGAAATTCCGCCCGTTTGCGACCTGCGGGAAGAACGACGCGTGCGGAGTAGCCGCCTGGCATGGTGCGCGAAGTAACTTCCGGGGTCACAACATTATCACTAGAGAGTGTTTTGCTGCCAACAGCGAACCTGGGGTGCAAATGCAACTTCAATTGAACGCTCGGCATTCAAAGCTGTCTTTGGACTTACAATTGCTGCTACAACTGAGGGAGACTCAGGGTTCGACGCGACTCACAACTCAGTCAGTATGCCGAACCCCAGTAATATTCGAATTACGGTATCGCCCAAGACATCGCCGGCGCCGCGCGGCGGCTTTTTAAAAATAATTTCAATCATTAGGAAACCATGACGAAAATACTCAATCTATCAGCCCGTTTATTAGGACTTTCTCTCTCCCTCGGAATCGCTTCCGGCGTGGCGGGAGAAATACCGCGCGATACCCGCTATCTTGCGTTGGGAGATTCCATATCGTTCGGCTTCAATCCACTGGTGCCTCTGGGGGATCTGAATCAGTACACCGGCTTCCCCGAAATTCTTTCGCGAATCATCCATAGGAAAGTTGCGAATGCCTCCTGCTTCGGTGAATCCAGTGGAAGTTTTCTGGTTCTGAATGCGCCGGATCTGGGCTGTCAAGCTTGGCGCGCTAATTTCCCTCTGCACGTGCCTTATAGCGGAACCCAAATGCAGTACACGCTGGATTATCTTAAAGCGAACCTGAAGAAGACCGACCTCATCACCATCGATTTAGGCGGCAACGACCTCGGGCTTCTTCTACTAAGCTGCAATTTCGATGTGAGCTGTGCACGAAACGGATTAGGCGCGGCACTCGCGGCCTATGCGCAAAACCTGATGGCCATATTCGGCGCGATTCGTGGGACTGGTTATACCGGGCCGATCATTGCCTTTACACCGTACGCGGTAAATTACAACGACCCGGTCGAAGTCGGCGGGCTTATGTTGTTGAATGGCACTCTCGCGCAAGTCGCCCCCGCCTTTAACGTCACGGTCGCCGATGTTTTTGGGGCGTTTTTAGCCGCCGACATTCCCTTCGGTAACAACAGTTGTGCCGCGGGACTGCTGGTTCAATTGCCGAATGGCACCTGCGACACGCATCCGACGCTGGCCGGTCAAACTTTAATCGCGCAGACCATCGCGGCGCTCATCGCCAAGTAGGGGAGCGTCGTGCAGAACCTATTCCTTCAACTGAGCGGCAACTTTCGCGATACCCGCTTTCGCACAGGCGTCGTCGGATTCAAGACTTGAGCCCGAACTCCCGACGGCGCCAATCGTATCCTCGCCAACTTTGATGGGCGCCCCACCGGACAGAGCCAGGACGTCGCCCACATTGCGCTGCGCCGAATAGGGGACATCGCCGGCTGTGCGCTTCTGAAATTCCATTGAAGTGATGCGGAACATGCGGGCGGTGTACGCTTTGCGCCGAGCCATCTCCGCGGTTTGAGACGATGCCTGTTCGTCGCGCAACAGCACCAGCATCTGGCCCGCCCGATCGACGACGACTACGGAAGTATGGAAACCTTTCGACTGGCATTCGGCGAGCGCCGCCTCCGCGATGGTCTTCGCCAAACCCAGCGACAGGTTGCGTTGCATCACGATTCCCTGCGCGTGTGCCTGGCCGCATCCGATGGCGGCGGCACCAAGGACCACCAGAGCTCTCAGCGTGTTCGACATAATGTCTCCTCTACAGCCGACAATTGTACTCATTCGGCAAAGGAGTTTGGGTATGCCAACCAGATTGGTGCGCCCGCGGCTACGAATGCGCCCGTAATCTGTTTAAGTGTGTTGGATTTAGCGAATCAAAGTGGGTGCCACGATTGGGTTCGTTTGGTTGTGGAAGATTAAACTAGTGCCGCCCCGCCATAACCCGGAGGCGCCAGGACAAATCCGGGCTGACGATTGTATCCTGACAGTAACGATCGAGCCAATTCGCTCGTCTTTCAGGAACGGCGTGGGGGCAAAAAACAAAATCTATCGAGCCGACAGGAAAAATTATGCGAATTGTTTGCCTGTTTAGCGCAACTTTTCCGCTTTGGGCTTGGGCGGCGGCCCCGAGCGCGGATTTTCGTAATATCGAAATGGCGGATTACAAAACCCATTTCCGCGTCCCTGAATACAAATCACGGCAGGAATGGGAAGACCACAAAGTCCACCTCCGGCAACAGATTCTTTCGGCCGCAGGGTTGGCGCCCATGCCCCCTAAGACGTCGCTGCACCCCCGAGTGATCCGGACCTTCGAATATGAGGATTACTCGATTGAAGTGGTGCTGCTCGAAACTTTCCCCGGCTATTACTTGGGCGGCAACCTGTATCTGCCCGCGGTACGCACCGGTCCCGCGCCCGCCGTGCTGATACCGCACGGACATTGGAAGCATGGGCGGCTGGAAAATCTGCCTTCCTATTCGGTTCCGGCGCTGGCCATCAATCTCGCACGCCAGGGCTATGTGGCCTTCGCCTACGATATGGTGGGTTTCAACGATACTCGTCAAACGCCGCACTCCTTCGATAGCGCAACCTACGCGCTGTGGGGTTTTCATCCCATGGGATTGCAATTGTGGAATTCGATTCGCGCTTTGGACTACGTGCAGTCGCTGCCCGAAGTGGATGGCAGCCGGATCGCCGTCACGGGCGCCTCCGGCGGAGGTTCGCAGACCATTTTCCTCACCGCAGTCGACGACCGCATTAAAGTGTCGGCTCCGGTGAACATGGTTTCGGCGGAAATGCAAGGCGGCGACCCATGCGAGGAAGCCCCCAATCTGCGGCTGGGCACCTCCAACGTCGAGATCGCGGCGAGCGCCGCGCCGCGGCCCATGCTGGTGGTGTCCTCGACCCACGACTGGACTCGTCACACGCCGGTCGAAGAATATCCCGCTATTCGCAAGATCTATGAGCTGTATGGGCGCGCGCAGGATGTTGAAAACGTCCACATAGACGCCGAGCATAATTACAATCGCGCGAGCCGCGAGGCTGTATACCGCTTCCTGGCGGTGCACATGCAGCGGGCCCTGCTGAACTCCGAACTGATCGAAAGGGATATTCAGCTTCCGCCGGAGCAAAACCTGCTGGCTTTTCCAGCAGGGGATTTGCCGCAAGGAACCGGGAATATTACCGAAGTATTTCAGAACTGGAAAATTGGCGCGCGGCTGCGCATAGAAGACGGTGCGTCCGCTGGAGAATTGCGCGATTCGCTGCGGCAGACTCTGGGAGCCGAGACAGATCCGGAGGTTGAAAGCTACCATAAGGGCGACCAGATCGTCCTGACCAGGATCGGCAAACGCGACCGCGTAACTGGCTATTGGTACCCCGGAAAAGGTCCCCCCGTTTTGATTGTGGATGCGGACGGCGCGCGGCTTGCTCGTGGCTCGCATTTGGCTAAAGAGGTGATCGCCACGGGACGGCCCGTCCTGATGATCGACCCATTCGAGCCGACCCGCGACCGCGCGTTGGTGGCGCGTTCCGATCCCTATTTCTATTCCTATAATCGGAGCGAGGACGCCGAGCGGGTGCAGGACATCCTGACGGCCCTCGACTTTCTGCATTCGTCAACCAAGGGGAAACCGGAGCTGATCGGTGTCGGAAGAGCGGGAATTCGCGCTCTTTTCGCGGCGGCGATCGCGCCGATGGAGGTCAGTCTCATCGCCGATCTCAATGGATTCTCCGGCTCCGACCAGGATTTCACCGAGCGATTTTTCGTGCCCGGCATACAACACGCGGGCGGTTTGAACGCCGCTCTCCGGCTAGTCAATACGCTGCGCGTGGTACTGCCGAAGGAAGAGCGCTAGGCGGCGTCTTTGCGGACCACCCAGGTGGTCATCGAGCGTAGATTCTGAACAACGGTGGTCTTCAGCGGATCAAGCAACTGCCCGCCCAGTTCCCTGGTGAGTTCGACGAGAAGGGCCTCGTCGGCCAGATAGCGCTCCGAACCATCTGGCAAGAGGAATCTGCGTCCCTGCACGGGTTTAACCTGGTGTTCAATTCCAATCGACGACGCCAGCCGGCAGAAGAACAGGCCACCGGGTTTCAGAACTCTCCAGGTTCCACGCAGCATGGCTCCGAAGTGATCGTCCCCGCGGGCGAAGTGGAGCACCGCGCTGCTGATAACTACGTCGGCGAGGGAATCGGGAAAGGACATCGCTTCGACCGGTTCCACCCGAAAATTGCCCTCTGCGAGCGCAGGCGCCCGTGCCGCGGCCAGGCGTTTTACAGCCGCGACGGCCCGCGGGTCGCAGTCTGCTCCGAACACCTCATATCCTTCGCGGAAAAGATAAATGAGGTTGCGCCCCGATCCGCAGCCGGCATCGAGCACCTGCATCCCCGGTGCGATGCGGCCCCGGAGAAGCTGGTCAAAGAGGTAAATATCGATTTCACCGAATTGCTCAATAAGGCTGGACATGGACAAATCAACGATACGACTAAATTAGCGTGGCGCGCGGGAACCCAATTATCATGATGGTTGATGAACGCGATTCGCTTCACCTGTCAGACGGGCTGCACGCAGTGCTGCGACCAGAAGGGAAATGTTTACCTCACCGAAGCTGACCTGAAGCGCGCGGCTGCATTCGTAGGTATGACCGCCGCCGCGTTCGAAGCAAAGTACGTGTATCGCACGCGCCATGAGATGCGTTTCCGTAAGCCCCGCAACAAGCAGTGTTCGTTTCTCGAAGGGCACGGCTGCGGCATCCATCCCGCCAAGCCGACGCAATGCCGCACCTTTCCCTTTTGGCCTGAGATTGTCGAACGCAAAGAGACTTGGAATCGCACCGCGCATTATTGTCCCGGAATCGGCAAAGGCCCGCTCATTCAGATCGGCACCGCGATGGAAACCGCCGAAGAGCAGCGCCGCGCCTACCCAGAGATGTATAAGTGAAGCCGGTTATCGGTATTGATTTAGGAACTACCAACTGCGCCTTGGCTTTCGCGCGGGCGGAATCTGTGGAACCATTCACTATTCCACAGTTGATCCATCCGGGCGAAGTTCGCGCAGAGCCGCTGCTGCCTTCTTTTGTGTTCCTGGACCCGGCCGGGCCCATCCTGGGAATACTCGCGCAGAAGTTAGGGCTTGAAAACGCCGGACGCCTGGTGGCTTCTGCGAAGTCGTGGCTTTCGCACGGCGGTGTCGATCGAGAAGCGCCCCTTCTGCCGCCGAATGCACCGCAGGGCGTGGATAAAATTTCGCCGGTCGAGGCTTCGCGTCTGTATTTAGCCCATCTGCGGAAAAGTTGGAACGATACCTATCCGGCGGAGCCGTTCGATAGCCACCAGGTGCTGGTGACGGTTCCAGCATCCTTCGATGAGGTAGCGCGCGAGTTGACCTTTAAGGCCGCGGAGCAAGCCGAGTACAGCAACGTGGTTCTACTGGAAGAACCGCAAGCCGCCTTTTATGCGTGGATCGACCGTAATCCCAACTGGCGCGAGCAAGTGGGCGTCGGCGATCTGGTTCTGGTGATCGATATTGGCGGCGGCACCACCGATTTCACGCTGATCGCAGTAAAGGAGCAGGCCGGCGAGATTACGCTCGAACGAATCGCAGTGGGCGATCACATCCTATTAGGAGGAGATAACATTGACGCCGCGCTGGCCCATACTGTCGCGCAAACGCTGCCTAAGAAATTAGACGCGATCCAGTTTCATGGACTCTGGCAGCAATGCCGTGCCGCGAAGGAAGAACTGCTGGACCAGAATTCCAAGTCCGACCATGCAATCACTATTCTGGGGCGGGGAACAGGCGTGGTGGGCGGGACTGTTAAGACCAAACTGAAGCGGGACGACCTGCATCGAATTCTGCTCGACGGATTCCTGCCGATTGTGCCGATGGATGCCGCGCCTGAGGGGCGGCATGCGTCGCTTTCCGAATTTGGTTTGCCTTATGCCGCCGCCGCCGCCATCACCAGGCACCTTGCGCATTTTCTCCATCGCCAGGGGGCGCGCCCGACCCATGTGCTGTTTAACGGCGGCGTGCTGCGGGCGAAGCTGGTGCGGGACCGTATTCTTGAAGTGCTGAACCAGTGGCTGCCGCAGCCGGTGACACCGCTTTCCTCCAACGATCTGATGCACGCGGTGGCGCGCGGCGCGGCATACTATGGGCTCGCGAGGCAGGGCAAGGGCGTGCGAGTCCGCGGCGGAGTGCCACGCAGCTATTACATCGGTATCGAAACTGCCATGCCCGCCGTGCCTGGAATGAAGCCCCCGCTGAAGGCGCTCACCGTGGTTCCCTTCGGCATGGAAGAGGGCGGAGGCCATCAGATCAAGGACCGCCAGTTCGCGCTGCGCATCGGCGAACGCGCGCGTTTCCGCCTGTTTTCATCGACAGACCGGAAGCAGGACGCGCCAGGAGAAATGCTCGAAGAGATTGCCCCTGACATGGAGGAGCTAACGCCAGTCGAGGTTTCGCTCCCCGGCAATCCCGGCGAGATGGTTGCGGTGAAGCTGGAAAGCCGGGTAACTGAAACCGGCATGCTCGAACTTTGGTTTGTGGCGGGCGACGGACGGCGCTGGAAGCTGGAATTCAATGTACGCCCGCGGCGCGGCGATCAACGCTGACTTAGGCCTCCGTCGACCGCCAGCACTTGGCCGGTGACAAAGTTGGTCGCTGTCAGGAAATAAATCACGGCGTCCGCGATTTCCTCGGCCGTACCTGCTCGCTGCGCGGGTGTTGCGCAGATCAAGCGTTCGATTCGCTCATCAGGATCTCCGAATGGAATCACGCCCGGCGCCACCGAGTTCACGGTCACCTTGGGCGCGAAGGCTTTGGCGAGGGCGCGCGTCAGCATGATGACCCCCGCTTTAGAGGCACAGTAATGCGCGTGGTGCGCCCAAGGGCGCAGACCTCCAAGCGAGCTGAGATTTACAATTCGCCCGCCGTCGCCCGCGATCATCCTGCGCGCGGCTTGCTGGCAACAGAAGAAAGTGGCTTTCAGGTTGACATCGTGGATTGAATCCCAATCGGCCTCGGTGATTTTCAGCGGATCGATGCGTGAGAAACGCGCGGCGTTATTGACCAGGCCATCGATGCGTCCAAAGTGCTGTTCTACTTGCGCAAAGAGGCGCGCGATTTCGGAAACTTGTTCCAGGTTCGCTTGAAAAACCGGTGCGTTCCCACACTCGGCCGCAGTGGTGCGAGCGGCTTCCGCGGAACCGCCGTAGTGGATGGCGACTCGCGCCCCTGCTTGCGCTAGCCGCAACGCAATGCCACGTCCGATGCGTTTGGCGCTGCCGGTGACCAGGATTACGCGTCCGTCGAGAGGAGCCATTTCTTCATTATCGAGGGAACTGGCGGTGGCTTAGGCGGCTGGATCGCCGTGTACTTCAATCTCGTCGGGGGCAATCCCCTCGAGAGCCGGTTCCGGCAATTTTCCTGCGAAGTTCGCCCATCCCCACCAAAACGCAGTCGACATACTGAAAAGCGCCGCCACCACGCCGATCACCCGTGGACTGGTATGATCCGAAGCCCATCCCGCCACGCTCATCGAAACCATCATCATGATCCAGGTCCAGCTTTCGACGGTTGAGAAGACCCGTCCGCGAAACTCCGGCGCGACGTGGCGCAGCAATTGCGACGAATTGCAAACCGAGCTCACGCCGACGGCGGCGCGCGACATGCCTACACAAAAAATGGCGGCGGCAAAAGAAGGCGACAGGGCGAAAAGTAAAAAGAAAATGCCGTGAACGACATAGCAAATGGAGATTGTGACTTTATAGGCCGGGTAGCTGAGCCGTGGGAATAAGCGGTGTGCGATGATCGCGCCGACGATGAGGCCAACGCCGGCCGATCCCCACACCGCGCCGATCCCAATCGATCCGCGCCGAAAAACAACATCGCCAAAGAGGCTGAGCAGAATCTGGGCGGCGCCTCCGCCAGTCGCCCAGCCGACACTGACCAGACCGATGCCGAAGATCAGAGGGGTTGCACGCAGGTAGCGCAGTCCTTCGACATATTCATGCCAAGGGCGCACGATGCGATCCTCGGTAAGCGCTTCGGGGGCGGAGGCGGCGCGTTTTGGGAGGAACCCTCCTGCAACACGAAGCTGCCAGATGCAGCCCGCGGAAAACAAAAACGAGAAGGCATTGAACGCGAAAGCCAGATGATAACCGCCAAGAACCGCTACGCCGCCGAAAAATGATCCTACTGCGAGGGCGGTCCACTGGGTTAGTTGCGTGAGGGAGTTGGCAGTGTGCAGTTCTTCGCGCGTAGCGATGGTGGGCAAAATCGCCGCCCGGCCGCTGGTGAAGAAAGGCGAGGCGAACATCAATAAGCCGCTCAAGATGCAGAGCAGCCCGGTGTGTCCGCGAGGGATCGCAAATATGAAGGCGAGGGCGACGGCGGCACGCACCAGATCGCTCAGGATCATGATGCGGCGGCGGTCCATGCGGTCGAGTAAAACGCCCGCGATAGGGCCGGCCGGCAGCATGGAGATGGCGCGCGAGAGCAGTATCGCCGCAACTACCAACCCCGACCCGGTATTGGCGAGTGCAAGGCTGAAGACCGCGACGTTGTTGAAGTTGTCGCCGGCTTCGCTGACCACTTGGCCTATCCACGTATAGCGATAGTTCCGGTTGGAGCGCAGCAGCGACAGGAAGCCGCCGGATTTCAAGGGAGCACATCCTCGCGCTCGGTGATGCTCTTCAGATAATCCAGATCCAGCTCGTAGCCAAATCCAGGCGCGGTCGGAACGTCAATGACGCCTTGTGGTGAGACTTCCACGCCGGGAGCAATAATGTCCCGCTTCCAATAGCGCTTGCTGGCTGAAACATCGCCCGGCAGCGTAAAGCCGGGAAGAGTCGAGAGCGCAATATTATGAGCGCGGCCGATGCCAGATTCGAGCATGCCTCCGCACCACACCGGAATGCCGTGGGCCTGCGCGAAATCGTGCACTCGCTTAGCGGCGTGAAAACCGCCCAGGCGCCCCAGCTTGATGTTCAGAATGCGGCAGGCGTGCAGTGCAATGGCCTGCTCGGCGTGATGCGGGGTGCGGATACACTCATCGAGGCAGATGGGTGTCTCGATCTTAGCTTGCAAAATGGCATGATCGAGAATATCGTCATGGGCGAGCGGCTGCTCAATCATCATCAGATTGAATTCGTCGAGCTGCTTGAGGTGCGCGGCGTCGGCCAGGGTGTAGGCTGAATTCGCATCGGCCATCAGCAGGATGTTCGGGAATTTATGGCGCACTTGGCGCACGATGTCGATATCCCAGCCAGGCTTGATCTTGATTTTGATGCGCTGATAGCCCGCGTGCAGTTCTGTCTGGATCTTTTCGATAAGCTGGGCGGCGGAATCCTGAATCCCGATTGATACGCCGCAGGGGACTTGCGCGCGCGCGCCTCCGCCGATGTGCCGGGCCAGGGGAACACCGGCGCGGCGGGATTCCAGATCCCACACCGCCGCCTCCAGCCCGCCCCGCGCCATGAAGTGGCCGCGGATGTGCGCGGTGCGGCCGTACACGTCCCCTGCACCGTCGAAATCGTGATGCAAGATCCGGGGCGCGACGTAATCGCGCAGCAGCGGCCAGATGGAAGCGGTCCACTCTTCGTTATAGAAAGGATGCTCGCCGGCGGTGACTTCGCCCCAACCGGAAAGGCCTTCGGAAATGACTTCTACCAGAACGATGGCACGCTCGTACGTGCGGCTGAAGCTGGTTTCAAAAAAATGCACCAGCGGCATGCGGATCTGGCGGAGTACGATGCGCTCTAGTCGGAAGGCCATGATGAAAACAGGTAGGTGCCGACCTTCGGAGAACGCTCGAAGCCGGTTACGGCGAGGCCGCTCTCGATGTTCTGTTGAAAGAGGCGCATGGTCCGCTGCTGAATCTCGACTGCTTCTGCAGGGTCTGTGCGCCGGAGCCGTTCTACATCCGTCGGCACGGGGATGCGCGCAAGCGTGGTGAACTCCTGGCGCGGGCGCTTCAAATGCCATTCTGCGACGCAGCGGTCCGTGGGAAGACCTCCCTGCAGCCGGCTGGAAGTGATTCCGTAATGATTGGGAAGATAGCGCCGGATGATGGCTCCCAGTTTCTCGATATTGAAATAAGCGTTTTTGAGTTCGAGTGGATCGAAGGTCCATTCGATCAGGTCGAAGCCGCGCGCGATGGCGTCGTCCCGCTGGGCCAGCTTGAGCATGCGGCCGGCTCCCGTATCCCGGTACTCCGGCAAAACGCCGAGCATGTGGCTATGCAAAAACGGTGACGGGGTGGTTGCAGCCGTGGTGACCGCAGGAATGGCCACGCAAAAACCGCACATGAAACGCTCATCGAACGCGCCCCACACCTGTCCGCCGATATCGATGGCGACCACGAAGAAGCGGACCGGCAGGATGTCCAGGTCCTCCCACCCCCAGATCATTCGCTGCAGATTGACGATGTCGGCGAACTCATGGCGGCCGGTAAGCGCGCGGACTGTGATCATAGTTCGCTATGCTTGGCTGCCTGCCACAAGGCTTCCATTTCGTCGATCGAGGCCTGCTGCAGAGTCTTTCCCGCCGCCTCCAGCCCTTCCTCCACCTGTGAAAAGCGCCGGCGGAACTTGCGGTTGGTCTGGCGGAGCGCCTGTTCGGGGTCCACGTTCAAGAAGCGTGCGATGTTGACCACCACGAACAGCAGGTCACCGAGTTCGTCTTCGATTCCACGCGCGTTTCCGGCGGCGCGCGCGGCATCGAGTTCAGCGAGTTCCTCCCGTAGCTTGTCGAATACCTGTTCCACGTTTTCCCAATCGAAACCAGCGCCCGCCGCCTTCGCGGCAAGTTTTTGGGCCTCTACCAGAGCGGGCAGGGAACGCGGAACACCTGCTAACAACCCTTTAGGCGGCGGGGCTTTGCTCCGCTGTTCCTCCGCCTTGATCTCATCCCAGCGCCGCAGCACGTCATCCGCAGTTTTGGCGTCCCCATCGGCGAACACATGAGGATGACGGCGCACCAGCTTGCTGTTAATCGCGAGCACCGAATCCGCGATATCGAAGCGTCCTTCTTCAGAAGCCATCTGCGCGAAAAACACGGCTTGGAGCAGAAGGTCGCCAAGTTCGTCGGCCAAGCCCTCCCAGTCGCGGGCGTTGATCGCGTCCATCACCTCGTAGGTTTCTTCGAGAAGAAACGGCTTGATGGTGTCGAAGGTCTGCTCGCGGTCC
>JANXXL010000170.1 GCA_025350625.1 Bryobacterales bacterium | reverse complement strand
CCCGATCTGCCGTCAATGCTGGAGGCGGCCGATGCGGCGCTGATCATTGGCGACCCGGCGCTGCACCTGGACCCGGCGTCCATTCCGTTTCACGTCATGGACCTGGGAACCGAGTGGATGGCGCTGACCGGACTGCCGATGGTTTTCGCGGTCTGGGCCGGAAGGCGATCCGTGATCACGCCAGACCTGGAGCGGATCTTCACGGCCTCCTGCCGCTTTGGACTTCAGCACCTGCAAGACATTGCAGCTTCAGAGGGCCCGGCGCGCGGCATTGCCAAAGCGCTGGCGCTGGAGTATTTTGAGAAGAATATCGTTTTCGAGTTGGGAGAGCGGGATTACCGCGGCTTAGATCTGTTCTTGCAGTACGCCGCCGAGCTCGAAAGTCAAACCGTCTTAAGGAAGGTGCAGGCATGATTTCACGCCGGGAAGCTACGGATTTGTTCGCCAGCGACGACTTGATCGGCATCGGGATGGCCGCCGACGCCATGCGGCGAAAGCTGCACCCGGAAAACGTGGTCAGCTACATCATCGACCGCAACATTAACTACACCAACTTCTGCACTGAGTTTTGCAGCTTCTGCGCCTTCTACCGTCCGATGGGCCACAAGGAAGGCTACATTCTTTCGCACGACGAAATTGCCCGGAAAATTCAAGAGACTCTCGACCTGGGCGGCACCGGAATTCTGATGCAGGGCGGCTTGCACCCGGACCTGAAGATCGAATGGTATGAGGACATGCTGCGCGACATCAAGAAGCGCTTCACGATTCATACGCACTGCTTTTCAGCGCCGGAGATTACGAATATCGCCGATGTGAGCGGCATTTCACTGTACGACACCATCGCGCGGTTGAAGGACGCGGGCCTCGATTCGATTCCCGGAGGCGGCGCGGAGATTCTGGACGACGGCGTGCGCCACCGCATCAGCCGGTTGAAGTGTACCAGCCAGGATTGGATCGATGTCCACCGCACGGCGCACTCGCTGGGAATGCGCACGACGGCGACAATGATGTTCGGCTGCGGCGAGACGATTGAGCAGCGCATGAATCACTTCGACATCGTGCGGCAAATTCAGGAAGACACCGGCGGTTTCACGGCGTTCATCCCCTGGACTTTCCAGCGCGAGAACACTTCGCTCGGGCGGTTTGTGAAGGAAGAAGCGACCGCGGTGGAATATCTGAAGACGCTGGCGATCTCGCGGATTTACCTCGATAACATTCTGAACATCCAGTCGTCGTGGGTGACGCCCGGGCTGAAGACTTGCCAGGTTGGATTGCGCTTCGGCGGGAATGACGTGGGCAGCATCATGATCGAAGAGAACGTGGTTTCCCAGGCCGGCGCGCGCAATCACGCGACGGAAGAGGATCTGCGGCATATGATTCGCGACGCGGGCTTTGTGCCGAAACAGCGGGATACGTTGTACCGGACTTACTTTTTGAATTGAACTAAAGATTTGAGCAAGAGCTAAATCCCCGCAGGTCTTGTACGCCTCCGGCACGTTGCAACGGCGCCATCCGAAATCCAGGCGCTGTTTGTGCAGAGACTGTCGTCGCTTCTGGTAGGGCGAACCGAGATCGCGTCACATTGAGAGTGCGGCGCCCAAGTGGCCCTTATTCTAGTTACGGCAGTATGAAAGTTTGGCGCCAAAAGTTTTTGGGTGCCGGTCTCCAATCTGCCCGATTGAAGCAAGGCCTCGCCGCCCCGTTTCCTGAAGCGCCGGGCGGGAGGAGAGTAACGCATGAAGAAGCAAAAGAACAAAATGCCAACTTTCGTAAGCGAGGACGAGGAAGCGACATGGTGGGCGAGCGCGGAGGGGCGCGCGTTTATCAAGCGGCAATCGGCAGGGGGAATTCCCGAGAAACAAAGTGGATCACCACTTGTGGCCAAACTTAACCGGACAAGCAGTGTACAGATCGCACTGCGGTTGCCCGCTCCCGATGTCGCCAAGGCTAGGGAGATCGCTGAGCAAAAAGGGATCGGGTACGAAACGTTGTTGAAGATGCTCGTCCACGAAGGACTACGGCGCGAAGCGAGACGGCAATAGAGGACCCAGCCTCTGCACATTCTGATCGCGCAGCCCGGTTAGCAGCAACTGGCCGTCTGCATCCACGCGCGCTTCCCCATAACGGGCTCCGCGGTAAAACCGTTCATCGCCTTCCTGAAAGAAGAATGCGTTGGTTCCGATTTGGACTTGGTTTGCACGTACCCGGTAATAGATTTTCAACTCGTCGGGTGCCAGCGGCGTCCCGTTATCCGGCCGCCGGAATGTCCCCACTCCACGATTGTCAATTGCTACCACAAGCCGGCCATCGCGAAGGTTGCTACTGAGTGGCACATCATTCTGCAGCCGGAATCGAAGAGCCATGTAGTCGCCTTGCATTAGAGAGCGCGGGTCAACAGGAATCAGTTCCAGAAAAACCACGCGGCCGCCGGCGAGCAACTGCTCCTTCTCATAGATGGAATAGTTGGCTAGCGCCAATACCGCGAGGCCGCCAAGCAAGACTGCAAGCTTACGCACTGGTGCTTTCCTCCAAGGGCAGGAATCGATCGATGGTCCAGCGCAGAGCCAGCAGCGCTACTCCGGTGGCGGCAAGCACCATCGACTTGGTGAGCAACGTGGAACTGAGCTGGTAGTAGAAGTGGGAAAGATACCCTGCGAATGCAAGCAGGCCAAGTCCCATCAAGACGCGATTCCCATTGGCGAATCCCAAGGCGAGTACCAGAATCGCCGCACTGATTCCCGGTGCGGCTAACCCACACAGGGCCAGGACGATCGCGGCGGATAACGTAAAGACACCGCCAAGGCTGGCGGCTTCGACGCCCGCGCGTTCACGAAGTTGCCACACCACGTAGAGGAATATCAGACCGGCCACTAACGGGCCCGACCACAGCAGGAAATGCGGCGCCTCGCCGTTACGGGGCAGTAGCATTCTCCAAAAATCGGAGCCGATCATCAACGAACCATCAAGGTGCAACAAAGCGATGGCGAACCCATAGCCGAGGGGTGCCCAGAGCTGGGGGCGTTCGGCCATGCGCACCTGGTTGAGCCAGATGAGAGCGGTACCAACCGCGGCGACAATAGTGGCCAGCGCCGGTGCACCCAAAATAGCCGCGGCTATGAACAAACAGAAGTTGGCAGCGAGGCTGGTGAAGACCCGGTGAATATAGTTCGGCACCGCAAAAGCGAGCGCCGCCTCCACCGCGGCCATCGGCAGAAAAGTGACGGCGGACGGACGGTCACCGGCAAGTTCCGCCAGTCCGACCAGCAACAGGGCCTGGCCGGCCAGGCTGATGGCGAAGCCGAACTGCGCGATGAAGTCATTGCGCGGCATAGCCCGGAAGATCGCATAGGCCACGGCGCAGCAGATGGCTCCCGCGGGCAAAGCGGCCTGCGCGCTGCGGAAAATCAGAGCGAACGCCGCTCCAGCGAAGCCCAAAAGGAACAGTGCGCCCACCCAGCCGGCGATGCCAAGCATCACCCGCACAGGCCATGGGGATTGCGATTCAGCGGCGGCGGGCAAATCGCCGGCGACGAGGCCCGCCTCGGACAATCGTGTCCACAATTCCTCTCGGGTGAGCGTGTTCATTGCGGCTGCTCCGGTAGCAACTGGCGAATCCACCAGGCGCCCGCGCCCGACAAGCCGATAATCACCAGTCCGATCAAGAGAAAGCCGCCTGCGTCATCGCGTCCATCAAACAATAGATGCTTACTGAGAAAGGCAGCGATCACCACGACGGCACTCAAAACCATGCCGGCGAGCATGAATACATCGATATGGCGAAGCCGGTAATTGGCGTACATGGCCAAAATCCACGCGAGATAGGCTAGGATGGCCCACGGGCCAACCTCGCGTGATTGAACTACGGCGAGAGTTCCGATTGTGGTGGCGAAAACACCGGCCAGCGCCGCCAGGATTCGCGCGCCCCAGCGGTTCAGCCAAGGGATGCGGCGCACGAGTCCCAGCTCCCACGCGGCCACCGCGACAACGTTGAGCCCGAATAGGCACCACAGCATTCCAGACGTGCCGAACAGCAGTCCTAACAGGCCCCATGCCCGTGCTTGAAAATACAGGAATACCGAGAGATTGAGCAATCCGATCCACATCAGCCACAAGGGAGCGAAACGTGCGGCGACGACCCATGGGAGAATTAGCACGGCCCAGGCCGCGAATAATTCAAAGGCGTCGGCTCCGGTTTGATACGTCTGCCCGAGTAAGGCAAGCAACGCCCCGGTCAGCAGCGCCGCCCCAAGCAGTGCGGCTTTGCCCGCGGGCCGCTCGATGCCGGATTGCCAGGCGGCGATGACCGCGGCAGCGAAGAGTGTCTCGGCCAACGCGAACTTGCCGAAGCGGTGTAGGGATTGCCAGTTGTAGGCAAAAAAGAAGATGACGCCAGAGGCAACCAGAATGACGCCGGTCCATAGCAGCATCGTATGCAGGAAGTTGCGCCAATCGGAAAGCTGAGGTGTGAGCCCGGCAATCTCAAGAGCGCGGGGAGCGGCTTCGGGCTTTAAGCGTCCCGACGCAGACCACTCGAGAATCTCATCGCGGAGATGTGACATGGACGCAGAAGTTGCTGAGTCATGCTAGCAGATCCGGCGGGCCAAAAGCGGCAGTGGCCACAGTTCGTGTCACTTCGCCTTTAGATTACGGGATAATAATCCGGTCCGGCGAAACCTCACGCACGTTTCTGCGTTTCCACTGATAGAGGAGCTGGAAAAAATGATTCGAAAGATGCTGTTCACCACTTTGATTGGCGCTGGCCTTGCGATTTCCGCTAGTGCGGCCGAGGTCTTCGTCCGAATCGCGCCGCCGCTACCGCTTGTGGAACGCCGTATTGCGCCTCCGGGACGGGGATATATATGGGCGGCGGGATACCATCGATGGGATGGCGGAGCTTACGCCTGGTCACCGGGTGTGTGGGTGCTGCCGCCCCGTCCACATGCTCACTGGGCGCCGGCACACTGGGCTCAGCGGCGAGGTGGATGGGTGTTTGTGGAAGGACACTGGCGTTAACCGCCGCCCGCGCCCAAGCCATCGATGAACGATTTCTGGATGGGCCACTTTCCTACCACATGCCGGTCCACCCGCTGGAAAACGCCTGCCGTCAGCACGCCGCTAAGATCGCTGGGGTTGGGCGCCTGCTTTTCACGCGCGATCAACTTGCCCAGCATGGTTGTGAGGCCTTCCATTTCCACACGCAAGCGGACTGCGTCTTCGGCCGTCTTGCAGGTGACGTCCATCGCCAGCTCAAATCGCTCCTGTTGGGGGCCCAGCGCAAACACAACCTTTTCCGCTCCTGCCAGAGCCTTGGCGAACAGCTTTGTTCCCGCGGGCAGTTTGTCAACATCCTGCAACGTGGATGCCGGTACGGCAAGCCAGACTGGCTGCGGAGGAACGCCAACCGGGGCTAACTTCTGCTTCGGAGCGTGGAGATTTCCGGCCGAAAACTCGTCTCTGCTAATCCCCAGGGACATCACGTTCGTTCCCACAGGGTAGAAAGAGATCGACCGGTTGGGGCGATCGCTTGGAATCCGGCAGAAGCCATTCACGCAGGTGCCGCCGCGGCTGGCGGCGTACTTGATAAGACTCTTCCAGTCGAAGCGGCCCTTCAATAGAAACAACTGTTGCAGATCGGAGGTGCTGGATAGAACGGCGTCCAGGTCTGTGCGGTAGTCGAAGCCGCTTTCGGCGATGAACTTCTTGTACTCCGGCTCCTCGGCTACGGTAGAGCCGGCCAGCTTTTCCAGAATTCCCGAATCACGCAGGGCTTGCACGTCCAGGTAAAGCAATGTGGTTTCGCCGGGCGGCATGTAGGAAACCATCTCCGCCGCGCTGATGGGCGCGCTGTGGCGAAGGTTCATCACCAGGACGACAGCGGCTGCGCAAAAGGCAACTAAGGCGAGCGCCAACTGCCACGGCCGGAAATGATAACTCACGTATGAAGGTTACACTGCCGCGACCGCTTCTGTCATGCGGGCGGTCTTCCAGAGTTGGATGTACGGCTTCAATTCGATCATCATCGCTTCGAACTGCGGAATATCCAGGGACTGGGCGCCGTCGCTCACGGCCTTGGACGGGCAGGGGTGTACTTCGACGATCAGGCCATCGGCGCCGATGGCAACGCCCGCGCGCGACAATGGCGGAACCAGACTCCGCTTGCCTGTGGCATGGCTGGGATCGAGAATCACCGGAAGGTGCGTTAATTCGTTCAGCGCCGCAACGGCAGCGATGTCGCAGGTGTTGCGGGTAACCGTTTCGAACGTTCGAATGCCGCGCTCGCAGAGAATCACGTTGGGGTTGCCGTGAGCGGTTACGTACTCGGCCGACATCAGCAGTTCCTTCACGGTGGAGCTCATCCCGCGCTTTAGCAGAACGGGCCGGCCGCACTTGCCCAGAGTCTTCAAGAGGGAGAAGTTCTGCATGTTGCGCGCGCCGATCTGCAGAATGTCGGCATAATCGGCGACCAGTTCCACATCGCGGTCGCTCATTACTTCAGTAATGATAGCCAGGCCTGTAGCTTCCTTCGCCTTGCGCAGCAGTTTCAGACCTTCGAGTTCCATTCCTTGAAAATCATACGGTGAAGTGCGGGGTTTGAACGCACCGCCACGAAGAATCTGAGCGCCGGCCTTGGCGACCGCTTCGGCGGTCTCCATGATCTGCTTCTCACTCTCCACCGAGCACGGACCGGCCATCATGATGAATTCATCGCCGCCAATGTCCAGCCCGTTCACCCGGATCAGAGATTTCTCGGGCTTGAACTCTTTGCTGACGAACTTATACGGGGCCGAAATGCGAACCGCCTTCTCCACTCCCGGCATCGCCTCCACCGATTCCAGACAGGCGGTGACGTCGCCCGTGCCGACGATTCCGATTACAACGCGCTCCTCGCCCACTATGGAATGTACCCGGTATCCGAAGTCTTGAACTCGTTCACAGACTCCATCAATCTCCGGGCGCGTCGCGTGTAACCTCATTGAAATAACCATAGTGTCTTCCCCGTTCAGAATGTAGGACTAAATTCCGCCGCAAAACAAAACGACCCACTCGATCGAGCGGGTCGTTTTGGGTTCCGAAAATACTTACACCAACGCCGCTCCGGTCGATTTAGGTAAAATACCAAAATCGAAGTGTAAAAGAGCTGCGGTAGGCAGTAAGCATCAAACCGCAGTATACCAGACAACGGCGCAAACGCAAGATAATTTTCACTCTCCCGGCATCGATTGACACCAGATGCAGGTGGGTCTGTCCTTGGCGGGTAATCCGATCTCGATTCAGGTGATTGGCGGTAGCCGCAAAATGCCAAAACGAAGAGGACAGCTTGCGCTTGCGCTGTTTTCCTTCAATGCTTTGAGTGCCGTACACGACCCGGAAGCCGAGTCCGCCGCCGCGCCCGCCGCCGGACTTGCCACTGCGTGACTGAAGCCCGTTCCGGAGATTAAACCCTATGGCAAGGTGAATACCAGCGATGCCGCGTCCTACCCCAGCATTTTTCACCCTCCATCCGGTCAAGACTAAGGTATTTTATGCGAACCCGACAGGCGAAACGGGGCACGGATTTTTTGTGGGTGCCTCAGATTGCCAAGACTACCGCCAGGGTTGGCTCCGGCGGCTAGACCCTTGGCAACCGTGTGGTGCGCCGGCAGTAGTCGTCTGGAACGTCCTTTCTGATTTCAGGATTGCCAGAGATTGTATCCTCGCAGCGCATCAGTCCGTAGATGTAGGGTTTCAACGCTGTAGCAACTGGATCCTGCGTGTAATTGCGTCCGCGATTGCCTTGGCCTCCGGGCGCCTAATCGTCAAAACGGGCGCGCGAGCTATGGAACCCTAGGCTCCCCGGGCAGAATTCCGTTCCTCTATCCATGCTTGGAGGGATCCTCCGGCAGTTCGCAGGCATTGCCGCAGGTGCGGGATTTAGGTTGCCGGCGCGATTACGATATGGAATGGTTACTGGCGGAACAGCCCTAAATATTTCTCGGGCAACTTTAGCGGCCGCAT
>JANXXL010000158.1 GCA_025350625.1 Bryobacterales bacterium | reverse complement strand
TCCGGAAAAGCGACTTGATTCTGCCCGTGATGAGCTGCCGGTTAGTGTGCGGCCTGTGTGCGGATTCCGCCAAACTGGCCCAAACACCCCGGACTGAGGCAAACACAGGCAAGGCCGTATCTTCAATCAGAGCAATATCTTACGAAGGAGAATGAACCACGACCAAACAGCCGCAAACAAGTCATTTCTGATTCAGGTACTAGTTCTCGCAAGGGAGTGGAGGTTCAAGTCCTCTCATCCGCACCAATACAATGGGATAGGAGATAGGAGGTTTCGAAACTGCCCTACCCCTCACTAAGATGCAGTTTGTAGTAATCGATGTTGGATCACATCGTTTACCACGATGCGGAGACTAGCTTGCTCGGTGGTCACCTCCCAGAATACTGATTCGGGCTTCCTTCTAGAATCATTTGAATCCAACCTTTATCCGAGTGGCGCGTCATCCGACCCTAAGCCTGACTATCTGACCGGATGTAGAGTGCTACCATAAAGCAATAATGACAGCAGATGCGAGAGTCCTCGTCGTGCTTCTCGTGGCCGTACAGGCCCACGCGGAACGTCGAACCGGCAGTGATGATCTGCTGAGCAAGTGGAAGAGCGGGCAACGGCCCGGGATTGCTGTCGCACTGATGCAGGGCGGGCAGGTCCGCTACGAGCGAACCCTCGGGTATGCCGACCTCGAGAGCAGAACTCCAATGCGGAAGGACACTCGATTTATGGTGGGCTCAATTTCAAAACAGTTCACCGCAACTGCCATCCTGCTGCTTTCACGTGACCGGAAACTGCGTCTCGACGATACCGCGTCGCGATTCGTTCCGGATCTGCCCGAGTACTCCCGTGGCATCACGATTCGTCAGTTGCTCCACCACACCGGAGGTCTGCCGGACCACGAGGAGTTGCTGGCCGGGAGGATTGATCGTGAGTTTTTCATGTCTGCCTCAGCCTCGCACCGCCCACCCTATCTACCTGGGGAAGCTTTCGCAGCACTGCGCACGGCAGTGGGTCTCCGTTTTCCACCAGGGGAGAAATGGGAGTACAGTAACACCGGCTATTTCGTGCTTGGACAGGTGATTGAGCATGTCTGCCATTGTACTTACGCTCATTTTCTGAAGGGTCGCATCTTCGAACCGCTCGGGATGAAGCACTCTTTAATCATTCCGCTGCCGCCAGCGAAAGTCGCGAAGCTCGCTTCCGCTTACGCTCGGTCGCAAAGGGAATGGGTCAACATCTCCTACAGCCCGCTGAATTTCATCGTCGGACACGATGGTGTCGTCAGCACGCTGCAAGACATGACCCGATGGATTCGGGCTATCGCGAACGGACCGCTGTTGACCGTCGCCGAACGTTCGGCCATGTTCGAAACCGGTTTCACGAACGATGCCTCGCCGATCCGGTACGGCTTCGGATGGAAGATTGCCGAGCTCGAAGGCGCGCGAGTTTTTCAGCATGAGGGATGCTGGTCTGGATTCCGTAACGGCATAGTCCTTTCGCCAGGCGCTGGCTTCAGCGCGATTGTTCTGACCAACGCCAACGACGCCGATGAATTTTGGAATTGCGAGGACAGCCTGAACCTGGCCCGGGACCTCGTGCGTCAAGCTGGTAAGGCGGGGCCCTGAACGGAATCCCCCTTAAGGGGGAAGGGCCTGCAAGAGCCTGCCGCGTTTGTCTCCGACTGGTCGGCCACTCGTACAAAGGTCGAGCTGAGCGGACTGGGAGGCGCGCATTCTCCGAGTCGTGCGTGATACACTCCCAATCAATCCTGTAATCCACACTCCCGCAGGGTACAATATGTCGATAGCTCATGCCCCTTTCTGCTGGCAACAAGCTCGGCCCTTACGAAATCCTTTCCCCGCTCTGCGCGGTCTGCAAGTCTTCAGCTACTCCGACAAGCTCCGCTAGTTTCCACCAGTGACGGGCATGCGGGTGAACCTTGCCTTTGCGGATTGAATCGGCATATCCCAACGACACCTCGATTGCAGATGCAATTGATGAACCCGTCAATCCAGAGAGACTCGGGAGAATTCGATTCACATAGGTCTCTTGATCCAGCCAAGCCGGATGCTCAGCTGCAATCCATCCATGTTGGGCACGGGCATTACTGCGCTGCGTTTCGATCCGCCGCGCCTGCGAATCGCTAGATAAGGCTGCCTTCCGTCCTAAGTCAGCAGCCTTCACATATAATTCCTTCGACGCAGCAGCATTGCATAGCCTGCAATAGACTCCCTTGTGCATTATCGGCGCTCCGCAGGTATGGCAAAGATTTTGACGAAAAGTCTCCTGCTTCGTCGCTGGCATTGTGACCGTTACCCCTTGGGCCGTCCGCTTTCGACTTTGGGTCAAACGATTGGCGGGTGGACGATGCCCAGTCATTTTAGGAGACTCTTCCCACAGTGTGCGGGCCAGCCATTCCACAACAGGACCCACAGCGCGACGCCGAGTTCATGAGAAGGGAATCGGGGCGGTGTGGGAGATCGCGAAAGGCCGTGGACGCAAGCCGCAGTTGGACCAGGCCCGGCGGGACGCGATTATCGCCGCGACCCTGGAAACCAAGCCAGCAGGAGCCACGCATTGGAGTTGTCGCGACATGGCCGATGCCCAGGGCGTGAGTAAGAACACGGTGAACCGGCTGTGGCAATTGCATAATCTCAAACCGCATCTGAGTCAAACATTCAAGCTGTCGCGAGATCCAAAGTTTGTGGAAAAACTCACCGACGTCGTGGGGTTGTATCTGAACCCTCCCGAGAAAGTGCTCGTGCTATGCGTCGATGAAAAGAGTCAGATTCAGGCGCTGGATCGGACCCAGCCGGGATTGCCGATGAAAAAGGGCCGATGCGGCACAATGACGCATGACTACAAGCGCAACGGCACGACGACCTTATTCGCGGCCATGAGTGTATTGGACGGCAAGGTTGTCGGTCAATGCCAGCCCGGGCATCGGCATCAGGAGTTTTTGAAGTTCCTCCGACTTCTAGACCGGGAGTTCCCTGGTAAGCGCGAACTCCATCTGATCCTGGACAATTACGGAACCCACAAGACTCCGGAGGTGCAAGCCTGGCTAAAGAAGCATCGGCGTTTTGTTCCCCATTTCATACCCACCAGTTCCAGTTGGCTGAACCTCGTCGAACGATGGTTCGGAGCGTTGACACAGAAAGCCTTGCGGCGCGGAATATTCCTCAGCGTCGCAGATCTGCAGCAGGCGATTCACTCCTTCCTGGCTACCTGGAACGCCAATC
>JANXXL010000136.1 GCA_025350625.1 Bryobacterales bacterium | reverse complement strand
TGAACAGGTTCTCTATGACCTGACCCCGCGGGACCGCATTTGGGTCGCCAGCCTGGCCGCTGTCGATACCATTCGCTTGGGCGCCACCCAAGGGAGCGCCAACGATCAGGAAGTATCGAATTTCGACATCCGCTACAGCGGTTGGCGCAACGCTACCGGCTTCAACTGGCAACGGTTGTTCGGGAGCCGCGGCGTAGGCCTGTTGGGTGTCACGTATTCAACGGCAGTGGTGGACGACGGTATCAAAGACCTCTTACGAAACGGAATTCCACCGCCGAGCGAGAATGTCGATGTGTTGATCGCCAATAGCCCGGTGGTCTTCTCGGAGAACTCACGCGAGGGCGAGGGCACGGTGAAGTACGACTTAACTGCCTATCTTCCCGTAGCCGGGAAGCTTCAAGTGGGCGGCAGTTTCAAGTTCTTTCAAATTCGATACAGCACCGATTCCCCTTACGGCGTGGACTCCCCTTATTCGCTTCAGCGCGATTTGAATTCGTTTTTTTTGCAGCGTAGGTTTACAGCCCATCAGACCGGTGGATACTTCCAGGCCACGCGAAATTATGGAAGGCGCCTCAATGTGACTTGGGGCGCGCGCCTCGATAGCTACAACTATCTGAACGCCACAAGATTCAGCCCGCGTGCCGGCATCAGCTATGCGTTGACAGAGAAGCTCTCCTGGCGAGCCAGTTACGGGTCCTACTATCAACAGCCCAACTTTCTGTTCTTGGCTGCGTTTCCGCAAAACCGGGCGTTGGTGCCGTTCCGCGCCGATCACTACGTGACCGGGTTTTCGTATGTGGCCTCAAATTCATTGCGAGTTTCGTTCGAGGTGTATCGGAAGAACTACAAGGACTATCCGGTGGCGACGCAATTTCCAACGTTGTCGCTTGCCAATCTCGGGGATACGTTTAATGTCCGCGACATCCTGTTCCCGCTCACTAGTGCCGGGCGCGGACGTGCCCAAGGGCTGGAAGTGTTCGTCGAGAAGAAGTTTACTGACAAATGGTATGGGCAGGCGAATCTGGCGTTTTCCTCGGCGAAGCAGGCGGGACTCGACGGGATCCAGCGTGCCGCAACGTTCAACTATCCCAGGATCTTCAATCTGACAGGCGGATACCGCCTGAATGCCAAGTGGGAGTTCGCGGCGCGCGTTTCCTATTTAGCGGGCCGCCCCTACACGCCTTTCGATCTGACGGCCTCGCTGGCACAGACGCGCGGCATCTTCGACTTGGCTCAGGTGAATGCGGTTCGCCTGCCCGACTATATTCGAATGGACTTTCGCGTCGACCGCGTTTTTTCATTTCACGGCAAGCCACTGCGCGTGTTCGCCGGAGCGCAGAATCTGATCAATCGTCAAAACATTGCCGGATACACCTGGAATCGTCGCACCAATCAGGTTGACGTTGATAAGCAGATCGGCGTGTTTCCGCTGGTTGGCATGGATTGGCGGTTTTAATGAGTCGGATGTGCAACACGCACACGCGTCCGGAAACCGGTTTCCGGAGAATGACGGGCATGGGCCCACCCCCGAACCGCCGTTGGCTAAAGCCCTTCATCCAGCTACTGCGCCAAGGTGTATCGCCGGAGAAGATTGCACTGACCATCTCGCTGGGCATCATTCTGGGTGTCACGCCCGTGCTGGGTTCGACTACGCTTTTGTGCACGCTGGCGGCTGTTGTACTTCGCCTGAATCTTCCTGCAATTCAACTAGTCAACGGAGTGGTCTATCCCCTCCAGTTCATTCTGCTGATTCCTTTCTATCGGCTTGGTGCGTGGATGTTTCGAGCGGACGCTTCGACAATTTCGCTCGGCGGGGTCACTGCGTTGATCCGCGAAGGTGTGGGGCACGCGGTGCGCACTTTGTGGGTGGTCACGATGCACGCACTCTTTGCATGGCTGGTATTGGGAATCGTGGCTCTCGCCACCCTTTACGCAGTGCTTGTTCCTTTGGTGCGTCAGTTGTGGAGAAGAGTCCAACCAAGCGGGAGTTCGCTTTATGGCCGATGAAACCGGAGGTGCGCCGGCTTTGTTTTGGTTTCGGCAGGATCTGCGCTTATCGGACAATCCCGCCTTGGCCGCCGCTGTCGACCGGGGCAGTCCAGTCATTCCAGTATTTATCTGGTCACTAGAGGAGGAGGGCTCTTGGCGGCTAGTTGCTGCCTCGAAATGGTGGTTACGACGCTCGCTTGCCGCTCTCAACGAGGAACTCGAAAGGCGCGGTTCGCGCTTGATCGTTCGCCGTGGTCCAACACACAAGGCATTGAACGATCTGTTGGCCGAATCGGGCGCATCCGCCGTATTCTGGAATCGCCGTTACGAGCCTGCAGCCGTTGACCGAGACGGGAAGTTGAAGTCGCAGCTTCGGGAGCGCGGGATCGCCGCTGAGAGCTTCAATGGCAGCCTGCTGTTTGAACCCTGGACGATTCGAAATGCCAGTGGACGTCCCTTTCGCGTCTTTACCGCATTCTGGCGAGCCTGTCTTACCAAGCCCGTAGCGCCTCCTTCCAAAGACGCCCCAAGGAAGCTTCGCGCGCCTGAAGACTGGCCACACTCATTGGAGCTTTCAGAACTCGGGCTCGAACCCACAGTCGATTGGGCAGGCGGCCTTCATCTGACTTGGCAGCCTGGTGAATCCGGAGCGAAAAGCCAACTGAAGCACTTCCAGAAAGAAGCAATTCAAGAATATCCGGTCGGCCGGGATAAGCCTGGCGTTGTTGGCACATCCCGGCTCTCACCGCACCTGCACTTCGGTGAGATTAGTCCCGGACAGGTTTGGCGTGCGGTCCTCGGCATGATGAACGACGGAGCCATCGGCAGTCACGGCGCGTGCGAGGCCTATCTCAGGCAAATTGGCTGGCGCGAATTTGCCCACCAACTTCTGTATCATCATCCCGAATCCCCAGAGCAGGCGCTTCGACCGGAGTTTGCGGCCTTCCCTTGGAGGACCGATCCGAGGACCCTACGAGCCTGGACGCAAGGCAAGACAGGTTATCCGCTCGTCGATGCGGGAATGCGTGAGTTGTGGCACACGGGGTGGATGCACAACCGGGTCAGAATGGTAGTGGCCTCGTTTCTCGTCAAACACCTATTGATTGGCTGGCAGGAAGGCGCGGCTTGGTTCTGGGACACGCTGGTGGATGCAGACTTGGCTAACAACAGTCTCGGATGGCAGTGGGTCGCGGGTTGCGGCGCCGACGCAGCTCCATATTTTAGAATCTTCAATCCGGTCATTCAGGGGGAGAAGTTCGATCCCGTCGGCGGATACGTCCGCCGCTGGGTTCCGGAACTGGCGGGACTGCCTAACGACTGGATACACAAACCCTGGAAGGCACCAGCATCAACGCGTGCGAAGGCTGGTGTGGAGCTTGGAAAAACATACCCAACTCCAATCATCGATCATGACGCGGCCCGGGAACGGGCATTGGCCGCCCTAAGAAGCGCAAAGGGAAGATAAAGTCGTTTCGTATTTTCCGGCTGTCAGATCTTTATGAGCTGCAGCGCGACCCAGGAAGAACATTTCACGCCACGTTCCCCGCGTGAACCGGCCTTCATGAACGCATGTTAGAGAGGAGGCCATTTTCAATCAATCTGGCTCTGAAGGATCGGCGAAGCTACCATAACTTGGTTCCGGGGCCACCCTTGAAGGGGCCTACTACATGCGAAGTGATCCAGCCGCCGTAGAAATCACCTTGTTGGGGCTGGACACGCTCCTCGTCAACAAAGCAGGCGTCGACCCGTCCTGCGTAAAAAGCGAAATGATCGTGCAACAGGGAAAAGGGCTTGTTTGGTGATGCGTAACTCCAGACGGCATCGCGCGAAGTTCGGGCACCGACCTGGATATCCCAGCATCCAGCCTCACCCTTGAACTCGCAGAAACTGTGATTGGCACTCGGCTTGAGAAATTCGGTATGAACATCCACTCGGGGGATGTAATACGTGGGAGGGTGGCTCGTCTCGATCAAGCGGTAGGCGCGTGCCGAATCGGCGATCGTTTCGCCATTAAACTCCACGCGTACCCGGTGCTTGCAGTGCTCCACCCTCGGAGGACGCGGATAGTCCCAAACGGATTCTTGGCCAGACCCAGGGACGATGCGATTCATGTGATTTCCTTTCCAACCACTGCGGCCGAATTGATTGGGCGGCGAGGGATCGGGCAACAATCAGCCGCGCAAAAATCGAATGCGGGACCCGTGGAGCCAAGGAACCGGCGCTCAGCTCCGTTCGTACGCTCCAGGATCAGCTCGCGAATCATAGAGACAAAAGTTGGATGAACGCCCACAGTGGAAGCACGGACCACATTGATTCCGAGGGCTTGGCACAACGCACTGGCTTCTGTGTCTAAGTCGTACAGGACCTCCATATGGTCGGACAGAAACCCGATTGGCGCAATAACGATGTCGGTTACGCGCCCGCCGGCGTGCAACTGTCGGATACAGTCACCGACGTCAGGTTCGAGCCACGGCTGTTTGGGAGGGCCGCTTCGGCTCTGGTAGACGAGGGCCCCGCTCGTGCGCCCCAACGTTTGTGACACCAGCCGGCAGGACTCCTTCAGTTGCCTCACATATGGACTGGTTTCGGCCATAGACAGAGGGATGCTGTGGGCTGTGAAAATCACGGACGCCGAAGCACGCCTCGATTCCGGGATCTGATCGAGCCCCATCCTGACCTGATCTGCCATGGCCGCGATGAAACCGGGGTGGTTATGGAAGGTTCGCAGTTTGTGAATCTCGGGAGCCCCGGCGCCGGTCTCAGTCGCCGCGCGGTCGAGGTCCTCCCGATACTGCCGGCAGCCTGAGTAGGACCCGAAAGCAGAGGTCGTGAAGGCAAGGGCGCGGCGAATGCCATCCTTCTGCATCCGACGAAGAGTGTCCCCTAGCATCGGATGCCAGTTTCTGTTCCCCCAGTAAATGGGCAAGGTTGGTCCATGCGTATTCAATTCGATCTCCAGCGCCGAAATCAAGGCGCGGTTATGGTCGTTGATGGGGCTTTTGCCACCAAAATGGTAGTAGTGCTCAGCGACTTCCAACATGCGTTCGGGAGGCACGTCTTTCCCACGCAGGACGTTCTCCAAAAACGGGACCACATCCTCTGGCTGCTCCGGTCCCCCGAAGGAGACGATTAACAATGCATGGTATTCCATCTTTTTTCACGAATGATCATTTGATGAGTGGCCCACTTAGATGCTGCTTCAGTAGCTGCAACGCCCGTAGATCGCGCGGTGAGCGTTTCCGCCACCTTTAGATTTTGGGCGCTGCATCTGAGTTCGGCCTCGCGACGGGCTGCCACTGCCGTCGCGAGGGCGCAATCGACTCTTACTTCGGCAACACAACAGAGTCAATCACGTGAATCACGCCGTTGGTGCACAAGATATCCGTCTTGACGACACCAGCTTCGTTGACCATGACCGATCCCAGGGAGGCTTTGACTGTGAGCTCCTGCCCGTTGACGGTTTTGGCAGTCTTCAACTTCACTACGTCCTTCGCCATCACCGCTCCAGGCACGGCATGGTACGTCAAGATTCCCTGGAGCTTGGCCTTGTTTTCCGGCTTCAGAAGGGTTTCGACGGTGCCCGCCGGCAGCTTGGCGAAGGCTTCGTCGGTGGGTGCAAAAACGGTAAAGGGGCCCGTACCCTTAAGTGTCTCAACAAGTCCAGCAGCCTTTACAGCGGCCACCAGTGTGTTAAAGGACCCGGCAGCAACCGCCGTATCCACGATATCGTGCGTCATATGAGCGTTCTCCTTTGTTTCCAGATCTCTGCTAAATCCGAAACTGGCCGTCGGCATACGTCCAGTTCCCGGTCTGCATCTTCTAGACTTGGGGTCTCGGGCAAAAGACTTAAGAAATCTTGCAGGCTCGCACGCCACCTGATGTGAGCAACCTTGGCGGGGAGCTCGCTCGATGTCGCGCCCGCGCGGGGATTTGAACGCCCCAGTGCCCGGATCCTGCCTGGACTCGCTCACCTTGAATGTTTCCGCAGGTTAAAAAACATCGGACCACGAATAGCCGCATCCAAAAGGCATGGTTGAACAAGTGGACTTTAACATCGGAATAGCCTTAGACACTCGGAATGCCGTTGCGGAACTGCTCAATGTCTTTCTTGCTGACGAGTACTTGCTGTACACCAAAACCAGGAAGTACCACTGGAATGTCGTGGGACCTCACTTCAACGACCTGCACAAGTTCTTCGAGGCGCAATATGAAAAGCTCGATCAGTCGATCGATGACATCGCCGAGCGTGCGCGTGCCCTTGGTGGCAATGCTGTGGGAACTTTAACTGAGTTCCTGAAACTCACGCGTTTGAGCGAACACCTAGGCCGGGATGAAGAATCTCGGCAGATGATCGAGAACCTGCTCGCCGACCACGAGAGCATCATTCGCAATCTGAGGGCGGCCGTGGATTTGTGTACCGAGAAATACCGCGATGTTGGAACGTCCGATTTCTTAACGGGGTTGATGGAAGACCACGAAAAGATGGCGTGGATGCTTCGGTCTTTTCTCCAGTAGAAGACCAGGAGAAATTGCCTGTCATGCGAGGGTGCCGAATCGGGTATTTGAGGCTGAGTTACCCGGATATGAATGATCTGTAACGGGCGGCTGGCTGCTCGCAGAGAGGCCCTACATCGTTCCGATTCCGGGCATGGACTCGATCAAGTATCTCGACGAGAACATCGCATCGACGGTGATCACGTTGACCTCCGAAGACCTTCACCAGATTGAAGAAGCCTATTCGAAGATTCCGATGCAGGGCGACAGGTTGTCTGAGGTCCATATGTCCTTCATCGATCGCTAGGGAGGCAGGGTCTGCGGCGGGCGCCGTTGCTCGATTCTCTGTGTTCAGCAGGGTAGGTGACCTGAGTTCCGGTTATCTTGCCCCAAGGCGTTAGTGCGTGAAGTTGTGTGCGAGTGGCGTTTGTGATTTCCCGCACTTCGATTCCTCGCGCCAACAACGCATCCGCGATCAGGGAACGATGGCAGCGCCAGGGAACGGCTTCGGCGCACATTATGGCGATCTGCTCCGACCTCGCGAGTTCTATCAAATCGTCCAGATTTTTCCTGAACTCAGGCGTCTGCATGTAATCGGCAAAACCACGGAAGCTGGCGTTATGCCATCCGGTGTTAAGGGAATCACGGCGCGCATGCCGGAAGCCACCCAAACCGGGCATGTAACGGTAATGAAGGCGAGCGGAATGCAAGGCAGGCGACAATTCGCTGCGGTTGAACTGCGGATTGTGCCGCGAACGCGGGACAGTGCGTACATCGACCAGTCGCCGCACCTGGTGTGCTCTCAGAAGGTGGATGAACTCCTTTGCCGTGCGGGTGGAGTGCCCGATGGTCATGACAATCAGCGGTACCGGTGCTGGGGAGTCCTTCATGCCAGACATACTTCCTGAGCCGCGATGCAGAAACAATCCGCGCTGTCGGCACTCCGTCTCATTTCCAACTCGCCGGCCTCACTAAGATATTCCAACGGCATAAAAAATACATCATATCGGCATAAGGGTGGCAGCGGATGGTTCTTTGCGCCCAACGATTTGGCGAGCCTATTCCGGGCGTCGCCGAAGCCTAGGTGCCGTAACCGCGATGCTGCGTGGCAAGCAGTTGCTGGTTATCCGGCCAGGAGATGGTCAATAGGAATACGGATTCGTCTAACGATTCGACCTCGTGCTTGATCGAAGCGCCAAGGGTAATGAGACTCCCCATTTTCAGATCGTATGCCTGCCCCTGTGCGCTGTACCGTACATGCCCCTTCAACACCTGCACGGAACTCGTACCATCGACGTGATGTTCCTTCATCCGGGCGGCAGTCTCCATGGAGATCAGAACGACTCGGAAATCCAGCTTTTTGTGAAGGGTCTTGGCATGGATACCCGAGGGCCAGGGCTTCTGCTGCTCCGAATCGACGATTTCGCGCGCCAGGTCAAAGCACGAGAGATTGCTGATCATGTTGCCGTCATCGCCTGAACCTGGAATTGACATGGGGAAATTCACTCCTGACTCGCAGTATCCACCCTTTCTGCCTCACTGTGCAATTGTCCTGCGTGCCTAAATCCGCCTCGGCGCCTTCGCATGCGGTCGCGCACGGAACTCTACCATTCACAGCAAAGCTGGGGGCTTCACTATAAACCCGCGACCGCAACAGTTCCGAATAGTCTTCTGCCATGATAAGAACCGAACGCCTGGGAATCGCGGGGCAGGAATAGAGGAGGGCATTTCATGATTGCAACGTCTGCCGACACTACGAGCATCTCCCCGTGGTGGAGACATTCTGCCATTCTCGTGATGATCTTTGGCTTCTCGGTTCTATCGTTTGTTACGGTCCTGACCTACACGAACGCTCCACCCATCCCCGAACAAGTCACGGACGGAACCGGGACGTTGGTATTCACGGGATCCGACATCGAAAAGGGCCAGGAGGTCTTCCTTAAGTACGGCCTCATGGAGCACGGGAGCCTGTGGGGCCATGGAGCGTACTTGGGTCCTGACTACAGCGCGGAGTATCTGCATAGGCTCAGCGAGGTAACCCGCGATACGATAGCGACCGAGAGATACGGCAAAATGTTCGCGCAGCTTTCACCGGACGAGCAGAGCGCGGCATCGGCGCGGACGATAACAGAACTTAAGGAAAACCGGTACGAGCCAGCTTCGCGAACTCTGCGGTTTTCGCCGAGCGAGGCAGCTGCCTACCGCATACAGCTTCCCGAATGGAGCGAGTACTTTACTAGAAAGGACGCCGGTCCCGGGTTGCCCGCCAACTATATTCAAGACCCTGAGGAGCGTAAAGCTCTGACCGCCTACTTCGCGTGGGCGGCTTGGGCGGCAACGGCGAATCGCCCTGGGAAGGATTACTCGTATACCAACAACTGGCCCTACGAGCCCTTGGCGGGCAACCGTCCTTCCACCGAGGCTTATGTCTGGAGCGCTTTGAGTCTCATCACCCTCCTGTCAGGGATTGGTTTGATCCTCTTCGTCGTGGGCAAGTTCGACTACTTGGGCTGGAAGGGCGACGGCGGTAATGCCCATATGATGCACTCTGTCTTATCTAACCCAAAATTGTCTCCTTCCGCTTTGAGGCTCACGCCCAGCCAATGGGCGACCGGATGGTTCTTCGGCATCGTGGCTCTGCTGTTCCTGGCGCAAGCATTTCTAGGAGGCTTGCTGGCACACTATCGCGTAGAGACGGGAGCTTTTTACGGGTTCGACATCGCGAGCTGGCTGCCCTACAATTTGGCACGCACCTGGCATCTCCAACTCGCTATCTTTTGGATCGCGACGGCCTGGGTGGGCGGCGGCCTGTTCCTGGCATCATGGGTCGGTGGCGAGGAACCTAGACACCAGAGAACTGGCGTCTACGCACTTCTCGGAGCTTTAGTGGTGGTCGTTGTCGGAAGTCTGGCAGGTGAGTCCCTCGGCATAAACGACAAGCTGGGGCAGTTCTGGTTCTGGTTCGGTCACCAGGGTTCGGAATACCTGGACCTCGGGCGCTTCTGGCAGTTCCTGCTGGCAGGTGGCCTCCTGTTTTGGTTGTTTCTCATGTTTCGGGCGCTCCAGCCCGCCATCAAGAGCCCGGACAAGCATGAACTATCGTCACTCTTCTTGTATGCGGCCGTGGCCATACCTGTCTTCTACCTACCCGCCCTCTTCTATGGCCCCGACACCAACTTTGCAATCATCGACAACTGGCGCTTCTGGATCATCCATCTTTGGGTGGAGGGATTCTTCGAAATCTTCGCGACGGTGCTGGTCGCCATCATGTTCCACCAGATGGGCGTAGTCAGCACCAGGACCGCCACGCACTTGATCTACCTAGATGCCATCCTGTATCTCACTGGCGGGATCATCGGAACAGGCCACCATTGGTACTTCACGGGCCAGGGGACGCTCAACATGGGCCTAGCGTCGTGCTTCTCTGCTTTGGAAGTTGTACCTCTCACGCTCTTGACTCTGGACGCATGGGATTTCATCAATCTGAGGAAGGGGCAGCGCGATCGGGATATGGCCTCGGGTCAGAAGTGGTCTATCTACTTCCTGATGGCCGTGGGTGTCTGGAACTTCGTGGGCGCGGGGGTCTTCGGTTTCCTGATCAACCTGCCGATCGTGTCCTATTTCGAAGTGGGGACGACGCTCACCGCTAATCACGCACACGCCGCGATGTTTGGGGTCTTCGGGATGTTGGCCTTGGCAGTCCTGGTCTTCTGCTTGAGAGCCATGCAATCCGAAAGCACCTGGAAGGGGACGGAGAAGTTTATCCGCGTGGGCTTTTGGGGTGCCAATGCAGGGCTCGCGCTCATGGTCATCCTGGATCTCTTCCCCGGAGGAGTTATCCAACTCTGGGATTCCATTGCCAACGGGTACTGGCACGCGCGCCGCCTGACCTTCCTGATGGGCGGCACCTTCCACAAGCTGGAATGGCTCCGCATGGCGGGTGACATGGTCTTCCTCCTTGCCGGCGCTCTGCCCATCACGCTCGGCGCGTTGCGCAGTGTGTGGAAAAGGGATCTTTCTCCCATTGAGTAGTGTGATCACAATCTATCGGGAGCCGCAAGAACTCCAACAGCTTTTGAAAAGCTATGTTAGGCCCTGGGGAAAGCACGGCCACGGGATCGCTCAGAGGAAGAACTAGTGTCGTGTCCACGACTTGACTGGACATTCCTTTCGTGGACCAAGTGACGTTTTCATGGCGCTTCAAGCTGATCTGACAATCTGCCGTGTGTCCAGCTGTTTGGTGGACACTAGACTCGCAGGCTACCGGCGGGCTCTCGACCGTATCGAGAGGCTGGCAGACTCGATTATCGGGACGGAGCTGGTTCGGTTTGCTGGAAGGAGGTGAGAATCGTGTTGCGTGACACCACCGCACGCTCGGATCGAGCAGGCACGGAGGACTTATCCTACTTAACTCCATCGAGGAAAGGAATCGGAGTATAATTGGAGTGAACATATGCCTCGGGACTCCGAAGGTGGGCAATGGCTCTGAAGAACAGGAAAAAACGAATCGAGGCTCCAGCGATCAGCCCACGTCGCAAGGCCAAGTTCCAGGCGGACCTTGCGCCAGCGGAAGATCGCTCGGTGCGCTTGCTCAAAGAAGAATTGCAGCTCAACAGCAACAGCGACTTTCTATCCGATGCCGTAGCGCTGTTTCGATGGGCTGTGTCGGAGCGGAAATTGGGGCACCGGATCATGAGCGAGAGCGCGAGCGGAGAGCGAAATGTGCTGCTCTTTCCGCGGCTGGAACGCGTGGCTCCAGACCTTGTCCTGCCACGTGTCGAAATCAAATGGACCGGGCGCGAACTGGAAAGTCTTGCTGAACTCGTATCTGCAGGGGAAACGAGCCGACCTACGGATGCCCTGATTCGGGCT
>JANXXL010000134.1 GCA_025350625.1 Bryobacterales bacterium | reverse complement strand
CCTACAATAGAATTCCCCGTTCGCGCCTGGTCCGTCGGAATCTTGAGGTTGAAAAGACCGCCGGTTTGCCGGGTGTAGATGCCGCCCAACTGCCATCCGCCCAAAATCGTGTTGGTCAGCGCATGCGACTTCCAGGACGCGGGTACCGGCACGTCATATTGGAAGTTAATCACCAGGTTGTGCGTGAGATCGAAATCTGAAGGACCCTTGTTGCATTGCGGACAGAAGGCCCACGGCTGACCCACCGAGTTCAGGCTCTCGTTATCCGAGGAGGTGTTGGTCCCGTTGTCGATGCTCTTCGACCAAGTGTAGGCAACCTGATAGCTCAAGCCCTTGGTCAGGCGCTGAACCAGGTTGGTCTGTAGCGAATGATACGTACTGTGTCCATTCCATTCGGTACTTCTGATTTGTCCAAAGTTCGGGTTGATTTTCTGGATGGGTCCGGTTGTCGGGAAGACAAAATGGGAATTTACAACTGTCACCAGCGAAGGCGGTACCTGATTCGCGTCATAGATGGTGTGGGTCAAGTGTACGCCCACCGATCCGACGTAGCCCACTGTCAGCGCCAGGCTGCGGGTAAGCTGGCGTTGAATATTCATGTTCCACTGGCCCTTGTAGGAACGCGCGGGATTAAATTCAACGTGGGTAGCCTGCGACGTCTTGGGATTAAACAAGCTTACCCCACCGCCGGGAAAGGCTGAAGAAGGCGGGTTTTGTATCGTGCCCTGAATGTAGTAAGGAGTGGATCGCGGAATGATGCTTACAAAGATGTACGGCAAGGGAATAATATCGAACATCCCAACTCCACCGCGTATCGCCGTTTTGCCATCTTTGAATGGATCCCAGGCGAAGCCGATTCGTGGCGCGAAGTTCTTAAATGTCGGATTGTTGTAATAGGGATTGCCGGTCGAAACCTGGGCGTCGGTAATGTTGCGAAGATTCGCAATTTTCCCGTTTACTTCCTTGACTACCGTGTCCATTTCATACCGTACGCCCAGATTGATCGTGAGGTTGGAACGCATACGGAAGTCGTCCTGCAGGTAGCCTGCGACGATGGAATTCCGCTGGCCGCGCACGCCGTCGGTGCTGGGGAGATCGGCGCTGAATTGAACCGGATTTACCAGCAGCATGTCCTTGATGGAGCCGAATTGCCAAAGCCCGTTGGGGCGATTGAATTCCGCCAGGTTGTCGTCGACGCGTTCAAATGCGAAGCCGGTGCGGATGCTGTGGCGTCCTTTGGTCCACGATAGATCGTCATAGGCCTGCGGAGCGGTGTATCCGAAGAGGTTGAGCCCGCTCTGGCCGATGCCGCCGAACTGGCCGGCTAGGCCGCCGGTATTAAAGGCTCCCACGGGTTGGCCGGGTACAAAACTCAGAGACAGATCGTTGAGCCCGGCGAGCTTGACGCAGCAATCGATGTTGTTGCCGGCATAAGTTCGAGTCACTCCAATACGAGTGTTGTTGATAAGACTGGGGGAAAACAAATGCTGCAAATTCAAGACTACATTCTGCCGGCGGGCCGGAGTAGTGGTGAGTTTTTCGTTGAAGTTATCGGGAGAGATCACCGACGTGTTGTCGTACGAATAGCTTCCCGAAAGGGTGGTGGTTGCAGAGAAATAGTGGTCGATCTTGCCGATCACGTACTTTTCGTCACCGAGCCGGGTCGAAGCGAAATTGAACTTCCCGGTGTCACCATTCGGACTACCGTTGGGGATGGGATAGAGCGCCAGATACGGCTTAATCCGCTGATCGACATTGACTTGCGTTAGGGAAGTGCATTTGCTATCGGAGCAGATCAGGCCATTATGAGCATTCGCCGAGAGAGTATCGGTCGAAGCGGACTGGCCTTTTAACTCCGTAAGCGCTTCGTAATTGGTAAAGAAGAAGGTCTTGTCTTTCCGGATCGGGCCGCCGACTGCGCCGCCGTACTGATGTCGGCGAAAGGGTGCGATGGTCGCCAAATCGAAGAAATTCCTGGCGTCGAGCGCGCTGTTGCGGTGGAAATAGTAGGCGCTGCCGTGAAATTGGTTGGTTCCCGACTTGGTGATGGCGTTGACCACGCCACTCGAACCGCGGCCGTACTCGGCAGAGTAATTGTTAGTGAGAACCGAGAACTCGCGGATGGCATCCACACCCATATTTACGTGCAAGGAACTACCGGGACCCGAGTTTGCGTAATCGTTTACCACCAGCCCGTCAATCCGGAAAACGTTTTCCGTCATGCGGCCGCCGGAAATCGAAAGTTGCAGGCCGTTGCCGCGTTGCGTTCGGGAGGTGTCGCCCTGCTGGGTGCCGGAATTGGAAAGGGCGCCGGGCTGCAACAAGGCCAGTTGGAGCCAATCGCGGCCGTTCAACGGAAGCTCGCGGATCGTCGCAGAATTCACAAAGCCGCCCATGGCTGAACTTGACGTATCCACCTGAGGCGCCTCGCCGGTAACTTCGACTTTTTCGCTGATCGCTCCGACGGTTAGCGAAAAGTTTACCCCTACGTCGCCGCCGACAGTTACTTGGATGCCGCTCCGCACTTCGGTCTTGAAGCCGGTCGCCGTGGCGATGACCTCATACGATCCGGCAGGCACGGCGGCGATGCGATAATCGCCGTTATCTTCAGAAATCGTCTTGCGGATCGCTCCGGTTTCGGTGTTTCGCGCCGAGACTTCAGCCTTGCCGATCACAGCTCCCTGTTGATCCTGAACCGTTCCCAGGATGGTTCCGCTTACATTTTGTGCGGATAGAGCCGGTGCAGTGACGCACCATAACATCGTTGCGAATGCCAAGGCGACGTATGAGTTCTTAATAGACATTGTTTGGCCCACTGATGGTACTCCCTAATTTTTCGATTGTGCTGCTAACCCCAAAACTGTGCTGAAGGCACCTTTCACGAGGTTAGGGAGAGCGCAGGAGGGTTGTCAAGAGTCAATCGGCCAGAATGTGCAGGCAAGATCAGGCGATGTCAATTCCGCCGCGAGTCATTTTGGGGCGAAGTTCGGCGTTGAGCGGCGATGAAGACAATCCCCGTGGGATGGCCGGACCCGTCGCCGGTCACGATCGGCACCAGGGAATCCGGCCGCCGGTTGTTGTGAAGATAGTCGGAGATGGCGCGGATGTAGAAGCGCAGGGCTTTCTGGGTTCGCGGCATCTCACGCGTAAAGAGGGGGTCGAGCGATTCCAGGTACTGCCAGACCGATTCGGAATCCACTCCGGGGATCTCAATCGAAGCAGGCAGCAGCGGGGTTTCGTCGATGATATCGAGTTCGAGGATGACGCGATGGGGGTCCTGAAGCGACTCATAGTTGTAGTCCACGCTGCGGACCAAACCGGATTCGAGCATGTCCGCGATGGCTTTGCGAACCACGGATTCGTCGATTTGAAGGCCGGGACGGAGGCCGGTCAGGATCTCGATGGAGCGGGCCGGGAAGCGGGTCCCCTGCACGGTGAGCTTTTCGATGGTTACCAACTCTCGTGACGGCGCGGGCAAAGACTGGCCCAGGAGAGTGCTGGCGAAAATGGCGATGAACAAGAAAACCATGGGCACTTACGAGCAGAACGCGGAGGTATTGGAGCGGGAGACGAGAATCGAACTCGCAACCAACAGCTTGGAAGGCTGTGACTCTACCATTGAGTTACTCCCGCGCCCATTTCTATTTTACATGCGAGGAAGGCATTTCTGCGAAGAGTCGAGGCATTGCAGAAATCGAAGACCTAATCTTCAAGGACGCGAATTCGAGGGAAAAGCCAAATAGTGAGGGGGGTCATGAAGGGTGCAAGGCGGGTAGGCATTCATCCTGCCCGCCTTGCAGTGATCGCTCAAACTACGCTGACGACCACAGAACCAAGAGTATTGGCGGCGGTGAGTGCTTTACCTCCACTCACATCCTGCAAGAAAAAGGTTAAGCCATTTGAAACCCAGGGGCCCGTTGGAGCCGATCCCGTGGATCCGCCCGATACAAAGAGCGGGCCCGAGGGACTATTGAGATGAATTTCGATGGATGTTGAGGTAGTGGTATTCCACTCAATGGTGGTCATGGCGTTACCACTCGGCAAGTGGGTGGCCGGATTGGGCGTCGCACTGATGACGTCTTCGGACGTGCTGCTGCCGGTGTCGCTAGTCGCGGGACTGGCGGCCGAGGTATTGAAGAGGCCATTCACTCCGCCGGGGAAGAACCCCCCGGACGAGGCGTTGGCAGAACCGAAAGCGAGCAAGAGAACCTGGCCCGGCGTGCGCACCTCGGTGAGGGCGTTGGCGTCCAAGGGAAAGTACAGCTTGCCGGACGGCGGCGGGAGGTGATCGGCGCCATCAAGAGCTTTGGTGGCAACATTGTTCTCCGCGATCTGCAAACGGATATTGCCGGCATGATACGCTTCCGCTGCAAGGATACGGGCGGCATAACCGAGAACAGTCTTGTTCGAAATCAGTGGCGCTGCCCCGCCATAAGCCGTAACTCCGATGTCTTCAAAGATGCGAGCCAGTGCCAGAAAGTCATTCTGAGTCGCAAAACCGAAACCTAGTGCGTTCAAATTAATCGCAGGCTTGGCAATGGGTGAGCCGCCCAAGGATAACATCGCGGTCTGGATAAAAGTGACGTGCGTTCGCTCATCCGCGGCAATTTCCATTGCGATTCTCAGAGAAGCGCCCGTCAATGGGACCAGCGCTCCACCGGTTGTGGGTCCGGACACGCCCGCTCCGGATACATTAATACCAATTTGTGCAATGGTCTTACTAGTAGTGGCAATAGTATAGAACTCGGCTTCTAAGTACTCCAGATTGAGCGCGAAGTTTAGAATGTCAAAATCGGTGAACGAAGATTGGGCTTGAGCCGGATTGTTGATGACGGCCGCCGCGCCCGCCATAGCGCTGGCAATCCCGAGCGTTCGCAACAATTTTCTTCGGTTCGGCGATGCGTCAAGCAAGTTCTGAATGACGGATCGGTGTTCTAACTCTTTTAAGGATGAACTTGCTTCATCGAGTCCATTAAGGCTGATCACGGTCTTTTGATCCACTGGTAAATCTCCTTCAATCCGGATATAAGTCGTCACTCCGCTTAAGCACGCGGCACTCCAGTGCGGAGTTTGAGCGCGATAAGCCGCTGAGGCAAAAAGTTTCGAATCGGATGAGTAGCCGCTTCTATAAATCTTACTTGCGACGTGCGCATTATGCCGATTCTGGCAAATCCTGCACCGTTAGTCAGCGGAAGCCGATCTGTTATATGACCGAAGGCCGAACGTCACATGACCACGAATGGCCGCATCGAGGCCAACGATGATGGTGAGCTCGCGCTTGAACGCTTTTGGAGAACTTTATCGAGCGCTTTGTGTTCTTGTCACGGGGCCCACATTCCGCGCGCCGATCTCGGCATTACGCGCCGATGCGCGGGGGCGCGACGACGATTCTTCGCTAGAGGATCGCGAGCGAGATCACATCTTGCGTATTCAGGGAAACCGGCGGCGTGATCAGCATCGCGGCCAATCGGCTGGGCATGCCCCGCACGACGCTGATGCCAGATTGAAGAAGTTGGGAATTTCACGGGGCGATCTTTGAATCCTGTCCCCTCATCGTCGCTGAAATCGCGCTTGCAGCGCCAGGTTGTCAGCGCCAGGTTTGACACCCGGCGCCGAGGGGGCGTAGAATCCTGGGGGGTTTGATAACAGGCAGAGGCCCATAGAAATATGAGAGGGGATAAAACATGCGAGTTATAGTGTCGCTCACGATATTGTTGGCGATGGCTGTTTTGATGACAGGGGCTGGGGGGTCGGCGCCCGCGATCTACGTGGGCCATGACAAAGTCAACCACACATTTGGGAAGCGAGGCCCTGGTAACGACGGCGTAATCGCAGATGCGCCCATAAAGGTCAGTGGCAATCTGCGCACGGGGCCCGGCGAGGCCGAAGTGCATGAAAACGAAATCGACGTTTTCTACGTTGTCGATGGCGGATCCACTATGGTGACGGGCGGCAAGGTTGTCGGCGGCAAGAATACGGGCCCCGGCCAGATAAAGGGTTCGGGTATTGATGGCGGTCACACTTATCACTTGACCAAGGGCGACGTGATGGTTATCCCGGCAGGAGTCCCGCACTGGCACAAAGAAGTCACACCGTCGATCGCGTACTACACCGTGAAGGTTCCGCGGATGGCGGGAAACGGTCCGGCGACCGAAGCGGTCTATGTCGGTCACGCGAAGGTAGCGGCGACATTTGGCAAGCGCGCAGCGGGCAACACCGGGGAGATGGCCTCGACGCCGGTGAAGCTGGTGGGTAACCAGCGCAACGCTCCTGGTGAGGCCGAGGTGCATGAGAACGTGATGGATGTTTTCTGGGTGATGGATGGTTCGTCAACCATCGTGACCGGCGGCACCCTGGTCGGCGGCAAGATGAGCGGCCCGGGAGAACTAAAGGGTACAGGCGTCCAAGGCGGCCAGACCCAGCTCTTGACCAAGGGCGATGTGATGCTGGTCCCGGCCGGAACGCCGCACTGGCATAAGGACGTTCCAAAATCGATCACTTACTTTACAGTCAAGGTGCCCAAGAAGTAGCAGACGGTAGCCCTAACTGAAATGGCGGGCGGTCGAAGCTTGTTGGCTCGACTGCCCGTAAAACACCGCCTTGTGACCAGCCCACGATCCAATCCCTTCAATCTTTCGCGTTTCGTGAACGCGTAGAATCCGGTTTACCGAAACGTGCGCGCGGAGTTACGCCACGGGCGGAAGGAGGGACACTGGATCTGGTTCATCTTTCCCCAACTCCAAGGCTTGGGGCACAGCGCCATGGCGACGGCGTTCGGAATCTCTTCGCGGCAGGAGGCGGTCGCCTACTTGGATCATCCGGTTCTTGGACCGCGGCTGAGGGAGTCACTAGTCTAGTGAACCTGGTAGAGGGGCGTGAGATCGACCAGATCTTTGGGTACCCGGATGACCTGAAGTTCCGGTCATCGATGACGCTGTTTGCGAGCGTGGCATCCGATAATCAGGTCTTCAAGGACGCGTTGGATAAGTATTTTGGTGGGGAGCACGACCCGCTCACGCTGGACTGGCTCCAAGCAAGGGAGATATCACGACGATGTTGAACATCCGAAGGACCGTCCTGACAGGTTTGGCAGTTGTTGCGATCGGGGCGGTCTGGCATGCCAAGACAAGCGCACAGGAAAATTCATCTTCTGGAGTTGTTACCGTCTTCGATCACGCAAAAATGGACGCATCTTTTGCGAAATCGTTCTCGAATGGAGGCTCCGGCATCCTGTGGACCCATACGTCGAGCAAGGGGACCTACGGCGTGGATACGCACAATCGGGAGTCTGCGAAGGCTGCTTGCAAACCTGAGGGATGCAGCCACAAGGACTTTACTGAAGTCGTGTATGTGGTGAGCGGGGCTGCGCCCTTGATGGTCGGTGGCACCACAAAAACTGCGGCGCCTAATAAGTTTGGCGGCAGGTCAATTCAGGGTGGCGAGTCATTTCGTGTAAGCCAAGGGGATGTCTATATCATGCCTCCCGACACCGTCCATTGGTATAAGAACGTGGAGGCACCGTTCCGCGATGTAGGGGTGTCAGTCCCGTAACTGTCTGTGGCGGATATGTCTGTGGCGGATAGGTAATGATGGGTCGGTGTTTGATATACTCGGCCCCAAACAATGAAAGCCGAAACTGTTTTCCAGGTCATCACGATTGCCGCGATCATTCTTGGTCCAGTTCTCGCTCTCTTCGCACAGCGCATCCTCGACAACCTCCGGGAAAAGCGAAAACTGAAACTGGCACTCTTCCAAACCTTGCTTACTACACGGGCGACGCCGATCTCAATTCAACACGTCCAAGCTCTTAACTCGATTGAGTTGGAGTTCTATCCGCGGAAGGGCAAAAATGTGCGGGCAATCGATGCGTGGCGGATCTATTCAGAGCACCTGAATCAACGGCGTAGTGAAGATCCTCAACAGGTGCAAGCATGGGGAGATCGGCGGCAAGAACTCATCGTGGATCTTTTGTACGAAATGTCTCAGTGTTTGGGATACGACTTCGAAAAAGTCATGATCAAACGCGATGCATACTACCCGAGCGGACTGACGGATATGGAAAACGAAGGAAGCGCATTGCGGAAAGCCGCTGTAAAGGTATTCGAGGGTCAAACGGCGCTCAAGGTTGACATTGAAAACCCCGAAGTTGAATAACCAGAAGTCAGCGGATTTAGCGTTAAGCCTTTTGCACCGGAGATAAAGCTTGAGCAGCTCCGTTTGAATACTTCGAAGTCGTAGATATCTCGGCGCAACTCGATTCACCCCACGACACCCACAATGTAATTACTGTTCTATCGATTCGGAGGGCCTGATTTTCTGGCGTCGAGCGCATTCTTTCTACGAGTTAGGGGTGGCGGAGAGAGAGGGATTCGAACCCTCGTTAGAGTTTCCCCTAAACACGCTTTCCAAGCGTGCGCCTTCAACCACTCGGCCATCTCTCCACAGGTTGAAATTACAAGTCTAGCGCGGCTGCTCGGTGGGATGCACGTATTTTGCAGGATTTACCGCGCGGCGTGGTGCGCACATGTCCGCGCCTTTTTCCTTGACTTTGCATTTCATCTGTATACACTAATGAATACCCCCCCAAACCGTCCGCGGTATTTAGTATCGTGTGACTCTTCTTAGCGAAAGCTCTGCCTTAACGGTCCCTGCGTTTGCCTATGAATTTCTGTCCCGAAGCAAGCGGTTCAACACCTTGGGTTGCTGTTCAAGTGCGGCCCCGCGCGGAGCGCAAGATCCAAAATAGTCTCGCCGCCGCCGGCCTGGAGACCTTCGTGCCCTGGCATCGCGTGTGCCGCCGCTGGTCGGACCGGATCAAGTATGCTGAGCAAAATTTGTTTCCCGGTTACGTTTTTTGCCGCTCGGATTTTGGCGACCGGCACGTAGTTATGGGTCAGCCCGGAGTTGAAGGCGTGGTGCGCTTCGGTCAGCAGCTCGCGCTCATCCCGGATGACGAAATTGCTGCGCTGAAGCGTACGGTCGAGTCGGGCTTCCGCCTCGGCCCTTGGCCTTTCCTTAAAGCAGGACAGCGCGTTCGCATCGAATATGGCGTGCTCGAAGGAATCGAAGGCGCGCTGGTGCGCGACGCCGGGACATCGCGCATCATTGTCAGCGTGAATGCGCTGCAGCGGTCGGTCGCGGTCGAGGTGGACCGCGATATGATCCGTCCCATATAATTCTTTCGCCTCAGCATCGTTTTTCCCGCGACAAATCCAAATAGATCCGGAGGGAATTTAACATGGCAGTAACCAAACCCCGCAATCGCAGTCTCATTTTTCGCCTCACGCAGGATGAATACGAAGCGCTTCAGGTGGCCTCCACTGATGAAGGGGCGCGCAGCCTCTCAGAGTTTGCGCGCGTCAAGCTTTTCGGCGCGTTAGCCACTCCGCCGCTCCATACGGAACTGTCGGCGTTGCGCAGCACCATGGCGCGCCTGGCCGAGAGGCTGGAGAAAAGCTGATGCGGGCGCTCGCATTGTTCTGCCTGCTGGCGACAACGGCGCTGGCGCAACGGACTCCTTCGCTCATGGAGGAAGTTGGTCATGACAATCTTCCGGCCCAGCGATTGGGGGTGGATGACCTAGTCGCCGTCTCGGTTTACGACGCCCAGGAACTCACGCGAAGCGTTCGCGTGGAGCAAGACGGAGCTATTTGGCTTCCCCTGCTTAAGGAAGGTATCAAAGCCGCCGGGCAGTTCCCGCGCGATCTCGAAACCTCGATAGCGGAAGCACTCCGGGCCGGGCAGATTCTGGTGGATCCCATCGTCAAGGTCACCGTAGTCGAATACCACAGCCGCCCCATTGCAGTGATGGGCGCGGTGAAGAAGCCGCTCACGTTTCAGGCGGTGGGCGCAGTCACTCTCTTGGATGCGCTCGCGAAAGCCGAGGGCCTGAGCGCCGATGCCGGTACAGAAGTCATCGTGAGCCGGCCGCGCGGAGAAGAGAGCACGGCGCTGCTCGAACGAGTCTCACTCACTCGACTCTTGCGGGATGCCGATCCGGCGGTCAATACCGTGCTGCACGGCGGCGAGGAGATTCGCGTTCCGGAAGCGGGGAAGATTTTCGTGGTTGGAAACGTGCGTAAACCGGGGGCCTTTCCGGTGCGGGACGCAGCCGATCATTCGGTGCTGAAACTAGTGGCGCTTTCCGAAGGCCTGATGCCTTACGCCGCAAACGAAGCCTATATTTACCGCCGCAACGAGAACGGGGACAAACAGGAAATCGCCATTCCGCTGGCGCGCATCATGGGACGCAAGGAGCCCGATGTTCCCCTGCAGGTGGATGATGTGCTGTACATCCCCGATAACAAGACGCGCCGCAACGCGGCAAGTATCATCGACCGCATAGCCAGTTTTGGTACATCGACGGCCTCCGGCGTCTTGATCTGGGGTCACTAGGTTCTAATTCCTATGCGGAAACTTGAAAACAACCTGCCCGTGCCGGCGGATTCCTTCCGCCAGGCGCCCGTTCCTCTCACGCTCGATGCCGAGTTTGAGGTGCAGCCTCCCCATGTTCCGCTGGCGCATTATGTATGGATTCTGCGGCGGCACGTCTGGAAAATCGCAGCGTTCGTGGCGGCGATCGTTATAGCCACGCTGATTGTTTCGCTGCGGCTGACGCCGGTCTATGAATCTACGGTGGTGATCGATATCGACCGGCAGATGCCTACCGGCGTGCTTGGTGAAGAAGCGGCGCGCGTCGCCACCAACGATGCCGATCAGTTCATCGCCACGCAGGTTAAGCTGATTGAGTCCGATTCCGTGCTGCGGCCGGTAGTGGATAAATTCCATCTGCGCGAGGTGGAACAGAACGCACTCGAGGAAGCGATCGACGATTCCGCTACTAGCCGGGAAGCTCCCATCATCCTTAAACACTTGAAAGTGACTCGCCCGCCGAACACTTATATTTTGCAGATCAGCTACCGCTCCGCCAATCGCCAGCTTGCCGCCGATGTCGCAAATGAACTCGCGCAATCCTACCTGGCGCATACTTATCGCATCCGCTATCAGGCGACCGCGGGATTAAGCCAATTCATGGAACGGCAATTGGAAGAATTGCGGGCCAAGATGGAGCAATCGAGCGGCGCACTGATCCAGTTCGAGAAAGAGCTGAACATCATCAATCCCGAGGAGAAGACCA
>JANXXL010000123.1 GCA_025350625.1 Bryobacterales bacterium | reverse complement strand
AATGGCGCGCCCGCTGGCCTTTCCGCCGATGCGATAGGCCGATTCCGGGATCAGCAACGTGGTAACAAAGCTGGACACCAGCAGCATGACGCTCATGATGGCGGCGGCGGCGGCCAGGAGCTTTCTGGTATTGGCGACGCGGCCGGCGGGCACTTCGCTCTGCTCGTCCTTGGGGCCGCCGCGGATCAACGGCATCACGGAAACTCCGGTTTCAAAGCCGCTGAGACCCAGCGCAAGCCGCGGAAAGATCAGCCCGGATGCGATGGCGATCGCCGTCCAGTCGCCGCGCAACTGAAGCGTCACGTTCCAATTGTGGAACAGTTCCGGGTGGTGCGAAATTTCGATCAGACACCGGGCCAGCACCACGACATTCAATACCAGATAGGGAACAGCCACCGCGGAAGCAAGCTCAATAGCTTCACTGAATCCCTTAAGGAACACCAGGGCGAGCAGGAACAGCAGGCCCAGGGTGATGGTCATCGCGGCGTCGCCAAGGAAGGGGTGGAAGTACGGATTTTCGATGGCGTGCTGCGCGGCGTCCGCGGCCGACAACGTCATGGTGATGACGAAATCGGTAGCCGCGAATCCAAGCAGGGCTAGAACCAGAATGCGGCCCCACCAGCCATGCAGCAGGTTTTCGAGCATCGCAATGGAGCCCTGCCCCACATACGAACGGCCGGCCACCTGCGCGTATATGGGCAGCGCACAGCAGAGCGTAACCAGGATCAGGATGGCGGTGGCGATGGGCGAAATCGCTCCCGCGGCGAGCAGTGCGATGCCCGGTTGATAGCCGAGGGTAGAGAAATAATCGACACCGGTGAGCCACAGAACCATGTACCACGCATGAGTTTGTTCCGTGCCGCCGTGAGCCAGGTCGAGCCTGCCGCCGGCAAATAGCCAGCGCGCGAATCCTTTTCGCTCATGATTGCTTTCCGTTTCAATTGGCGGAATGACGGAACCGGATTCAGGCATTGGGAGTTAGGCAACGTCGAACATCGCCAGCGTGGTTTCCAGGGATTTCAACGGATCGCCCAGCGGAGAATATTCGTGGGATACAAAGCCGGTGAAGTTGAGATCGGCAATTGCTTTGACGATGCCGCGATAGTTCATCTCCTGCGTATCGTCCATCTCATGGCGTCCCGGGTTTCCGGCCGTGTGGAAGTGGCCGATGTACCGGATGTTCTCGCGCACCGAACGAATGATATCGCCTTCCATAATCTGTACGTGATACATGTCGTAGAGCAGTTTCACGCGGGGCGAATTCACGCGCTTGCAGACTTCGACACCGTAGGCTGTATGGTCGAACTGATAGTCCTTGTGGTTCACCTTGCTGTTCAGATATTCCATGCAGATGGTGACGCCCTTGTCTTCCGCCTGGGCCTTCACTTTATTCAGGAACACAACGCAATGGTCCATCCCCTGCTCGTCCGGCTGGCCTTTGCGGTTGCCGGAAAATGTAATCAGATTGGGCGCGCCCGCTTCGGCGCATTTGTTAATGGTCTCGCGCATCAGCGGCTCGACGACGGCGTGGTTCTCGATTCGGTTCAGCGCGTCGGGGATGGTGCCGCCACCGCCGGGCACCATGGACGGAACGAGCCCATATTTCTTAATCATCGGCCAGTCCGCCGGCCCCTTCAGATCGAACCCTTGCACGCCCAGGCGCGCGGCGTGGCGGCACTGATCCTCAAAGCTCATGCCCTTGCCGAAGACGCCCCCGGTGACGCCCTGTTTCAGCTTTCCCTTACGCGGCGCGGGCTTGGATTCCTGCGCGAGGGCGGCGGCGAGGGCGGATGCGCCGGCAAGAGCGGGGACAAACGATCGTCGAGTCATAGGAATATAGTAGCAATGGGTTTTGCACTCTGGATTGACGGCGATTGCGTGTGGGCGCAAGGGACGCACGAATATAAGCCGATGGGCGCCGCGGTGATTGCCGCTTCCGATTTGTTCCGGCAGCGGGACTTTAAATCCGGACGGCGCTGCCCGTCGCGCCTGGACCGGTCGTTCGCGGGGTTGTTCGCTTCGCTGGGCGATGTGAATCATCACCTTCGCGCGCAGAAGAAGCGAGGCCGCCTGCGAACCACTGTGCCGTATCTCTGAGCGTAGTGTACAAGAAATAAGTGGACATGCCGAGTTGTGTCTCACCCTAAGGGTTCACCCAAAAATCCGCGTTCCTCTGTGTTCATCAGCAGCCATTACTTATGCGCCGCCCATTATTAGCGCCCGATCAACGCTGGTTACCGCGGATTTTGCGCGGAACCGTAGTATTCGATCTGTC
>JANXXL010000115.1 GCA_025350625.1 Bryobacterales bacterium | reverse complement strand
GCTGTTGACCGTCAGTCAAGCCCGGGATTCTCTTCAATACGTTCTCAAAAGTCGCGGCGCTGTGATAAAGCTCGTCCAGATCCTGCCCCTGTAGCGTGAACACATACTGGCTGCGGCTACTGAACCCGCCGATGCGCAAGGACGGGGGGTTGGTCATGAACGCGCGGCCGCCCGGAATTTGGGCCATCTTGGGACGCAGTTCGTTGATGATCTCGTCGGCAGTCAACTTACGCTCGTTGCGCGGCTTCAGGCGCAATTGCATGCGCCCATTATTGGCGCCGCCATTCACGGTGACGCCCGACGCTGCCATATTCGGATCCTCCGCCAAAATCTTCGCCATCGCACACCGGACTCTGCCATCACGTCGAAAGAAGCGTCCTGAGGAAACTGGACTGACCATCAATATTGCCGGTGTCCGTGCTGGTAATACCGTCGCAACCAGTGTTGCCGCGGCAACCACCAGCATGGCGAAGCGATACCGCAGCACTCCGCGCAGTGTCCAGCCATACACGTCCCGCCAGGCGTCGAACATCCGCTCGGTAACACGGAAAAGGAAGTTATGGCGATCGCTCGGCGGCTGCAGAAAGCGGCTGCACAGCATGGGCGTCAAGCTCGTGGGATGCGGGCAAACGATCCAATACGTCTGAGCGCAAGAATCAAACATAATACTACTCGATACGGCAAAGGCGCGCTCTGGCCCAAATGGCAGTCACGGCGCCCGCTAATGGCGACCGCCTAGGCCGGGATGTGCACGGGCTCGGCTGCGCGACGCCGTTTCTTCCGCCCCATTCTCTCCTGGAGGGCAGCCATGTAAGTATAAAAAACGGGCGTCAGGTAAAGGGTGACGAGTTGCGAAAACATCAAGCCGCCGACCACGACTAGGCCGAGCGGCTGCCGCGCTTCGCCCCCGGCACCGTAGCCCAGGGCGATGGGAACAGCACCGAGCAGCGCCGCCATGGTGGTCATCATGATGGGTCGGAAACGAATCAGACAGCCTTGATAGATCGCCTGCATGGGGGCCATGCCCTGATTCCGCTCGGCGTCGAGCGCAAAATCGATCTGCATGATGGCATTCTTCTCCACGATGCCGATCAGCATGATCAAGCCGACGAAGGCATAAATGTTCAAGTCCATGTGGAACAGCAGGAGCGTCATCAATGCTCCGAACCCGGCGGAAGGCAGACCGGAGAGAATTGTCAGCGGATGGATGTAACTTTCGTACAAAATTCCGAGCACAATGTAGACCACCAGGATGGCAACAATCAGAAGCAGCCAAAGATTGCCAAGTGAACTTTCAAACGCCTCCGCGGCGCCTTCGAAACTGGTGCTGATGGTCGAGGGAAGCGCTTCTGTAGCGATTTTCTGAATTTGCGAAACTACGTCGCCGAGGGAGGCGCCCGGCTTAAGGTTGAAGGAAATGGTGACCGCGTTGAGCTGCTCGTAATGGTTGATCGATTGCGGCCCAATTCCGGTTTTCACTTTGGCCAGTGTATCCAGAGGGATCAGCATACCGGTATTGGATTTGAAATAGAGGAGCGATAAAGCCCTGGGATCCGCCTGATATTGACGTTGCAGTTCGAGCAAAACCTTATACTCGTTCACGGCCGCGTAGATCGTCGATACCCAATGTTGCCCGTAAGCGTCGTAAAATGCGCTTTCGACCGCATTGGCGTCGGTCTGCATGGCCGCTGCTTTATCGCGATCGATGCTGACATCCACTTCCGGCGCGGTGATCGCTAAGTTACTAGTCACATCCTCCAACTGCGGCAACTCGGCGATGAGCTTTTGCATTTTCACGGCATTATCGTAGAGCTCGGTTTTATTGGCCGATTGCATCGAGAATTGATACTGGCTCTTGGTGATCTGGCCGCTGAGGTTAATGGTAGGAGGGTTCTGCAAATAAACATTGATGCCGGGGATCTCGGCCAGCTTGGGACGGAGATCCGCAATAATCTGCGCCACGCCGCGCTTGCGCTGGTTGCGCGGCTTTAAGCGAATGGTCAACTGCCCATAATTCGGCCCACCCAGATTGGTGGCCGCGGCGCCCCCAATGGTGGACATGAAGGCCTCGACATCAGGGTCCTGCTGGATGATGGCCCCGGCCGCGCGCTGGTAATCGATCATCTGATAAAACGAGATGCCCTGGGATGCTTCCGTCACGCCAGAAATCTGGTTGGTGTCCTGATCGGGAATGAATCCTTTTGGAATGACCAGAAACATGTATACGGTTCCGGTAAGGACCAATAGCGAAGCGAGCATAGTGGCCGCGCGGTGCCGCAGGCAGACCTGCAACGTGCGGTCATACACGCGCAACATCCACTCGAGAAACGCTTCCGTCGCGCGATAAAGCCGCCCCCTGCTCTCGTGGGGCGGCACGCGCAGGAAGCGGCTGCACAGCATCGGAGTAAGCGTCACCGATACGATCCCGGAAATCAAAATCGCGACGCAGATGGTTACCGAAAACTCACGGAACAAACGGCCCAGCACGCCTTGCATGAACAGTACCGGGATAAAAACGGCGGCGAGCGACAGGGTCATCGAAACGATGGTGAATCCGATTTCGCGCGACCCTTGCAACGCGGCATCGAGCGGCTTCTCGCCTTGCTCCATATGGCGGAAAATATTCTCCAGCATGACAATCGCGTCATCCACCACAAAGCCCACGGATAAGATCAGCGCCATCATCGAGAGATTGTCCAGGCTGTACTGCATCAAATACATGACGGCGAATGTACCGATGATCGAAAACGGCAGCGCCAGGCTGGGAATCACGGTGGCCGAAACATTGCGCAGGAACAGAAAAATGACTGCGATCACGAGGCCCAGAGTCATCAGCATGGTGAACTGGACGTCTTTATAAGACTCCTTGATGGTGTCGGACCGGTCGTACAGCACGTCCATGTGAACCGACGGCGGCAGCTCAGTCGAGAAGGTTTTGAGCAGGCGCTTGATGTTATCGGTCACTGCCATGGTGTTGGTGCCGGGCTGCCGTTGAATCGCCAGAATGATCGCCCGCTGATCGCTATCTTTGGTGTAGAACCAGGATGCGGTTTTGTCGTCTTCCACACCGTCGATCACATTGCCCAACTCTTCGAGCCGGACCGGGGAACCATTGCGGTAGGCAACGATTAGCGGACGGTACTGCGCGCCGGTCATCAACTGTCCGCTAGCCTGCAAGGTGAATGCTCTTTGCGGACCGGTGATCTGACCCGTAGGAAGGTTTACGTTCCAGGCCGCCAGCGATTTTTCCACTTCGTTAAGGCCCACTTGATGCGAGGCCAGCGAGTGCGGGTCCATTTGCACATGCACCGCATACTTTTGCGCGCCCAAGACTTGCACCTGCGCCACGCCGCTGATCATCGAAACGCGCTTGGCCACTTGCGTCTCGCCATATTCGTCGAGCGTCCACAGCGGCACTGTCTTCGAAGTGAGCGCCAAATAAAGAATAGGCTGGTCGGCAGGATTGACTTTCGTGAACGTCGGCGGCGTCGGCATTCCCTGCGGCAGCAAACGTGAGGCCTGCGTGATGGCCGCTTGCACATCCACCGCGGCGCCATCCAGGTTGCGGTTCAAATCGAACCCCAGTGTGATCTGCGACGACCCCAGCGAATTCACCGACGTCATCGTAGTCAGTCCCGAGATGGTGGAGAACTGATTTTCGAGCGGCGTCGCCACCGAGGAAGCCATGGTCTCGGGACTCGCGCCGGGCAGGCTCGCGGTCACGAGCAGCGTAGGGAAATCGACATTCGGCAGATCGCTGACGGGCAGCGCCCGGTAGGCCACCACACCGAAAAGCGCGATCGCGGCCATCAGTAAACTGGTGGCGATCGGACGCCGTATGAATGTTTCCGAGAAGTTCATCGAATCCTAGTGCGAATACGTATGCTCCGGTTCCAGCTCCACCGGTTGCCGCGAGTTCCACTTTCCCAGCAGCGACGCCATGAACGTGTACACCACCGGCGTCAGATACAGCGTCACCAGTTGCGAAAGCATCAGGCCGCCGACCACTGCTAATCCCAGGGGCCTGCGAGCTTCGCCGCCGGCGCCATAGCCAAGTGCAATGGGAATGGATCCAAGCAGCGCGGCCATGGTGGTCATCATAATCGGACGGAACCGTACCAGGCACCCTTCATGAATCGCCTCCACCGGCGATTTGCCCTCGCGGCGTTCGGCATCGAGCGCAAAGTCAATCTGCATGATGGCATTTTTCTTGACCAGGCCCACCAACATCAGCAAACCTACGAAGGAATACACGTTGAGATCCACTTTGAAAATCAGCAGCGTCAGCAGTGCGCCGACGCCCGCAGAAGGAATACCGGAAAGAATCGTCAGCGGATGAACATAACTCTCATACAGGACTCCGAGGACGATATAAACCACCATGATCGCGACTGCCAGCAACAAACCCAGATTGGTGAGGGAACTCTGGAAAGCCGCCGCGTTGCCGGTGAAGGCGACGCTCACGGAATCCGGCAGCATGTTCTTCGCCAAGTCGCTGATTTTATCGACTGCCTCGCCCAAGGAAACGCCTCGCTTTAGATTGAAGGACAGCGTTACCGATGGCATCTGCCCCGTGTGCGCGATGCTTTGCGGCATGGCGTCTTCCTTCAGTTTGGCCACCACGTCCAGCGGAGTCATCTTCCCGTTAGACGATTTGAAGTAGATTTTCGAAAGATAATCGGCGTGGGCCTGATACTTCGGCTGAATTTCCATCAAAACGCGATATTGGTTGGTGGGAGCGTAGATCGTCGAAGCGAGTCTGGGGCCGAAAGCGCTATACAGCGCGCTTTCAATCTGCGCGACATCCAGTTGCGCGGCGGCGGCCCGGTCGCGATCGATCACCACGTTTACCCGTGGGCTCGCAACTTCCAGATCTGTGTTGACATCCTGTACTTCCGGGAGAGTGGAAATCGCGTTCAGCAACCGGTTCGCCCAGGTGTAGAGATCGGTGGTGTTCTGGCTTTGCACGGTCACCTGGTAGCTGCTGGCCGCTTGCCGGCCCCCAATCCGGATGGACGGCGGCAAGGTAAGAAACGCCCGGTAGCCGGGGAAACGCGAGATTTTCGGACGGAGTTCGTCGACTATTTGTTGCGCGGTGAACTTGCGCTCCCGTCGTGGCTTCAGAATAATGTTCATGTTGCCACGGTTGCCGGCCGAGCCCCCGAACCCGCCACCTACGTTGGTCATAAACGCCAAAACATTGGGATCCCGGCGGACCACCTCAGCAAGCTGCCGTTGGTACTCCATCATCTTGTAGAAGGAAGTCCCTTGGGCGGCCACTACGTTCAAATTGATCTGGTCGTTATCCTGATCGGGAATAAAACCTTTGGGGACGACGCGGTAAAGATACACCGTACCCACGATCACAACCACGAACACCGTTCCCATGATGTAGCGGTGTTTCAGCACTCCTTTGAGGCTCCATGCGTAGCCACGATACATGGCATCGAAACCTCGCTCCGTCAGCCAATAGAGCCAGTTGTGTTTTTGCCTGGGATTGTGGGGGCGCAGGAAGCGGCTGCACAACATCGGTGTGAAGGAGATCGATACCAGTCCGGAGACCAGAATCGCTACCGTGATGGTGACCGCAAACTCGCGGAACAGGCGGCCCAGGATGCCGGACATGAACAACACCGGTATGAATACCGCCGCCAGTGAAATGGTCATCGAAATAATCGTGAACCCGATCTCCTTGGAGGCTTGGAGCGACGCAGCGAACGGTTCCTCCCCCTTTTCGATGTGGCGCACGATGTTTTCCAGCATCACGATGGCATCGTCCACCACGAAGCCAATGCACAAGATCAGCGCCATCATGGACATGTTGTCGAGCGTATAGTGCAGCATCGCCATCACGGTGAACGTGCCCAGAATGGAGAACGGCAGAGCCAGCGTGGGAATCAAAGTAGCCGAGGCCTTGCGCAAAAACACAAAGATCACGCCGATCACCAGCACCAGCGTGAGCAGCATGGTGTATTGCACATCCTGGAAAGCGGCCCGAATGGTGCGGGAGCGGTCCCCTCGAACCGCGAGGATCACCGAGGGCGGAAGCACCGCGTTGAACGCCGGCAGCAGGCTGCGAATCTTGTCGGCTACCTGAATCGTATTGGCGCCAGGCTGCTTGAAGACTGCAAGCTGAATGGAGCGCCGGGAGACGTCATGCCCCTCGGAATCCTTGCCGTAGAAAAAGGATGCGTTCTTGTCATTTTCTACGCTATCGATGACGTTCGCGACCTCATCCAAGCGGATGGGCGCACCGTTCCTCCAGGAAACTACCAGGGACCGGTAGGCGGCCGCATTCATAAGCTGGCCGTCCACCTGAACGTTGTAGGCGGAACGGTTGCCGTAGAGAGTTCCTGTGGGAACATTTACGTTCCATTTGTTCAGCGCCGTGGCGACCTCATTGAGGCCTACGTTCTTAACCGCGAGCGCATCGGGATCGAGCTGCACCCGCACGGCGTACTTTTGCGCGCCGAAGACCTGGACCTGAGCGACGCCGTCCACCATTGAAATGCGCGGGGCCATGGTGGTCTCGCCATACTCGTCCAGGCGCGACAACTGCTGTGTGTCCGACGTCAGATTCAGGAACATGATGGGCTGGTCGGCGGGGTTGGTCTTACGGAAGGAGGGCGGCGTGGGCATGCCCGGAGGCAGCAGCGGCATCACTTCAGCGATGGCCGTCTGCACGTCCACGGCAGCTCCATCAATATCCCGGTCCAAGCTGAACTGCAGGGTCACGGACGTGTTGCCGGTGGAACTGGTGGAGGTCATCGAATCCACACCGGCAATGGAGGTGAATTGACGCTCTAGCACGGTCGCGACGGCCGAAGCCATGGTGCTCGGGTCCGCACCGGGGAGCGCAGCGGTGACCGTGATGGTCGGGAACTCAACGCGGGGGAGATCGCTGACCCCCAGCGCCCGGTAGGCCACTATTCCGAACAGAGCGATGGCAGCCATCAGCAAGCTGGTTGCGATTGGGCGCCGAATAAATATTTCTGAAAAGTTCACGGGTGTCTTAGCTCGAACTCATTCCTGGGCGGGAGATTGCCGTTTCCCCTCAGCTCCCTTTGCATCCGCCGGATCATCGGCGGCGCCCGCAGCTTTGCCACCGCCGCCGCCCTTGCCACCCTTTCGACCCGCTCCGCCACGCCCGCCCTGCCGGTTTCCGCCGGGACCATTGGGGCCGCCGACCTGGACCCGGCTCCCGGGCGCTAAGCGCAACTGTCCTTCGGTAACCACGGTTTCGCCCGCTTCCAGACCTTTATCGATCACCAGATCCTGGTCCACCCGGAGCCCCGCGGTTACGGGACGCATTTCGACGGTCTGGTCATCCTTTACCACGTAGACATATGTTCCGTCCTGGCCCGTCTGCACCGCCTGATTTGGCACCACCAACGCGTTCTGGCGCACGGCCATTCTTAAAACCACATTGACGTATTCCCCGGGCCAGAGCTGGCGGTCCGTGTTCGGAAAGGTTCCCTTGAGCTTAATGCTGCCGGTGGCGCTATCGACGTTGTTATCCACGAAAGTGAGAACACCTTGCGCGGGTTTATTCGTTGATCCATCCTGTGGCGCGGCTTGTACTGGCAATTTGCCCTGTGCCATATAGCGGCGGATGGCAGACAAGTGGGTCTCGGGTACCGAGAAGGTCGCGTAAATCGGCTGCACTTGGGTGATACTCATCAGGCTCGAAGTATTCGCATTGACCACATTGCCGGGTTTAACGGTCAAATTACCGGTGCGCCCGTCGATGGGCGATGAGATGGTGGTGAAAGCCAGCTGAACCTTCAGATTCCGGATCGCAGCTTGATCGGCGCGCATCTGCGCCCGCAGGCTGTCGCCGGCGGCCTTATCGGCGCGGACGCCCTGCGCTAAAGAATCCGCCGTGGAGGTCAACTGATCTCCCTGCTCCTTCGACACAATGCCTTCGGCGAATAACTTGGCATAGCGGACCGCCTGGTCGCGCGCATACTTTTCGCCCGCGGAATCCTTGGCGAGATTGGCCTCAGACTGGCTCAAAAGAGCTTCATCGCGGGCCAGATTCGCCTCGGCTTGCGCCACCTGTGCGTCCAACTGGCTGGGATCGATAAAGAAAAGTTTTTGGCCCTTACGGACAAAATCGCCCTCGTGAAAGTAGATTTCCGTGAGTTGGCCGCTTATCTGAGGGACCACATTGATGGTCGAGTATGCTTCGACATTGCCGACTGCGCTGACTTCGATGGGAACGCTTTTTTCTGTGACTTTGGCGGCGACGACGGGAGCCGGTCCTCCTGCGCCGCCACCCTTGCCCTTCTTCCCGCTTTTCTTAGCAGACGGCGGGTCGTCCCCGGAGGTAGCGGAAGTACTGCTGCTGCAGCCCGCTAAAACCATAATTAACAAACCAACCAGGCAAAGTTCCGCCTTCAAAAAGTTATGCGTTAAATTCAATTTGCCTCTCATGCCCCATCAAAGCTTCGTCGACTTGGCCCGTTAGCATTTTACACCCGCTATCAATGTGGTAGGCGTCTATGGCACTTATCAGGTTACGAAGATTGAACTTCGGTGACAATCGCCAGGGTACCGGGGCCACAGGGATAGCGGTTCAAGTGCGGTAGCGCTGGTTTCGAGTGGGTTGGATTTGACTACGCGGACGGCCGTCGGCGCTGGCGAAGCGCGCGGGCAATCTGAAAATCGGATCGCGGCCACCACGCGGATTCTTCCCCCCTTTTAGCTGCGAACAAAGCGGGCCAAGGCGGAATTGATGGCGTCCAGCTGGCCGGTAAGCCGGCGCATCGTCTCCGGGCTCTTTCCACTGCCCGAAGTGGCGATCACCCGCTCGCCTTCGGGACGGATTCCAACTATCCAGATCGCTAGGGAGAGCAGCGTAAGTCCCAGAAGGACGGTGCTGATGAGTCTGGTGTCTCCGGGGGGCAATAGATTCGATAAAAGGAGTCCGAACGACCGCGAGGCAGAAAAAAGCAGAAAACCCGAGATATAAACCGCAATGTTTTTCCGCACTTTTATCGGAAACCAAAGCAGCAAGCCGCTGATCACGAGCAAATATCAGGATAACGAAATTCATGCTGCGCTCAAAGGTCGCAAAGCGGTGGATTGCGGTGAATTGGCCCGCGGGAATGGCCTGATCGAGCGACATCCCCGACCATGCCAGGACACCTGCAACCGCCATAGCGGCGAGCATGCTGCGCCGGCCAAAAGAAGCCACCGCGGGATGCTCTCTAAGCGCGATACGATACAAATCCTGCACCACGAAAACTGCCATGAAGATGTTAATGGTCTGCGCTCCCCAATAGACGTATAAGTAGAGGTACGTGAACATGGGAACCACTAGTATGGCCACGTTTGCCAGGGCTTGGACCAGCCAGTAGAGAAAGAGCGAGCGGTAGGTGCGGTTGAGTTCACAATGCAGGAGCCGACAGAGAAGTGCGATTTCCGCGAAGAAATTCAGATAAGCGAGAATACGCTCCGCCGCTGACATAGGTAATTTTTCGAGTCTAACATGCCAGTTGGATGAAGGAAGGAATAATAGCGGGAAACCTCACGCGGGATTTTGGAGGATAAATACTTGGTCCCGCGTGAGTTTCCGAAGATCTAAGCAACTAGAGTTGCGAAGTGAGGTTGGTATTTCCCGGGGGCCCAGGAAGGGGATACTGCTGAGTCGGCGTCATTGCTCCCACCGTCGACGCGAGGGAAAAAGCCAAAGCCACTAAAAGCATCATTTTGTTGAACATGTGAACTCCTTTCCAGCCAGATAGAGTAAATCTGTCCCTATCCGTGACTAGGCTAAGGTGTACTAGTCCCCCGCTAGCCGAAATTGGTGATGTTTTCGAGATTCGGAACGGACGCGCGTTTGAGGCGACGGAATTGCCCAGTGGCGTACAATGGAGAGCGCAGGAACTAGAAAATGCCGCGCTTCAAAATCAAGGGCGTGCTCGAACGGAACGCCCTCGCAGACCTCTGGAAACATACGCTTTCCCAGATTCCGAATACATACGGACGACTGGTCTATCTGGCTTCACTGCGGGATCCGAATTCCGGCGCCTACCGGCACTACGGTTTGAGCGCGTCTTTTGGCCGCGAAGATAGCCTGGTAGCGTTGCGGAAGAGTCATGAGGACACTTTTCTCGAATGGCTGCAGTTGCCGTTGTCCGCAAAGACTGCGGATTTGAGGGAGCATTTCCAAAATCTGGAGGAAAACCCGAGGGCGGTGGTGACCTACTTAGCTCGAGGGATGTCGTACCTGGGCCAGGCCCCCGATGCCGCCAGCCGCGCGCAACGGCGTCAATTTCAGCAGGAAATGGAAATACTGCTGGAACTGCTCAGGAACGATTCCGTCGCCGCGAGGAATCCAGGCTCAGCGCGACCCGCGTAACCTGACCGATCACTTCAATTTCATTGGGATACGCATAGGATTGGGGGTCACTATTCGAGGCCGGATGGGGCTGCACGCTGAGGCGGCCGTCGGTCACGGAGCACCACCCGCAAACGTAACCCTCACGGTGCTCCAAAAAGTATATGGGGCGCTCGAATTCGTTCGACCAACCGCCCGAAGCGATCTTCCGTTTGGAATCGTCGACCACTACCAGAGAACTAGGGGGAATAATAGGGAACATCGACCAGTCCTCTGCGCCGATAACTCCATAGCGATAGTTTCGCAAGTCGACGTTACTCAATAGCGCAAACGGCACTGTTCCCCACTGTTGAATGAAGCGGCTTAGAAACGCGGTGCGGCTAAGATCCAAGCCGGGGTCAAGCGAGATGGGCAGTTGTGCAGTGCCCTCTTCCGGACGAAACCCAATCAGATGTGTGCGTTCCGGTTCGACGACGTCGGCGTCGGCAGGGATCGTGTCGGGCGAGATGCCATACCAGGAGAGCACTTCGGAGATATCCAGCCGATAGATGGCGCAGAGAGAATAGAGACGATAAAGCGAGGGCAGGGTCCCCTTATTTTCGATGTCGGCGAGACGGCTCAGCGCAACGATGAATTCATCGTTGCCACGCCGTTCAGCGATTTTGGCGCTAGCTTCCTCAACCTCGCGGTAACGCAGGTTCAAACGTTCACGCACGCGCTTGAGTTTCTGCCCGGGTTCCTCGATCATAGAGCCTGAGTTCTCAGAGTTTGAGCGGAGTATAGAATTACCTTTGCCCCCCGACGCAGACGCCCCACATGCCAACAAGGTAATGCTAAGGATTATAGCGTTGTATGAAGGACAGGAGCAAGTAGTTTGTTCTGAATTCAGAACAAGATTTTCCACAAGTGAAGGATTTGACCGAATTTAATGGAAAACCAATGGGGCAGTAGCAGTTAAAGATGATAAAAGTTATCGTGGGGATTACGGGGGCGAGCGGCTCCATTTACGGCTGGCGCCTGTTGGAAAAGTTGCGATTGCAGGAAGGAGTGGAGACCCACCTGATCTTATCGCGATCGGGGGAGCGCACGGCGTTCCTCGAAATGGGGAAGGCCGCTGCGGATTTCAAAGCGTTAGCTCACTTCCACTATCCGGTCGAAGACATCGGCTGCCGCTTGGCGAGCGGGTCGGCCGCAATGAGTGCGATGGTAGTGGCGCCCTGCTCGATCCACACCATGTCGGCGATCGCGCATGGAATCAGTTCGAACTTGATCGTACGCGCTGCGGACGTCATGCTGAAGGAGCGGCGGCGGCTGGTTTTGATGGTCCGGGAATCGCCGTTGCATTTAGGTCACCTGCGGTCCATGGCGGCGCTGGCCGAAATGGGCGCGATTCTGGCGCCGCCGATGCCGGCTTTCTACCATCATCCGAAGACCGTGGCCGATATTGTCGAAAATAGCGTGGATCGAGTGATGGCGCTGGCCGGAACCCCGGTCGCGGGTGCGCTCGAGTGGGAGGGAAAATAATGAAAAAGCGCAGCCCGATGAGGATCGGGTTTCAGGGGGAATTGGGGGCCTTCAGCCAGCAGGCTATCCGCCAGTTGCTGGGATTGAAGGCGGAGCCCATCGCCCACCAGCGTTTTGACCAGGTGTTTGCCGCTCTCGACGCGGGGAAATTGGACGCGGCCGTGATCCCGCTGGAGAATTCTCTAGCCGGCTCGGTGCATGAAAATTACGATCTGCTGCTTAAATATCGGGCTGAAATTACGGCGGAAACCAGTGTCCGCGTGATCCATAATCTGATTGCGCCGCCAGGGGTTTCTTTCCGCGCAATTCGTAAAGTCTACTCCCACCCGGTGGCGCTCAACCAGTGTCTGGATTTTTTCGGCAGCCATGCGCGCATCGAGCGTACACCGTTTTATGACACCGCGGGCAGCGTGAAGATGATCATGGAAGACAGGCCGGCCGACGGCGCGGCGATTGCCTCGGAGCTGGCGGCCAAAATCTACGGGGCTCATATTCTCAAGCGCGGCATCGAGGACGACCGCCAGAATTTTACGCGATTTTTCATGCTGGAACCGGCCGGAGCGAAGCCGCGGACCGTACGCGGGGCAGGCAAACGTCCCTGGAAAACGTCGCTGGTATTTTCCATCCGCAACATTCCGGGAGCTCTCTTTCGTTCGCTGGGAGCGCTCGCCTTACGCGATATCAATCTGGTGAAGATCGAATCGCGGCCGTTGCGCGGAAAACCCTGGGAATATCTGTTCTATCTGGATTTGTGGGGCCACCGTGAAGACCAGGTGGTCCGCAACGCCCTCAACCACCTGGGTGAGCTGGCGGATTTTTTAAGAGTACTGGGAAGCTATCGCGCCGCATAAACCGGTAACCTTTTGGAGCCTGACGTAATCCAATTACCTATACATGCCTCAAATCATTCTGCTCTTCTTGCTGGCCGCGTCACCTCCGGCCAACCCCGATTTGCTCAAAGCCCGGGATGCCCAAAACCGCCCGCAACTGGAACAGATCGCGACCCAGCTTTCGTCCCTTGCCGAACGGCAGCAGACCGACGCGCGGGCACAATACCAGGCGGCGCTGGCCCATTCGACTTTAGCGGAGGTCGCGACCGAATTACGCGATAAAACCCAGGCACGCAACGCCTCAGAAGCCGGCATGAAGACGGCGGAGCGTGCGGTGGCGCTTAAACCGTCGGAAGCCGAGTACCACCGGATTCTAGGCACGCTGTGCGGCCAGGAAGCCGGGGCCTTAGGGGGATTTGGCGCGTTGAAATATGGCCGTTGCGCGCTCGACGAGGTCAACAAAGCCGTGGAACTCGATCCCCGGGAACCGATGAACTACTTGAGCCGCGGCATCGGCAACTATTACTTGCCGGCGGCACTCGGGGGCGGGGTGGAGCTGGCAATGAAGGATTTCCAAAAAGCCATTATGCTCGACGCCGGTTCCGAAGACGCTCACCTGTGGCTGGGAATCGCGCTGCGCAAACTGAATCGCAATGCGGACGCCCGCAAGGAGTTTGAGAAAGCCGCCAAACTGAATCCCGCGCGGCTGTGGGCCAAGCAGCAGCTGGGAAAAACGCCGCCGCAGTGATGGTGGGGCGCTTCCCGATCCGTTTCGCTCTTTGACCTGGCGGCGGCGCGTGAAAGCAAGATCGCGGATTTCGGTTTAACCGGCAGCGCCGTCGATTTCGGATATCTGCTGGCCGACTTTCCTTATCGCGGGTTTAGCTAGAATCCCGATGGCAAGAGTTTCCTGACGTCGATATACCGCGCCAAATCGCAAATCTATTTGTTGCGCGATTTCTATCGTCCGGTGCGGCTCATCGACCGCTGGCTGGGAAAGTAGCGCGAGCCTATTTCTTCACGCTGGCGCCGACAATGCCGTTGACGTAGTAATTCACCACTTTGGCGTCGTTGCGGGCCATCTCATAGTACGCGGCTTTTAACAATTGGTCTTTGCGATTGATCAATTGTTCGCGTATCGTCTGCTGCACCTTCGGATCGGATAATTCGCGCTGGCCGGCCGGCTCGCGCGTGATCAGCTTTAGAATCCGGTAGCCCTCGGGCGTATGCAGCGGGGCGGTGGTTTCGCCCGACCGCAGCGAGATTAACGTCTTGCGAAGCTCGGCATTGGCCTTTTCGAGAGCCGACTCCGGGATGAAGCCCAAATCCCCGCCATTCTGCGCCGAATTCGGGTCTTCCGAGTAATTCTGCGCGAGCATCGCAAAATCCTCGCCCTGGCGGAGGCGCATGGCGAGACTTTGAATCTTTTTGCGCGCCTGCTCGTCATCCCGCGCCTTGTCGTTCTTCAAATTGCGCACGTTGGGGTCGGGATTGGGTGTGACCAGGATCTGAGCCATGTGAATCTGCGGCTCGGCCAGATTGAAGCTGGCCTTGTTGGCGCCGTAGAAATCAGTAATGTCTTTATCGCTGATGGTGATCTGCGAAGTGATCTCTTTGTTAAACAACTTCTGCACACTGAGATCGCGCCGGAGTTGCGCCTTCAGCTCATCTACGCTCATCTTGCGCGCATCTAATTGTTTCTGGAATTCTTCCTGGGTGTAAGGCGCTTTGAGCTCGTTGAATTTTGCGTCCACGTCCGCATCCACCGCCATCAAGCCCAGCTTTTCGGCTCGCTGCAGCATGATTTCGTTGTCAATTAGCGTTCGCAACACTTCAAGTTTTTGGATCAGTGCCTGGTCGCCGCTGGACCGCTCGGTTCCGCCGCCGCCAAATTGCGATTCAAATTGCTTGTCTAATTCGGCGTAGGTGATGGGCCGGCCGTTCACCGTGGCGGCAACATTGGCGGGAGCGGCTCGATTACACCCGGCGAGCAAGCCTGCCAGGATGAGAACTACGGCCTGCGCGCGAGGTAAATTCATACGGGGAGCGACTTCATTCTACCGCGCAGGGGCGGAACTTTGCGGCGGCTTCAGGTTGCGCTCAAAAAAATCGAGCATGGTGGATTCCAACTGGCGGTAGGCTGCGCCGCCCACGCCATGACTCTTCTGCGTATAGAGCGACAATTCGAAATGCTTCCCGGCTGCTTCGAGCGCGCCGATTATCTGCACGGTGTTTTGAAACAGAACGTTGTCGTCTTCGAGGTTTTGCGCGATCATGAGCTTTCCTCTCAAGTTGGCCGCGCCCGGCGCAAGGGCGGTGCGGGCATAGCCTTCCCGGTTGTCTTTCGGAAGACCCATATATCGTTCGGTATAAATGCTGTCGTAGTTGAGCCAGTTGGTGACCGGCGCTCCGGCAAATCCTGCGTGGAACATGTCCGGTGCGTTCAGCAGCATATTCAGGGTCATGAAACCGCCGTAGCTCCATCCGGTGACGCCGATACGTTGCGGGTCTATAAAGCCGCGCGAGATCAAGTAGCGAACCCCTTCGCGCTGGTCGGCTAGTTCCTGAGATCCCAGCGCCCGAAACACAGGAGTCTCAAAACCATGTCCGCGCCCGGAGGTGCCGCGATTGTCCATTTCCCAGACCACGTATCCTGCGTGCGCGAATACTTGATCCATGCCCACTCCAGGCCAAACATTGCGCACCGATTGAACATGAGGACCACCGTAAACATCCACCAGCAGCGGATATTTTTTCGCCGGGTCAAAACCGGGCGGCTTGATCAGGCGTCCATAAAAGAGGGTGCCGTCAAGGCCGGTGAGCTTCACGAGTTCAGTGGGCGGGAGGTCCCATTCATCGAGCGCTCTGCGGTCCGCCGGCCGGTAGAGGGCGATGCTCTCACCATTTGCGCCGCGCAGGGTCGCTTCAGGAGGCGAATTCAGGTTGGAATATACATCCAGAAAGCAACCCCCTGCGGGAGCGAGTGAAACGCGATGAGTGCCCGCACCGGTGGTGATGCGCCGCTTCCCCTCGCCGTTCCACTGGACGCTATAAAGCTGCCTGTCGAGAGGCCCGGCTTGGGTTGAACGGTAGTAGACTCGTCCGGCGTTTTCGTCCAGACCTGCGACGTCGGTCACCTCCCAATCGCCACGGGTTACTGGCGCCGGCTCGGCGCCGTCTAACGAATAGAGCCACAGATGGCGGAACCCGCTACGTTCGCTGGTCCACAGAAACTGCTTCCCGTTTTTGAGAAAGATGGGGTCACCTTGAATGTTGATCCAGTAAGAATCTGACTCGCTAAAAACCGTTCGCGACTTGCCGGAAGCAACGTCGTAGAGGAGGAACGCCAACTGATTTTGTATGCGATTGGTGCGTGCCAAATATAGACTTTTCGAATCCGGAACCCAGCCTACGCGGGCAATCAAATATGAATTGACGGTATCGCCGACGTCCAGCCACTTGGTCATTCCCCCCTCGGTCGAGACCACCCCCAAGCGCACATCGGGGTTGTTTTGCCCCGCCTGGGGATAACGCTGCGGCTCGAACACAGCGCGCGATCCTCGCAGATCGCCGTGCGGATAGAGAGGCTCGCCGCTCACGTTGAACTGCAGATACGCGATGGCGCTGGAGTCGGGCGCCCACCAGTACGCGGTACCTAAACCGAGTTCCTCAGGGTACACCCAATCGAGGCCGCCATTGCGGAGCGTGCCGGACCCATTGAAGGTGAGGCGCGTCTCGTGGGCATTGGCAAGATCGAGCACGTACAGATCCCAATCGCGCCGGAAGGCGACCTGCGTTCCGTTGGGCGAGAACTTAGGGTCACGCTCGGCCACCGGCGTCTTGACCAGTTGCCGCCATTTGCCGTCCGGGATGGCGATCAGGAAGAGGTCGCCGCCGGTCGAATACAACACTTCCCTTCCCTGCGGCGCCCATTGTAGTGCCGAGTCATCGACGCCCCGGTTTTCCCACTCATAATGTTCCGGGGACGGCGCTTGCGCTGCCGTCGCGTCGAGTGCCGCGAGATCCACTACATCGCGCGATTTCTTCGCGGCAATCTCATACCATTTCAACTGCGTGCCTTGGCGGTAAACGAAGGTCTTGCCGTCGGGAGCCCATACCGGATCGCCGGGAACATTCTGCGCTGCGGCAGTTGCCCGCCAGGCCTGCAGGGCTTCGAGCGTGACCGGCTTCTTCTGCCCGAACGCGGCGCATGCGAATACTAAGCAGACTAGCGGCTTTCGCATCTTATAGTTGTGATTGTAAGCCACGGGTGGCATCCGCGACCTGATAAAATAGCCTCTTGAATCCCAAGGAAACTTATTTGAAGCGCCCGCGCGTCTGCGCGGTGAGTTATCTCAATACCCAGCCGTTAGTGTGGGGGTTGTTAAAAGATCCCGCTCAGAGCGATATTTTTGATCTTCGATTCGCCGTTCCTTCGGTATGCGCCGAGCAACTGGCGTCGGGCGAGGCCGACATCGGCATTGTTCCGGTGATTGAGATGGCGCGGCAAAAACTCGCCTATTTCCGCGAGACCGGAATTGCGTCCTACGGGCCCGTGCGCAGCATCCTGCTTATCTCGAAAGTGCCGTTCCGCGAAATCCGAAGGCTGGCGACGGACTCCGGTTCGCGAACCTCGGTGATGCTGGCACGCATTATCCTGGCAGAGCAGTATGGCGTGGAACCGCAAGTCCACTCGCAAGCGCCGGATCTGGCGGCGATGCTGAGCGCGGCGGACGCGGCGCTCCTTATCGGCGATGCGGCGTTGCGCGTCGATCCGGCAACGCTGCCCTTTGAAACGCTGGACTTGGGCGAGCAGTGGACCGCGCTCACCAACCTGCCCATGGTTTTCGCCGTTTGGGCGGGACGCAAAGAGGCGATCGTGGAACCGTATGGCGCGGCGCTCCGGGCTTCGTGCCGCTACGGCCTCGACTACATCGAAGATATCGTGCAGGCGGAGTCCTCCGCACGCGATTTTCCGGAGCCTTTGGTTCGCGAATACCTGACCCGGCATATCCGCTTCGAACTTTCCGGAAGACATTACACCGCCATCGAAACCTATCTCAAATACGCCGAGGCGCTCGAACGAACGGTAGTGGAAGGAGGCGTCTCCACATGATGGACCGCGCTGAAGCAATCGATTTATTCCGCAGCGACGATCTGGTGGGCTTGGGCATGGCCGCGGATCAGGTGCGGCGCAAGCTGCATCCGGAAGGTGTGGTCAGCTACATCATCGATCGCAATATCAACTACACCAACTTCTGCACCGAATATTGCAGTTTCTGCGCCTTTTACCGGCCCCCGGGCCATGAAGAAGGTTATGTGCACTCGCAGGAAGTAATCTTCGAGAAGATCCGCGAGACCATCGGGCTGGGCGGGACCGGAATTCTGATGCAAGGCGGCCTGCATCCGGATTTGAAAATCGAGTGGTATGAAGATCTGCTGCGCGGAATCAAGCAGCGATTCGATATCTGGTGCCATTGCTTCTCGGCGCCGGAAATCGTCAATATCGCGGAGGTGAGCGGATTATCGCTCTATGATACGCTGGCACGCTTGCGTGACGCGGGTCTCGATTCGGTCCCCGGCGGCGGCGCGGAAATTCTCGATGACGAAGTCCGGCGGCGCATCAGCCGTCTGAAGTGTTCTACGCAGGAATGGGTGGACGTCCACCGCACGTGTCACGCGCTGGGAATCCGCACAACGGCGACCATGATGTTCGGCACCGGCGAAACCATCGAGCAGCGCATGAACCACTTCGACCTGGTCCGGCAGATTCAAGAGGACACCGGCGGTTTCACGGCGTTTATTCCGTGGGCATATCAGCGGGAGAATACTTCACTCGGTAATTTCGTCAAGCAGGAGGCGACGGCCGTTGAATATCTGAAGATGTTGGCTCTTTCGCGGCTGTATCTCGAGAACATTCTCAATATACAGTCTTCGTGGGTAACGCCGGGTTTAAAAACCTGCCAGCTTGGGCTGCGTTTTGGCGGG